>JAUWMT010000078.1 GCA_030613025.1 Candidatus Cloacimonadota bacterium
GCCAAGGAGTATTTCGCCAATTTTATTTCAATCCAATGATTGAAAACCGAATTTTCATTATTTTACCTCACCCCAGCCCTCTCCAAAATGGAGATGGAGAAATCGGAAACCCCGAGGCAGAGCCTCGAGGAATTATTTGAGTAAAATTCCTCTGCCTGCCGAGCCATAGTCACGACCTGACGGGACGAAGACTGGTGTTCTCTGCCTGCCACGGTGTTTTATCGGGGCGTAACGTAGTGAAGACTGACCTGTCACGGCGTAGTGTAACGGAGACGGAAGCGAAGCGAAGACTGAAGCACAGGGTAGACGGGTGGTAAAAAAATATCAATATTTGTATCTGCGAAGATCAGTTCAATCTGCGTGGGGCTGTGTGCTATTATAATTTAATAAACTCATATTAATCATTAATAACAGAAAACTTTCTCAATTTATCAGAAAAAACCGGATTCCCGTTTTCACGGGAATGACACCTTTTTTTGGGCTCTTTTGAGTTTTAAGTGGGTCGATATACTAAACATAAAAAATCTGAATATCCAATATCCAACACGGAATATCCAATAACCAAATATTTTTGTCGCTATCGCTCATTTTTCTTTTTCGCCATATCAATGCTCTTAAAAAGTATTGAGATCAACTTGTCTGTCTCCTGCAATAGAGGAGACAATTTTGTTGAAGGTTGAATTAATTTTGCCTTTACTATTATCTTCAACCACACTTCGATTGCCTTGCGGATGGTTGAAAACCTCCGCAATGGTAATCCGCTCACAACCATTGCGAAGGTCAAGACCATTCGCAAGGTTTCAGATTGATTCAGCACTTTGTGCCTCTCCGTAATTGGGAGCGAGTGATGTACCACTTTTCAGCATTTGAAAAGAAATATGTTTACCTGCTTTTGTGTCAGGTAGTTGCTCAGAAACATGAATAATTCTAACCGCATAATCAATAAGACGATCCTGCAAATCGAACTTCACTTGATTATTTTCTCTATTCTTTTCTTTCTCGCTCATTTATCTTTTTCCTTCATCATTGGATATTCCGTGCCTGCCCCGTGTAATCTTCTTTTTCTTTTATTACACTGTGGTTGGATATTGGATATTTTTTTATTTACCCACTCAATTCTGAAAAGAACCATATTTTTCTTCAACATTTTCTCTGTGTTCTCTGCCTGCTAATAATTTCAACCCCTACGAAATAAAAAAACCGCCACCTTAGTGACGGTTCTCCAAAAATGGTGACCCCAAGGGGAATCGAACCCCTATTGCAGGAATGAAAATCCTGAGTCCTGACCGTTAGACGATGGGGCCTCAAAAATAAATTTCAAAATGGTGAGCCAGGAAGGATTCGAACCTTCGACTCTCGCCTTAAAAGGGCGATACTCTACCACTGAGTTACTGGCCCATGAGTTCGCTACATTTTTTAGTGCCTATATGTTTGTCAAATTATTTGGGCGTTGCTCCATGCCCTTGTTTTTCTTGACAGCACGCATCCCTCATTTTCTATACCCACCAAAAAGGAAATCGTCTCCATATGCTATCGAGTTCAGAGATTAGAAGAAATTTTATAGACTTTTTTGCAGCAAAAGAACACGAGATCATTCCATCAGCACCGCTTGTTCCGATCAATGACCCGTCCCTGCTTTTTACCAATGCCGGAATGAACCAATTCAAAGATATCTTTCTGGGAATTGGCTCACGGGATTATACTCGTGCAGTTAATAGCCAAAAATGCCTGCGTGCTGGAGGAAAACACAACGATCTCGAAGAAGTGGGAAAAGACGAATATCACCACACCTTCTTTGAAATGCTCGGCAATTGGTCCTTTGGTGATTATTACAAGAAAGAAGCTATCCAATGGGCATGGGAACTCGTGGCTTCCATCTGGAAAATTCCTAAAGAAAAACTCTTTGCAACAGTGCACTATGAAGACGAGGAATCCTTTGAATTGTGGAATAAAGTAACCGACATTGACCCTGATCGTGTGCTCAAATTCGGAGATAAAGATAATTTTTGGGAAATGGCGGACACCGGTCCCTGTGGTCCTTGCTCCGAAATTTTCTATGATAAGGGCATCGAGCACTGCTCAAAAAAAGATGATCCCGATCATCACTGCGAAGTTAATGGCTCGTGCGGTCGTTTTGTCGAAATATGGAATCTTGTTTTTATACAATTTAACAGGTTGGATAACGGTGAACTCATCGATCTTCCTAAAAATCATGTTGATACAGGAGCTGGTTTTGAACGGCTCGTTGCAATTCTTCAGGATAAAAATTCCAACTATGAAACCGATCTCTTTATGCCGATAATACATAATATTGAAAAAATTGCTCAGGTCAAATTCGAAGAGGAAAAGCATGCATTCCGCGTCATCGCCGACCATATTCGTGCATTGACCTTTACTATCGCTGACGGAGTACTTCCATCCAATGTCGGAAGGGGCTATGTTATTAGAAGAATACTGCGCAGAGCAACACGCTTCGGCAGAATAATCAATATACACAAACCCTTCCTTGCAGAACTCGTGGATACAGTGTGTGACATTCTTGGAGAACAATATCCCGAGATCATTGAAAAGAAGATGCACATTAAGATGATTATCAATGCTGAAGAGGAGCGTTTTAATCAAACGCTCGATATGGGCATCAGCAAATTCAATGATGTTGTTGCAACTCAAGAAATGATAAAGAAATTAATAATTGAAAATCCTAAATTTAAAGATTACTTCAATAAAATTTATAGAGTTGCTACTGAAGTCTCAATGCAAATTCAAACTCAATTATTGAATGACCAAAGAAAGAAAGATCAGATAAAAAAGGAATTAAACAAACTCACATTTAATGAAATAATAAAAAAATATTCTGATGCTAGTAAAATATCGTATAAAGATGCTTTCCAACTTTACGACACCTATGGTTTCCCTCTCGATCTTACAGAACTCATGGCTAAGGAAAAAGGTCTTGAAGTCGATAAAAAGGGATTTGAAAAAGAGATGGAAGCGCAAAAAGCCCGGGCTCGCAAAGATGCAAAATTCGACCGGCAAAGTGATTCCTTCTTAAAACTCGATATTCCTGCAGAGCATAAAAGCGAATTCATAGGTTATGAAAATGATGCTGTAAATTGTGTAATTGAACATCATTATATTGATGATGACAACAATGCTGTTATTGTGCTGGATAAGACGCCTTTCTATGCTGAATCAGGCGGTGAGATCGCTGATACAGGAAAAATATTTAATGATGAATTTGAGATTGAAGTTGAGGATGTTCAGAAGCAGAATGACGTGATCTTCCACTTCGGAAAACTTATCAAAGGAGCTATAAAAAATAAAAAGGTCAAAGCTATTGTTGATCTTGAAAGAAGAGAAAATATTGAACGAAATCACACTGCCACCCACCTTCTTCATGCTGCGCTGAGGCAAGTGCTGGGAACCCATCTTCATCAAAAAGGTTCACATGTTACGCCGGACAGATTCCGCTTTGACTTCACTCATTTTCAGCAGGTTACTCAGGATGAACTTGATAAAGTAGAGCTGCTTGTAAATGAAAATATCATAATGAACATTCCGGTCAATCCACTTATCGAGAATCTCGAAGATGCAAGAAAAAAAGGCGCAATGGCTCTGTTTGGCGAAAAATACGAGAAAAAAGTAAGAGTTATCGAAATCGGAGATTGCTCGATGGAACTCTGCGGCGGACTTCACTGCAAGCGAACAGGAGATATCGGCTTCTTTAAGATCACTTCGGAAAGTTCTATCGCAGCAGGCGTTCGCAGGATCGAAGCGGTAACCGGTTTATTCGCTTATGAATTTGTAAAACAGCATGAACACATCCTGCACCAACTCCAGAATCAATTGAATACGAAATTTTCTGAAATTCCCGAGAAAATAGATAAATTGCACGTTGAGAATAAGGAATTGCGGAAGCATCTTGAAGAGCTTGAAAGATTCTCTTTGAAAGACATTGTCGATGAGTTCATTATAAATAAACAGACGATTAACGGTGTAACTGTCGTGTCCGGTATGCTTGCCCTCAAAGACATTCATCAGCTCAAAGAAGCAGCGGATATGCTCAGGCAGAAGATCGGCTCGGGCATAGGCATTCTTGGAGCTGAATTTGATGATAAGATATCCCTCATTTGCATTGTCACCTCAGATCTCACAAAGCGCTTTCATGCTGGCAAGATCGTGAACCAAGCTGCAGCATTCATCGGCGGAAAGGGCGGCGGGAAACCCGATATGGCAATGGCGGGTGGAAAAGACATCGAAGGCGTACAAGAACTTTTCAAGAAAATTCCTTATTTGATTCGTAGCTTCCTAATAATCGAAAGAAATAAATAGAAGATAATATATACAGATTCTAAATCGTGGCATTGTACGGAGAATAATAATGTATAAAATAATACTTAATCCATTTGCAGGAAAAGGAAAAGCGTTCAAGAGCGCCCGGACGATTGAGAGCTATTTCAAGAAATTCAACATGCCCTACGAAATGGTGCTGACAAACTGCTCGTGCCAGGCAATAGATTTTTCTCACGAAGCAGTTATTCAAGGAGTGGAAAACATAATTGCAGCAGGCGGAGACGGCACGATCAATGAAGTGGTCAACGGCATAATGAAGTCTGGATATCCCCAGAATGTGAATCTTGGCATTATTCCTATCGGGGGCGGTAATGATTTTGCGAAGAATCTCGATCTTCCCCATAAATTGTCCGATATAATTAAAATTATAAAAGAACATCACGTGCGGCTTGTGGATATCGGGCAGATCGAGGATTATTATTTCATAAACACACTCGGAGTCGGTTTTGACGCACAGGTTGCGATCTCCTACACGAAAAACAAATGTTTGAATGGATTTCCCGGCTACATGTATGCAGTTATGAAAGCCCTTATCAGGAAAGACAGCTATTATGTGACCATCACGATAAACGGTGAGACTTTTACGAAGGACACACTCTTTGTTACAGTGGGAAACGGCATCTGCTGCGGTGGCAGATTTTATCTAACTCCGGATGCAAAGATCGATGACGAGGAATTCGATTTTTGTATTATTGATAAGCTTTCACGAAGAAAGATCTTTAAATTCATTCCAAAAGCAGTGAAGGGCACGCATACAGAACTTCCTGCCGCTCACCTTTACAAGGGCAAGGAAATTCTCATTGAGGCACAGCGTGATCTTCCGCTTTATCTCGATGGTGAAATACCTTTTATCAAAGATAGAAAACACATTCACGTAAAGATATTACCTCATAGGATACAGCTGATTGCGCCGGAAGAAAAGGGACTTTAAGTAGGATTCAAAGTGATAGTAAAGACTTTATAATGGCTCATTGTGCTGCGACGATTGTAGCCAGTTTATAGATACATTGTTATGTGAATTACTTCTTTCAAAAAAACCTATTTACTAATAAAATATTCCAAATCAAATTCTTCAATTTCATCCCTTGGAATTTTTATGAGCTGCTTAAGTAGTTCTGTTATAGCAGATTGATAAGTACCATAAGCAGAGATTGATTGAAAGGATTGGAATAATATGGGCTTTTTTGTGGCAATAACTTTAATTATCTCAGTATCTTCCTCTTTATCAGGTAACAAAAAAATGGGAAAAGATAATCCAATTTTTTTATCACTTTCATTCGGTAATTTGAATTCTTCACCTGATTTAACAAAATTATCATTTCTATATTGATTTGGGAAAATGATATAAACCGAATCATTTGAGCATATATTAAAAACAGTTAAATAACAATCTTTTGTGGGAATTACAATTAGCTCAAGATTTTCGTTTTCTTTGAAATACTCTCTATTTATATTTGCTGTTAAATTGAAATATGGATCTTTCTCTCCTTTTTGTTGCCCGACTTTTACTTTTAAAACAACCACTTTCTTTAGAATATTACCATCTGTTTTTATCTCTTCACTCAATACTTCTTTTTCTAATATAATGCCCTGAGAGGTTTGATTGATAAGTTGTAGGAAATTATCCAATAATATCTTTTCATTACTTTCTGCTTGAAGGCTGAGAGTTCTTCCTGAGATTTCAACTCCACTATAATATTCAATTGCATTTTTACAGGCTTTTTGAATAGCAAGTTCTCTTGCTTCTTCAGGTGAGATGTTTTGGATTATTGCTGTTCCAATTACTTTATACCATCCATTTTCTAAATCAATAATTTCTTCTTTTTCTGTCATGTAGATAGTTTCAATTTTTTGTGTTTGTTCTGGAATGACAGTTTTGTTATGAGAACATGCAAATAATGAAATGAATAGAAATAACAAAAGTAATAATTTTTTCATGATATCCTTTTATATATAACCAACTAATAATCCACAATAACTTTATCCATATCACCAATAATTTGCGGTGTTTGTTCTCTATCTATTTGTCCCGCAATTTTAGATACATTGTTTTTTAGGTAGTCAAACAATTCATTTACATTAATTGAGTTGTTTCCATTTTTATCAGCTTTTCCCTGCAAACCTTTCAAAAAGAAATAAGTGAACAAACCATGTCGTTGTTCAGGATAACCACTACTGATTTGATTCTCTTCTGTTGCTGAAAAAACTGTAATCTTACCATAAGCTAAAGGGCTTGCAATAACTGGCACAACAGGTCTTGCACCAGCAAGCAAAGTTTCTTTTTCACGACTTTGACCTACAAAACAAGCGTCCAAAATAACAGTTGTTGATTTGGCATCTAAACTATGCAAATTTTCATACAACATATTAAGTGCATAACCCTTATTTGCATAATTTGGGTCAACATCATAAGGGATAAGATATGCTTCTTTAGTTTTAATATCTGGTGAGCCATGACCACTGTAATATACAAAAATTTCAGATTCAGTAGAAACACGTTTTGACAACCAACCGTCTTGACCGAACAATTTTTCAAATTCACCTTTTGTTGCGTTTTCATTTGTGATGTAATATATGTTGTGTTCCGGTATACCCAATAACTTTGTTGTAGTATTGTAAAAGGCTCCAGCATCTCGTTCGGCAAAGGTTACTTCTGGAGAGTATCTATACTTTTCTATACCAATTATTACAGCCAGACCATCCGGTCGTTTTGCCTTGGATTCTAATAAAGGTTCATCTACATCTGATTTTGCTACTTCTGCTATTTCCTTTATTTTAGGTGTTGGCTTTTCAATGCGGACAACTTGTACATCTACAATATTTTGGGTTCTCTCACCCAATTTCAAACCCAAGTCTTTTGTTTTGCCGTATAAACCTTTCGCTTCATTCAATTGAACTGTGAGTGGGATATTTTCTTTTTTGTAGCGACGACTTGTATAAAAGTAGAATTTTAATAGCTTGTAATCTCCTGCAGGGATTGTACCAATCTCAAAAGATTTATCTGTATCAAGACAGGTAATGTTTCTATCTGATGTCTCTAAAATTACTTTGGCAGTAACATCTTCTGCATCTCCTATTCCATAATTCTGGATAAAAGCTGTTACTTCTATTGATTCACCTGGTTCGATAATAGAATTTCCATTGCCATAAGCATCACCTTCTTCTTTGTCATTGATTGCAATTTGTTCTATCTGTAAATCTGGTGGATCATAAGCTTTAGTTTCAAAACTAATATTAAACGGATTCGCATCAAAGCCAAATTCCTCTGTAATTTGCACACGGAACTTGCGAGAAGCAGTTTTGATTAATGGTTCACCAATTAAGTTAAAGGAAACCTCTTTTTCTTCTTTAGAACCTAATAATTCAATTATCTGTGAGGATGTATATTCAATCCCTTCCGATGAACTCAATGAAGATAAAGTAATTTGAATATTTTGAGATTTACCTCGACCTTGATTATTTAGAGTGAATTGGATTTTACCTGATTCATAAGCGTCTAAGGCTTGATTACCTGAAGGCTCAAGAAATTCGATATTTTCAACTATCAAATCCGGAGGATATAATGGTTTTACAAATAGTGTTTGGGTAGTAATTGCAATGGATGTTTTTGTGGAATGTCCATCATCATCAGTAACATTAACATCCACTAGGTCGGTGGTTAGCTTAACGTCCATCCCGTTTACCGTTAGGTTATTGCACTTGTAGACTATCTGCCAACCTCTTCCTTCCAAAATCTTCCGCTGAAACTGGTTAGCATTCGTGACCCTGACCCCATCGTCCCAACGTCTAACCGCTTCAACAGATTGGGGGTCTTTAGTATGCCCTCTGTAATAGGAAACATGACCCAGACTCATATCTACCATGATATAACGAACTCGAGACTCATCATAAGCTTCTGCTAAGGTGCTGAGGGCAAATAATAGCCCTATGAACAGAGTAACCAAAGATAGATTTTTATGCTGCATGGTTTCATCCTTTCTTTTAGGCAGCATTTTGCCTTACGATATCGGTGTATGCGAAGCCCTGAGCGTAGCGAGCCGCATACACCTTGTTATCTGCTAGTTTCTGCTGTATTCGTGCTGTGATTCAATCAACGGCTCATACCACAGTTGGAGCAAACGTAATTACCTTTTGCTGTGATGAACCATGTGGCGCTCTTTCCAGCACTACATTGACAGGGAGAAGTGATAATACCTTGGGGAGGAACCGACATTTCCCGTGTTCTTCCGCAATTTGAACAAACTACTCCGGTACTCTTGATGAACCACATAGCATCCCAACCTTTTGAACATTGGCATTTCGCGGGACCAATTTTTCCTATGATAGACATTCTTCTTCCTTCATTGATTGACTTTTGATATTAGGCTGAAATAGTAGATAGCATTTGTATTCACAAAAAAGTTCGGGGATCCGCCAAAAGGAAGGACAAGTACTCCCGATTTGAGAGTGCACACAAACTTTTTCCTCACTATGATATTATTCATATTCTAAATTTACCTCATCAAAGGAATTCTCCATTATAAACAAATTTAATGCAAAACTGTGTCGTAATGTGTAAATATTTTCCTTATTTCTTTCTCTGGTTTTCATAATAATTCTGTTTGGTTTTCTTTCAAGGTAATCGTTTTATTTTTGTCAAGAAGTTTGCACTTTCCGTCATCCTCTCGTATCCATCTGCTGGTTGGCGGATTTGATATGCCTGCCCAGGTCTACCTAGCAGGATTCAGTAGCACGCCACCACTATTCTCGTTACCAAGCCCTGCTTGGTAACGCAAAAACAAACATCTGGGCTACCAAGCAGGGGCTTGGTAGCCAGAAGAGGGGTTGGGGCTGGTACAAACTTGGCGGATAGGTAACAGAATAAACTTGGGACATAGGTGACACTAGAATAAATTATGGCATGGAGGTACGCGCTATGCCATGGAAAGAAGTGTCACGTATGGAAGAAAGAGAAAACATGATCGCTGATTGGTTAACTCGAGAAAATAGCATTCAAGAGTTATCAGAGATCTATTCAGTAAGCAGG
>JAUWMT010000080.1 GCA_030613025.1 Candidatus Cloacimonadota bacterium
TTCTTACTCACTCATCTATCTTTTTCCTTCTTCATTGGATATTCCGTGCCTGCCCCGTGTAATCTTCTTTTTCTTTTATTACACTGTGGTTGGATATTGGATATTATTTTTATTTGCCCACTCAATTCTGAAAAAAACCAACTTTTGTTTCATAAAAGGATTTCTACAATGAGATCGAGTAGTATTTTCCCCATATAATCATCACCAATCCCCTTATTCATATAGCTCTACAAGAAAAGTGTGTCTGAATTTTGGGGGTATCCTTGTATTTAAATGTTTAAACATTTTTGTTTAACCAACACCACTTTCCTCTCTCTCTTGTCACGCCGTCCTGTCTGGGCGTAACGAAGTGAAGACTGAAATGCAATGAAGGCGGATCGCTCTTCGCTTTTCGCTCTTCTATTCTCGCTCTTCGCTCTTCGCTCCTCGCTCTACGCTTTACTCTCTTTCGGTATTTCCAGTGTAAAGCTTGTCCCATTTTTCCTGTCTAATTTCAATGTTCCCCCAAAGCTGTTTAGTAAGCATGTCAACAAGTGATAAGCCAAGCGTGTCCGGATTGTATATGTTTATATCTTCCGGAATACCTACCCCATTATCTGAAATTACTAAAACGATACTATCTTTTTTGTCAGTCAATTCTATATTAATGTTCCCCGAATCTCTTCCCTCAAATGCATATTTTATAGAATTTGTTATGATCTCATTCAATATAAGTCCCAGTCTATCTAATATTTCAATATTAATTGTGAGTTCATCAAAATAATAGCTGATCTTTACTTTATGATGGATGTCATAATTGCGTTTTAGTTGCCCTGCAAGTGATTCAATATATTTCCCAACTTTTACTTCAGACATATATTCCGAACCTAATAATAATTCATAAGCTTTTGCCATTGCAAGTATTCTATCCTGGCTTGCAGCAAATCCTTTTAGCGCATCTTCTTTTGTTGTTATTTCATTTTCCTGAAGCTGAAGGAGCCCTGATATTACCTGTAAATTATTCTTCACCCTGTGATGTATTTCACGCAATAATAATTCTTTTTCTTTCAGATCTCTCTTTGTCTGTTCTTCCGCCTGTTTATGCTTGATGGCAAGAGCAATTTCTTCGGAAATAAAAGTTAATATTTCAATATCCTTTTCAGTATAAAGGTTTGGATCATCATAGCTTTGGACTGCTATAACCCCGATGACCGAGTTCTCTACTTTCAAAGGAGCACCCAGCCATATTTCAGAAGGAGTTCCAATTACTTCAATTTTGCCTTGCTCGGTTAATTCATCTTGAAGTTTGCGTGGTGCAAACAAAGGTTTTTCTAACCGTATCACATATTTAGTAAGTGTTTTGCCGGCTGGGAAGGATTCATATTTATCTTTTTCATCAACTTCAAAAGGTAAGGAAATCACATCGGTTTTCTCATCATATAAGGCAATATAGAAATTTTTTGTATCAATAACATTGCCTAAAAACTCTCTTACCTTTTGGCAAAGTAAATGCATATTATCCGTTGTATTTAGAGCATTGGAAATGTCATATAATGTTTTTTGTATTTTCTCCGCCTGCTTGCGGTCTGTGACGTCACGAGCATTCCCCTGAAATCCAATAACTTGTTTGTTCTCATCGAGCAGGATCTTACCGAGAATCTCGAGAGGTATCTCGCTCCCATTTTTGTGAAATAAATTCAGTTCAAACATTGCTGAATAACTCTCTTCTTTTCGTAATTCATCTTCTACTATATTCATAAAATGCTGAAGTTCTTTTTTTGAACAATGTTCCGTTAATGTGCTTCCTGCCCATTCTTCCCGTGTAAAACCGAGCATAGGAAAAATGGATTGATTAATATAAGTAAACTTCAGATCTTTATCCATTTTCCAGATACAATCAAGAGTATTCTCTGCCAATAACCGATATTTCCCCTCGCTTTCCCTTAAATCTTTTTCCTTTTCCGTAACATCCTCGAGAATGCTCAGTAACGATTTTCTGGAATGTTCTGCTTCTCCATATAGCTTTTCAAGCTCTTTTTGATTAGAAATAATTTGATCTGTCTTCTTTTTAAGTTCATCCTCAGCTTGTTTCTGTATTGTGATGTCACGGAATATTCCAAAAGATCCTTTATATTCACCCTTTTCAAATATGGGACTGATTCTTATGGCAAGAATGCGAATATCACCGTTCTTCATAATAATGTTTATATCATATTCGCTTGATTTCCCTATTCTTCTCATGGCAGTTTGTTGCAGCATCTTTTGATGATCTTCCGGAGTTAATATTTCTTTAAAGTTCATTTGAAGCAGTTCTGCTTTTGAATATCCGAATATATTACATGCAGCGGGATTTATAAAAGTAAAATTCTCATTTTCATCAAACGATGCAATTCCTTCTTCCAATGATTCCACGAGAGTACGATATTGTTTCTCGCTCTCCTGCAATGCCTTTCTGGATTGCCGGATATTCTCTACCATCCGGTTGAAAGAAAGAGCTAATTGACCTATCTCATCACCAGATCTAATTTGTATTTATGTATCGAACTTACCTTCACCAACCTTATTTGAAGCATCTCTTAATTCTTCTATTGGTTTTGATATGACTTTTGCCAACAATGAGGAAGCTGAAATAGCTAATAGAAAAACGAGTATTCCCAGAATTACAAACTGAAAAATCATATTATCCGTAATTCTCTCTTGTTCTTTAACGGTTTCACGTAATTGAGTAAGGATTTCGGTAGTTAGTTCCCTGTGTAATTGCTTGCCATTCGTTATTTTTGAGTAAATGGAAATTATTTTTTCATTCATTTCCCTCGAAGTTAGATTCGTGCTTCCCAATTCAATTGTATGAATAATATCTTTTCTCAAACCTGCTGTTATATTTTCAAGTTCTTTAATAATTGGCATCACTCTTTCATTGTCTTGAATTTTCATAGATTCAAGAAGTTTAGAAATTTGCTCAAGATCATCAATAATATCCTCTTGAATTTGCACACCCCCGATTATGAAAAACCGCTCGATATTAGAATCCAATGATAAAATATGCAGAGCTAAATCCTGGCTGAGATTCATTTGCATACTATTGGGAATTATTTGTTCAGAAGAACTTCTAACATTTTTGATCTGGAAGAAACTTATAAACAGCATAAACAATACAAGAAGAATAACAACAGTAAAACCGGAGAATATTTTCTTCCGAATCGAAGAGATTAAAAAACTGGGAATTATCTTTCCTTTATTTTTCTTCATAATTTTTTTATTATTCATCATTCAAAATCTTTCTCGGATCATTCAATAATTTCAGCATTTTTCAACAATGACGGCAAGAAAACTACATCTAATTTCTCGGCAATTTTCAGATTCAGGATCAATCTGCCTTTCTTGTTTTCTTTAAGAGGAATATCTGATGGAAGAGTGCCGTCAAGTATCTTCAAAGCAGTCTCAGCAGCATATTCTCCTTGTTCCTCAGCTATTGTTTCGATAGTGATAAGGGTATAAGGCGCCATCCAGTCGTATGTTGAACCTGTGGGCTTTTGCACATTATTAAGAACAAATCTTTCTGCTTCTTCATTTTTCCAATCATTTATGGCAGCATTCCCAACAAGAAGAAGTATGTCAACTTCATCTTGAAGCTTGATAAAGGTATTTTCCCATTCCTCAAGTGTTTTCACAAAATACTCTTTTGTAAATGATATCTTCAATATTTTTTTAACATTTTCCACCCATTTTCTTGAAGATAAGCAATCATCTACGATCATACCTATTCTGTTACCTTTCGTATATGTTTTCAGATGATTGATAAGAGGTATAACCAAGCTGATCTCAACCATTCCGGCAGTATTACGGTATGGCGCTCCATAAACGGAGGCATCCCAATTCAGACCGCAAAAAACAATAGGAATATCCGCATCTTTATAATACGGCATAACGAGATATTTGAAAGCATTATCATCAGATGTGATAACAATATCGGGATTCCATTTTTCAATGATCTTTTTTGCATCTAACGCTGCCTGCTTTTGATATTTTTCTTCATTATTTCTCTTTGTATCCATATAATGAATTTTTAATTCAATATTTTTATTAGATAAACCTTCCATAAGTCCTTTTGTAATTCCATCGCTCCATTCAAAACCCTTATGGTAAGAATTTACGAATAATATTTTCTTTCCGGCATATTTCTTGGTTTCAATATCCTCCCTGCCATTCTTTTCTTTCTTAGCATTGCAGCCAGATATCGAAAACATAAGTAACATCGCTATCGATATAATACCGATTAATTTCCTTTTTTTCATCTCTTCTCCTTCTTAAATGGAAATTTTGAGATTTACTTTTCACTTTTTTATTTTACACTACTTCAGTTCGCTCAAAAAAAGTCAAATTAAATAAAATGAGAAACCATCAATAACCTGTGCCTTTTTAACCTGTGTAATCCCTTTTTATTACACCGGGTCAGGCATAAGCATAACTGTTTTAGAACGCCGTGAACGGCGTCTTATTGTTATGCGACATTGTTTGAGCCCAGCCATGAAGGACTGGGTTATTGATAACAGTATTTTTTTTTATAAACCGGTTTATTAATAATCCTTGCATTCAGCAGAGAAAACACATAACTCTTTGATATAATCAGACGATTCGAGCTTTCCATAAACATACCCATCAATAACCTGTGCCTTTAGGCATAGGCATAACCGGCAAACTAAGACGACGACGGCGTTCACGCCGTTCCATATTCCTTGCATTCTCTGTTCTCCAGCCCTGAAGGACTGGGTTATTGATAAACGCATTTTTTTCATAAACATCAAGGCATATTTTCCTTAAACATTATATTTCTTATTTTTTCCAAGCTGTACTAACAGTTCATTCACCTGAAGTTTCAGTTCAATTACGCGACTTTCACGTCCCATCGTAGCTTTGTGAAAAATTTCAAGTTCATGCAATCGTTTTTTCAACTCCTCCTCTGATTTCTTCTGCTTGGTGATATCTTTTACTGTTCCCATGCTGGCTATACCTTTTTTATAAGTAACAAGTCCAACATTCATATTAACAATTATTCTGGTTGTTTTGTCCTTATTTAGCATGCTGAATTCGTATTCACTTGGAACATCCTCACCTGCCTGTCTTCTGTGGTAACGGTCTATAACCATATCAATATCTTCCGGTGCAATAAGGTTTATAAAGTCCATTCCGATCAATTCTTCTTCCGAGTAGCCGGTCATTCCTGCAAAAGCTTTGTTAACAAATAACATTTTCGCATCATGAATAGCAAAAACACCATCCTGAATATTTTCGATCAGAGTGCGGTATTTCTTTTCAGATATTATGAGTTCCGCATCTGCTTTTTTCCTTACATCTATTTCATCCTGGAGAATAATATTCATTTCTTCAAGGTCGTTGGCAATATTAGCTGTGGATATTCTCTGCTGCTCAATTTCTGCGATTTTCTTAGCCAGTTCCCGGGTTCTCTGCTTTACCTCATCTTCAAGTTTTTCAGCATGTTTTCCCAATTCTTTTTGAGATTCCGTTAACCTGGCAGTCATTGAATCAAATGCCTGAGAAAGCTGACCGATTTCATCTT
The DNA here is from genome assembly GCA_030613025.1 of Candidatus Cloacimonadota bacterium. Classification (GTDB taxonomy): domain Bacteria; phylum Cloacimonadota; class Cloacimonadia; order JGIOTU-2; family JGIOTU-2; genus Celaenobacter. The sequence goes on from JAUWMT010000080.1 coordinate 5,558, forward strand.
TTGTTTTTATACCGACTCTATAATCCAGGTTGCCTTTGATAATTTCCTCGGCTCCTTTATGTAATTCCTCGATTGGCAAAGTGATATCTTTGGATATTATGATAGAAACAACTATGGTAATAATAAGTAAAATTGAGAAAATAATTATTAATAAAACTGCCATCTCATTTATTGGTTTATTTGCTTCTTTAACATCAAATTCTGCAATCAAACCCCACTGAATCTCAGAGATAAAATAGTGTAATCCCATAACTTTTTCACCTCTATAATCAGTATATACAGTTGGTTTTTCTTCCATTTCCGAAGCAAGGTCTTTTTCTATGTGTTCTAATATAAACAAGTTTACCTGCTCTGTGTTTATTTTTGTTTTTAAGATCGTAACATCAATAAACCTGGAAGGAGTGAGCAGATAGCCATCTTTATTCACAAGATATATCTCTCCGGTTTCTCCCAAGCCGGTCGTATCTGTTACTATTTCATACAATTTATCTTCTACATCAAAATTAATGATCAAAACTCCGGAAAACGTATTTCTTACAAAAATTGGGGATGAAACACTGAGAACAAGATTTCCAGTAAATTCGGATTTATGAATTTCTCCAATATAAACATTATCTTCTCCTTTTAAGAATATCTCATCAGCACTCTGGTTAAATCCAACATCTTTGTGACTGGATGCAATGACATTACCTTTTTTATTTAGAATTCTAATTCTGGAAATGTCTAGATTAACTTCTATTGTTCGTTTTATCCTTATATTGCATTCTGCCATTCTTTTAGTATGATCTATTGTTGGGTCTAACACATTTGTGAAAGGAATTCCTACAGCCAGTACCCGAACAGTTTCTTTATAATCATCCAAAAGTGTTTCAATATTATGTGCCCTGGATTGGGCAGTTGTCCATAAGTGATTTCCAACCTGTTTACAGATGATACCTTTAGAGATAATTATTGTAATTAATAACGAGACAATAAGCATTATTATGGCTAATGTAATTGGGAAAATACCAAGTTTTGTTCGTATTTTCATTTTTATTCCATTGTTTTTAAGTTGAGTGGGTTGAGTGGGTTGAGTGGGTTGAGTGAGTTGAGTGAGTTGAATAAGTTGAATATACCGAAACATAATAAATTCTCCTTACTCAACTTACTTCCCTCATTTAACTTACTCAACTTACTTCCATTATTTACCTTATCCATTTTTTCTCCCAAAACTTACTTTCTGTTCTTTCAAGTATTTAATATACCCATTCAATATTTTAATTGTTTTCATTATCTTTTCTTTAAATATTTCAAATGTTTTTTGAGAAATATAAACTTCATCAAAAGCAACAAAAATATGATCTAATAATTCGTAAAGAGAACCTCGTGACTGACGACAAAATTGTATATTTTCCTGAAAATGATACCTTCCATATCCTTCTGCAATATTTGCTGTAACCGACCTTGATGCCCTTATCATTTGATCGACTAAACGATATTTTTCATCTTTAGGAAAAGTTTGTGTTAACTCTGATATTTCTTTTCTTAATTTTCGGGCTTGTTTCCAAACTGCTAGTGTTTCAAAAGTAGATTTCGTATCGTTCATGGTTACTCCACTTGATATTTTAAGTTGAGTGGGTTGAGTAAGTGAAATATAATAAATTTTACTTACTTAACTTATTTTAATTACTTAACTTACTCAACAAAATTACTCCGCAATCTTATACTTCGGTTTTTTACCCGTTTTTGTAAGAAGTTCATTAATCTCTTTTTTCAGGGCAATCATTCTCATTTCTCTACCAACAGCTAACCTATTGAAAGTTTCTATTTCGTCCATTCTTTTCTGTATGACTTCCTCCGCCTTCTTGCGCGCGGTGATGTCTCTTCCAAAGCTTACAGTTCCAATTACCTTTCCACCCTTTTTAATAGGTGCTGTATTAACAGATAAAGTTATTATTTTTGTTGTAGTGTTGCCATGAATTCTAACTTCATAATGTTGTGATTTTCCTTTTAATGTTTCCATGAAAACTTTTTCAACCATTTTTAAATCTTCTTCAACAATCAATGGAACAAATGACTTCCCAATTTCTGATTTTGCACTCCGACCAACCACCTCTTCTGATTTCTTATTTATATAAAGGAATTTTCCTTTTACATCGAGTGTCCAGATCATATCATTGGAATGTTCAATCATTGTTCGATAGAGTTCCTCACTCTGTTGCAGTGCTTGCTCCGCCTGCTTGCGCTGGGTAATGTCCAGGCAGACGCCTACAATACCAACCTGTCTTTTCATATCATCTGTCATCAAGCTTGATGTCATGATAGCAGGAAATGATGAGCCATCTTTTCTGACCCTTTGAAGTTCACCACGCCAGAAGCCCTTTTTCTTTATCTCTTCCAATACCTTCGGAAAATTCTTCCTGTCTTCAGGCGAATCCAGCATGCTGGCTGGCTTTCCGATCAGTTCAGCAGCGAGATAACCGTGCATCTCCGCCCAAGCTGGATTGACAAAAACAAATTTCCCATCCATGTTTGCAATCCCTATCCCCTCTAAAGTCTGTTCAATGGCTTGATCGAGTTCTCTTAATTTCTGCTCCACACGCCTACGCTCTGTGATGTCTTGCTTTAAACTTTTATTTGCTTTTTGAAGTTCCTTAGTTCTTTTTTGAACTTTTTCATCTAAAAATTCTCTTTCTGCTCGTAATTTATCTTCTGCCTCTTTAATTCTAAACATAACATTTATCTGTGCTGTAAGTTCTCCAGTATCAATTGGTTTTGTTAAGAAAACATCGGCTCCGGCTTCAAGGCATTTTATGCGGCTTTCAGAATCGGTTTTCGATCCGGTAAATATCATGACGGGAATATGCTTTGTTGCCTCATCTTCTTTCAATTTTTTACATAATTCAAAGCCATCCATTCCGGGCATTTGAACATCCGTAAGGATCGTATCGGGTTGTTCGGCTCTTGCTATTTTCAATCCTTCTTTTCCTGACTGTGCTGTTAAAAGCAAACAATCCAGCATTAAATCTTCAAGTGTTTCTTTGATTGCTATCAAATTTTCCGTTACATCATCGATGACTAAAATCTTTTTCATGTTCTAACCTTGCTTATTTATATCATTATAAATATTATCATTCATTATCATATTGTTTTTTTATCTATTCTAAATTTATGATCAACATTTCTTTGTCAAATTTATTTAATTGTTTATATGCATACCCCAAAATTTTTCATAGACTTGTCGTTTTCGGATAAAATTGTGTAATTTACTTATGCGGATATTATAAAATATATATTCCGCACCTATGGAGCTAAGTTTATCATTAGTTTTTGGTTCTGAGAGCTTACGCTC
>JAUWMT010000077.1 GCA_030613025.1 Candidatus Cloacimonadota bacterium
TTCTTACTCACTCATCTATCTTTTTCCTTCTTCATTGGATATTCCGTGCCTGCCCCGTGTAATCTTCTTTTTCTTTTATTACACTGTGGTTGGATATTGGATATTATTTTTATTTGCCCACTCAATTCTGAAAAAAACCAAATAACCTATCTCCCCCACCATTTATCTTCTAATTCATCTGGTTCCGGCAATGTTGTTCAGAACTGCTTGTCCTTCTACGGTATTGAAATAATACGTAATGTATTTAATCGGCATCTTTAATCCTTTTTCACGCAAAGTCGCTAAGTTTTTTTTAACTTTGTGTCTTTGCGCTTTTGCGAGATTTTTTTTATTTCTGTGGAATGAGATATGCCCAATCAAGCTTTTTCAATTATAATTTGACAAATAATAATAGGGTTCATTTTTACGCAAAATCATACCATATATATAATAAATATCCGGAGGTATTTCTCATGAGTATGAAAGAATTCATGTATCAGGTTGAAGCTCGTAATCCTAATCAACCTGAATTTCTTCAAGCTGTAAAAGAAGTGGTCGAGTCGGTCTGGCAGGTTTATGAATCCAAGCCCCGTTATAAAGAAGCAAAAATTCTTGAAAGAATTGTAGAGCCGGAACGCGTCATCATGTTCCGTGTTACATGGGCACGTGATAATGGTGAGGTTATGGTTAACCGTGGTTACAGAGTTGAATTCAACAGCGCCATCGGACCGTACAAAGGCGGACTCCGTTTTCACCCCAGCGTTAACCTGAGCATTCTTAAATTTTTAGGATTCGAACAGGTTTTCAAAAACAGTCTTACCACACTCCCCATGGGTGGTGGTAAAGGCGGTTCCGACTTTGATCCTAAAGGAAAATCTGACGCTGAAGTCATGCGTTTCTGCCAGACATTTATGTCTGAACTTTTCCGTCATATCGGTGCAAACACAGATGTTCCTGCCGGTGATATCGGTGTGGGTGGTCGTGAGATCGGTTATCTGTTTGGAATGTATAAGAAGCTGAAAAATGAATTCGTTGGTGTGCTCACAGGTAAAGGTTTGAACTGGGGCGGTAGTCTTATCCGTCCGCAAGCAACTGGATATGGTGCAGTTTATTTCGCAGAAGAAATGCTCAAAACCCGTGGTCTTAACTTCAAAGACAAGATCGTCACAATTTCCGGTTCCGGCAACGTTGCACAATATGCGACACAAAAGGTCAATCAACTTGGCGGTAAAGTGGTCACACTTTCAGATTCCAGCGGCTACATCTATGATCCGGATGGAATTTCGGGTGAGAAATGGGAATTCCTTATGGAACTCAAGAATGTCAAACGCGGACGCATCAAAGAGTACGCAGAAGAATTTGGTGTTGAATATCACGAAGGGGAGCGCCCCTGGGGTGTCAAATGTGATGTCGCACTTCCCTGTGCTACTCAGAATGAAGTCAACGAAGAAGAAGCCAAGACCCTTGTCAAAAATGGTTGTATCTGTGTTTCTGAAGGTGCAAACATGCCTTCGACTCCCGATGCGGTAAATGTGTTCATTGACAACAAAATCCTATATGGTCCTGGAAAAGCTGCAAATGCAGGCGGTGTCGCTGTTTCCGGTCTTGAAATGTCCCAGAACAGCCTTCGTCTGAGCTGGAGCAGCGAAGAAGTTGATGAAAAACTTCATAATATTATGAAGAGTATTCATTCACAATGTGTTGAAAACGGTAAAGTAGATGATTTCGTAAACTATGTAAATGGTGCGAATATTGCTGGTTTCAAAAAGGTTGCAGATTCCATGCTCGATCAAGGACTTGTATAATTAGTAAGAACTTATAAAAACTAAGCCCTCTATAATTTTTGAGGGCTTTTTTATTTCGGGATATATTAAGAAGGGTTATTTTTTTCCAAGCATCTTTTCTTTAAAATCAAGAATTTTCTTTCTTGTCGCATTCAGCTCGATAGCAGCTCGGGCAACTGATGGTTTGTGAGTGAATGACAACTCTATCTTCTGTGTTTCCTCTTCTGATGGAATATATCTGCTCTCAACACGTTCATCTGAGTTGAATTCCTTGTTCGCATCTTCAGAGATTTCTTCCAGTGTAGAATCCAAACCAAGAAGATCTCTCAGCAAATACAAGTTCTCTTTTCCTGTAACAGTATTGCGTACTTTCGTCACTGTTTGAACGACATTATTATCATTCGTAATCGTACCCTCAGATTCTATAAACGAATTGAGTGGCAATACAACATGTGCCATCTTTGCAGTTTCGGTCATAAAGGAATCTGCTACAAGAAGGAACTCAAGATTATTCAGCCACTCGTAGATCTCCATTTTGTTATTATACAAAGGATCCTCTCCAAATATTACTGCTGATTTGAGTTTTTGATAATTTTTTACGGGAACAAATCCGTTTTCAAGTAATGACGGCTTGTTTGCAAGCTCAGAACAGCTTACAATACCATTTCCTTCTGTGCCTATATCACCACGCAGCATGCTCAGATTTAATATCGCATTTTGGGTATCATAATCCAGATCACTTTCGGAATAAACAAATATAACCTTTTTAAATGACAATAATTCATGAGCATAATCCATAAATTCATCGGTCTGTATAGTATGCTGGAGCTGATGATTGAAATCAACAAAATTTCCAATATGGCGAGCAATATAATCAATATTATGATGACGATATTCCATGAGATACTTTGTAAATTCATTTATCACTTCTATGTAATAGTTCGTTGCAATATGGAAATCTGCTCGTCGTGCAAACCGATTCTCCTCAGGATGGATCAGCATCAATTTTGCACCATTATTAAGTGCCTGCATGATCTTCACGCCAACTGTATGAGTAACATCCCCGATCAAAACGATAAGATCTGTATGATTAAGGTCAGCGCTCGGATTGGGAGAATAATTAATGCCGAGTTTATCTTTAACTGCCGAACCATTCAATTCCCAGGAATATTTCTTATTGTTCTTATACTGCTTTGCCAATTTACTGATAAGATACAACTCCTCATTAGTAAAATCTCCATTACTGAAGAAAGCCACATCTCTTTCAAGCTCTGTTAATTTATCCGTAACATAATCCATAGCTTCTTCCCAATCAACCAGCTGAAGCTGATTTTCCTTGCGGATCATTGGCTGTGTAATACGCTCTTGTGATTGAAGCACTTCATAGCCGAAATGAGCATTGAAGCATACATTGTTTCCTGTGATCGGACTGTCCGCTGCTTCAGCTTTAAGGATGATGTTATCTTTTTTCATATATTTGACGCTGCAACCAGCTCCGCATAATGCACAAGTAGTTTGGATTTCTTCATAATCAAGTGGTGCCAATTTATACTGTGTATTTCTCGGAGTAAGGGCGCCAACAGGACATACATCAATACATTTACCACAGCTCAAACAGGATGTATTCATAAGCGATTCATCGAATTCAGGAGCAACAAGTGTTTTGAACCCGCGATAAATATAACCTAAGGCACCAACACCTTGTATATCAAGACAGGTCCGCACACAGCGTCCGCAATTCACGCACTTGTTTGGATCGCGAAGAATAAAGGGATGAGTTTTATCGATAGGATGATTGTTCACCTCTCCTACAAAACGTGTTGCAATGACATCATAATCTGTTGCATATTGGCGCAGTACACAGGTAGGATTGACATCACATCCGCATTCGATACAGCGAGCAGTTTCATCATGTACCTGCTTATTTGTAAAAACTTTCTCAACTTCTTTGTAATTTGATATTCTTTCTTTTACCTCAAGATACCCTGAAGCAACTCGAGATGCTTTGTCATATTCTTTGAAATCTTCTGGATCGAGGTCTTTATAGGATTCAGCTTTTTTGCTGTTGAATTTTTCTTTCGAGGGTTTAATTTTCTCGCCCTTCAAGAATGCATCAATACTTTCTGCTGCTTTGTAGGCATCAGCAACGCATTCAATAACTGTCGAGGGACCTCTTGTGAGATCTCCGCCTGCAAATATCTTATCGATGTTTGTACACATTGTATCTTCATCGACTTCAATAGTGCTCCATCGTGTAAGATTAAGATTTTTTCCGTTTATTGTTGCAATTTCATCGAGCAGGAATTGTGTATCCGGTTTCTGGCTGACTGCCGGTATAACCGTATCGACCTGCATAATGAATTCCGAATTCTCGATCGGGATAGGTCTGCGCCTGCCGGTGCTGTCCGGCTCGCCCAAACGCATTTTGATGATCTGCATACCTTCAACTTTGCCGTCTTTTCCGATGATCTTTGTAGGATTCTGCAGAAGATGAAATTCAACACCTTCTTCCTTAGCATCTATTACTTCCACTTCATCAGCAGGCATCTGCTCTTCAGCACGGCGGTACACGATCAGTACTTTTTCCGCACCAAGACGAAGAGCTGTTCTCGCAGCATCGATAGCGGTATTTCCCCCACCGATCACTGCAACTTTCTTGCCCACTTTTGTGATCTTTCCTTCAACTACATCGCGAAGAAAGTCGATACCAAGATAGCATCCTTCAAGGTCTTCGCCTTCGATGTTCATGCTGACCGCAGTCCAGGTGCCAAAGCCCAGAAAGACAGCATCGTATTCTTTATACAGAAATTGAAGTGTGAAATCTCTTCCGAGCTGTTCATTATTATGAATTTCTACTCCAAGTTTCTTTATCAGCCCGATCTCTTTATCAAGTATTTCTTTGGGCAAACGAAATTCAGGAATACCGTAGCGAAGCATACCTCCGCTTTCCGGCATAGCTTCGTAAATCTTACATTTATGTCCTTGTTGCGCAAGATAATAAGCAACTGTCAATCCAGCCGGACCTGCGCCGATAATTGCAATCTCTTTACCGGTTGAAGGTTTGCACTCAGGTATGTATGAATTCGCAGAATCTTCAATGTCTTTATCCGCAGCATATCTCTTTATCTTGCGTATTGCAATGGGTTCATCGATGATTTGACGACGGCATTCTTTCTCACAAAAAGCAGGGCAAATACGTCCTACGGAAAGTGGCAATGGAAGCCGTTCTTTAATAAGCTTAATCGCTTCATGATAGAGTCCGTCATTTACAAGGGCAATATAACCTTGAACATCCACTCGTGCCGGACATTCCAGAATACAGGGAGCAGTACAATCAGCATAATGGTCAGAAAGGAGAAGTTCAAGAGCCATTTGTCGGGCAGCACGCACTTCTTCGGAATCTGTATTGACTTCCATTCCTTCATAAACTTTTGTGGCACAGGAAGGGACAAAACCCTTTGCTCCTTTCACTTCTACCAGGCAGACCCAGCATGAGCCGTAGGGTTTCAGGTATTCATCGTGGCAAAGGGTTGGTATCTCAATGCCGTATTCAGTAGCAACTTCGAGGATCGTCTGACCTTCTCTTACAGTTACTTCTTTTCCATTCAATAAAATTTTTATATCTGCCATAACGCCCGCTTATAATTTTTCCACTGCATCAAATTTACATGCGGTCATACAGGCACCGCATTTTGTGCAGATATCTTGATTGATAGCATGAACTTCTTTTTTCTCACCTGTGATAGCATCCACCGGACACGCACGCTTGCAAGCTCCACAGCCGATACATTTATCTTCTATGATGAGATATTTTATAAGGTCTTTACATACGCCAGCAGGACAGGTTTTGTCATTTATATGAGCTTCATATTCATCTCTGAAATATTTGATCGTGGTAAGCACAGGATTGGGAGCTGTTTGTCCGAGTCCGCATAAGGAACCTTTTATGGTCTTACGGGAAAGGTCTTCCAGAATTTCGATATCGCCGGGTTCGCCTTTTCCTTGAGTAATTCTATTAAGGATCTCAAGCATTCGTTTGGTTCCAATACGGCAGAACGTACATTTTCCGCAAGATTCGTCCTGAGTGAAGTTCAGAAAGAAACGAGCCATATCAACCATGCAAGTTGTGTCATCCATGACAACCATGCCACCCGAGCCCATGATAGCGCCTGTTTTTGTGAGCGAGTCATAATCAACAGGAGTGTCGAGAAGACTTTCCGGAATACAACCGCCTGAAGGTCCGCCAAGCTGTACTGCCTTGAATTTTCTATCCTCAATGATGCCACCGCCAACTTTATAGATCACATCTCGCAGCGTCATACCCATAGGAACTTCCACAAGTCCGCCATTTTTTATCTTGCCTGTGAGTGCAAAAACTTTTGTGCCTTTGCTTTTTTCAGTGCCGAATTCTGCATATTTCTTTGCACCATTTCGGATTATCCAAGCAACATTAGAATAGGTTTCCACATTATTTATATTTGTTGGCTTTCCCCACAAACCCGACTCTGCAGGATAAGGAGGACGAAGTGTTGGCATTCCTCTTTTACCTTCTATCGAGCACATGAGTGCAGTTTCTTCTCCGCAAACAAAAGCACCGGCTCCTTCATACACTGTAAGATCAAAATTGAAATCCGATCCCATAATATTGCTTCCGAGAAATCCCTTTTCTTTAGCTTTTTCGATCGCAATCCTAAGCCGTTTCACAGCAAGAGGATATTCCGCACGGCAATAGATGAAACCAGTATCAGAGCCAATTGCATATGCGCCGATCAGCATGCCTTCAAGGACAGCATGAGGATCACCTTCGAGCACACTTCTATCCATGAAAGCACCGGGATCTCCCTCATCAGCATTACAGATCACATATTTTTTATCTGCATAATTATTGTAGGCGAACTGCCACTTCAATCCGGTTGGGAAACCTGCACCACCGCGACCTCTAAGACCGCTTTCTTTGATCTCTTCGATCACATCGACCGGTGACATATCTTTCAAGACTTTTTGCAGAGCTTCATATCCACCACGTTCAATATACTCATCAATGGATTCAGGATCGATCACTCCGCAGTTTCGAAGCACTATTCTTGTTTGATAATCCAGGATTACTTTCTCCTCGCCGCCAAGTTTGTCCGAAAAGATAATATGATCGGTCAGAGGTTTTTTCTCGACAAAATGAGCATTGAGGATATCATCGATATCCGCTGCATTGAGATAGCCATACATAGTGCTGCCGAATTCTTCGTCATCGATCTCCATCAGCACTTCCGCATAGCACATCCCGATACAACCAGTATGTTCCAATTGTGCATCTACATCATGTTCTTTGAGAAAGTTTTCCACCTTCTCAAGGACATCCAAACCGCCGGCTGCAATTCCGCAGCTTGCTAAACCAACTTTTATTCTTACTGAATTTTCCAAATTCTCTCCTAATCCGATTAAATTTGGTTCGTTATTTTTTGATTAATACTGAGCTAATATATCTTTGATCTTGCTTGGAGTTAAGCGACCATATGCTTTATCATTGACCATGATCACAGGTGCAAGACTGCAACATCCAAGGCATGCAACTTCTTCGACAGTAAATTTCATATCTTTTGTTGTACCGCCCGGTTCTACCTTCAATTCTTCATAAAGTGCTTCGGAGATTTCTGGAGCATCAGCAACATGACAGGCAGTTCCATGGCAGATGCGGATAATGTTCTTTCCAATTGGATGCATACGGAACTGAGTATAAAAAGTTGTAACACCATAGATCTCTGAAACAGGTATTTTTGTTTTCTCAGATATGTATTTCATAGCTTCCTTGGAAAGAAATCCAAGCTGTGCCTGTGTCTTTTGTAAGATGGGGATCAGTGAACCTTTTCTGCCTTCAAATTCGTGTAAGACTGCATCAATTTTGTCGAAATCACTCTCTGCCATGTATGAAGTCCTTGCAATATTTTGGACATGTTGAAGGAGTGCCCTCTTGAGTAGTCAAGTTATTTGGGATATTGCTTTTGGCTTTAAAAACGAGTAATAATTCTATAAATTTCTTATTTATAAACTCTGTTTTCCAATGAAGATTTTCAAATAATTAAGATCAAATTCAAAATATTAATGATATGAACCTACAAATGAGACATCACCTAATAAGACTGCAGGACTATAATTTTGTCTTGTCCATGTTTCACCACCATCAACAGTATAGAGGATAATTCCATCAAAGTAGCTGGGTCCTACGATCCATGCGGTCTTCTCGTCCATCGGACTTATCCTATAAAGATAATATCCGTGAGAAGCGTCAGGAATATTGGTTTGCTGTTCCCATATCACGCCACCATCAGTCGTATGATATATACCTCCAGTATCCTCGACGACCCAGGCTACATTTTCATTAATAGCAGTAACTCCATTTGCGTCCCAGCAAGGAATAACTTCTGCAGCTTGAATTGTCCAACTTTGACCTGCATCGGTAGTATGTAATATTGTTCTTCCGTGACCAACAACCCATACACAGCTATCGGTTGGAGCACTCAGCTCGATCATTCCTCTTGCCTTTAGAAAGGAACCCTCTGCCATGTGCTGCCAAGACGTTCCTCCATCTGTGGAATGGATGATGGTTCCGCCTTCATTCATTTCATTTCCGCATATCCACACATTTTGATCATGTGCAACTACTGAAGATAAGGAATAAGGAAAAAAGGATGTATCAGCTTTGGACACCCAATTGGTGCCGCCGTCATCTGTATAGAGGATTGTGTTAGATCCGCCTACGGCCCACACTTCATACTCATTACAAACATACAATCCAAGTAATTCGGTATCTGGTATGTCACCTCTGTTTCCGATACGCTGCCAGTTCTGTCCGCCATCTGTTGTTTTCAGGATAGTTGCCCATCCATCTGCAGCTTCGCCAACAATCCATGCAGTTAAGTAGTCAACAGCTCTTACTGCATGAAGGATGATATTTGGCACAGTGAGTGTATCTCCCTGACGAACCCATGTTTGTCCGCTGTCAGTGGTTTTAAAAATTGTTCCATATTCATTGTCAGGATTACCTACGATCCAGCCAATGTGATGTTTGTCATCATCTGGTCCTGTAGATTTTTCACAGCAGCTTGAGATAAACAATACTGAAATTAGTATTGTACAAATTATGATAATACTTTTCATCTGTCCTCTAGATTTTTAAATTTTTTATGCTATAATTTTCAAGATAACATACATTAAAAAGCTCTCTTAAGAAAGAAAAATTGTTGGAAATTATGTCAATCTTTTCAAATATTGAAAATGATATTGTTATTTGTTCGATAAAAATCTTGTTTTAACTCGAATCAAGTTTAGAATAATTTGATGAGTCGGGGTGAAATCATACACTTCGGGCTGGACTTCCGCCAGCTGTCGGATGGAGTTCAGTATGAAGCAGGAGAGTGAATATCGCTCTGAACTCCACACCCCGTTTCACGGAACTGAGAAGTACAGTTTTTGAGTTTGTTTTCGTATTATTGAGTTTACTCTAAAAAGTGTGTAATTAGAAATATGTTAGAAAATGCATCAAATATTTGGAAACCGATCCCAGTTAAATGAATACAAATTTAACGGGACAAGTGAATCGGTTACAATTAGCTATCTTCCTATTAACCACCA
>JAUWMT010000005.1 GCA_030613025.1 Candidatus Cloacimonadota bacterium
CTATAATCTTAGGTGCAGTTTCAATAGATGATAATGGATTTGATACTACATTTGAAGAAACTAAACTTGAGAATTATCCTAATCCAGTTAAATCTTATACCACGATAACTTATGCAATCAGAGGAATAAAGAAGGCAGATGGGGTTGAGATCAAAATATATAATATAGTTGGTCAGTTAGTTGATACCATTGAAGGTAGAAATGGAATAGCAGCTTGGGAATTCGGTGATTTCCCCAATGGCATATATTTCTATAAGCTAGAGACGATGGATAAGACATTAATCAAGAAAATGTTACTGCTACGCTAGATTTTATTGCACATCAATACAAAGAAGTTTATTATATTGAGATAGAATAATGAAACGAATTCAATGAATATTGAAGAAAATAGATGAGATAGTGACAACTAACGGTGGAGCATGTTAAATGGATCAAGTTTCATACATTTTACCAAATAAAGAAAGAATAAAAGTTTCTGAAATATCTAGAATAGGTAAGATAAAGGATAGGGGTGAGTATAGACATGACACTTCTTTATATAAATGGAGTTTTATAATCACATTTAACAATGGTGAGATTAAAGATGTAGAAGAGCCCTATTATTATTCTAATTGGGGAGATGCCAGAACGAAGTTAGAAAAAATAAGAAATGATCTTATTCAGGCATTTGGGAATTATATAATACAATGAAAATTATTAAAAAGATAATTTTTTTATCAGCGATAGGATCAGGTCGGGAATGACATCTCTTTTTTGTTGGGAATTACCTTGTCAGATGGTGTAGAGTACGGAATAGTCCTTCATTCTGACAGCAGGCAATGGAGTTCAGAGAATGCGAGAATACTGGATTCCCGATGTGGCTCGGGAATGACAAGCCCTTTCTTGGGGGGATTACTTTGTCATAAGTGGAAATTACTCTGTGACCTCGGTGCTCTCTGCCTGCCAGGGCGTCTTGTCGGGGCGTAACGGAGTGAAGACTGGCGTCCCAATAATTTCAACCCGACTCATCTTTGCAAGCTGAGTCGTGTTTATTTCATATAAAGCAGTTTCTTGATCACCTGCATATTACCTGATTTCAGGACATAGAAGTATATACCATTTGCGATGCTTCGCTCATGCTGGTCAGTGCCGTCCCAGACTACGGAGACTTGGTGACTTTGAGACGGGGAGACGATGAGTATAGTCTTTATCTTTTGCCCCTTTATGTTATAGATATCAACCGTTGTATATTTGCTTTTTGGCAAATAAAATGAAATAGTGGTTTCAGCACTAAAGGGATTGGGAAAATTCTTGATAAGAGTGAGTGTATTCTCGGATGGAATTTCTTCGTCAACTGCATAGATCGGAGCACCAAATTCATAACATCCCATATCAACAATATCATAACCGGAGCCGGTCCCATCCCATATCCGCACATTGCCATCGAGGTCTGCAAAGGAATGAACATACATATTATTTCCCGCATCAATACAGGGAGAATTATAAATGAGATGATAATCATTATTTGTCGTATCAGCAAAATTTGGATTTAGAGTCAGATTACCAACGCCAGTCCAATAATCAGACAGATCACAATAAGAAACGGTTACTTTTGTTGTGTCGATACTCCACACATCTTGGGGAAAATTATCCCAAAGTATGGAGTTGTAAATGGATAGGGTTTTTGTGCCGAGATGGCTTATTCCACCACCTTGAGTGCTGACATTATTATTCGCAATTGTTGAATTGAAGATCTCAACTTCGGAATTATTTATATAAAAAGCTCCACCCTTTGAGTTCGTGGCATAACTGCTATTTTCATAGAAAAGGCAGTTTTCAACACTCAAAAAGGAATCATCTCCGCAATAAACACCTGCGCCGACTATTGCTTCATTAGAAAATATTCTTGTTTGAGAAATAGTGAGATTTGATGTATTGCTTTTCACCGCTCCGCCATTCTGAGAAACATTTGAACCAAAAGTACAACTATCAATTATCACAGTTTGGCATTCATCAAAATAAAGTCCTCCACCGCTTGATGCTGCAGCGCAATGACCAAAAGAAGAATTCATAACCGTTATCGTATCAACTTTTGTGAAGTGAATAGCACCACCTTCGCCGACAGTTAGCACTTCGCATTCATCAAAAATGCATCCTGTCACACTGATAGAAGAAACTTCGTTTAGATAAACAGCTCCGCCGGAAAATTCATTACTCTCGCAGTTAATGAATATAGTATTATCCATAAGAAGCTTGCCAGTGTATTCTGCAAAAAATGCTCCTCCTTCATCAGCATTGCAGTCCTCAAATAAAGAATTCAAAATACTTACTTCCGCGCTGTTCACGCTCCAGATCGCACCGCCGTCATAGGATGAAGTGCAGTTGTAAAAGGAACAGTTATTTATCGTGAACGATGCATTTGCGCTAATTGCTCCTCCATAACCATTATTACTACAGGAAAAGAAAGTTAAACCTTCGATAATGATGTTTTCATGGAAAACGAGCATCATGGCTGTGTTTGAGGAATTTCCATCAATAATACAATCAGCATAGCCATTCTCTGATCTGATAGTAATATTGTCTTTAGGGATTACGAGTTCTGTGTTCATTGGACCAGCATACGTGCCGTCAGCGAGAAGAAGAATATCTCCAGCGTTGAGTGCATCTAATCCTTCAGAAATAGTTGTATAATCACCTGTACCGTCGGGATTTACATAAACTGTTTTTGTGGTGTCAGGCAGCACGTGTATGTAATTTGCTTTTGTTATCGTCGATGTGATCCCGAATTGGTCGGTAACCAAAAGTGTAACTGTTTTCAAACCATCATCATTATATATGTGTTGGGGATTCATTTGATATGAGAGATATCCATCACCGAAATTCCATTCCCATGCTATGATGGGACCGGTTTCTGCATAAGCCCGCTGATAAAATTGCACGGTAAATGGCTCCTGTCCGTAAAAACTGTCTGCAATGAAATCTGCGTGTACCGGGCAGTTATCTGTATAAACGCTTACTTCATCGATATACACCCCTTCAGCAAAATCTTCATCATCGCTCACAAACCTGAACCGAAGCTGTGACTCAGTGCCGGCAGGAATGAATTCCAGATCATACTCATATTCGAGCCAGTCATTTTTGGTGGTGAGAACAGGAAGCGCACCTCCGCTCCCGATAAAATCCAGAGTGATCCATTCTGCTCCATCAAACACTTCCACATAAATGCCGTCCACACCATAATTTGTAAATTCATACCAGCACCAGAAAAACAGGGTTGGGCTCGTTCCAATGGGAAAGGTTATTGACTCAAGAACTTCCTGAACATCGTCCGGATAATGTAAAGAATCTTCGATTCCGCAATACCAGCTATAATTTCCGGATAATGCTTTGCGGTCTGTGAGATGCCATAGATCGTCAGTGCCCCAATGCGTCCATTTGTCATCTCCTTCTTCCATATTATCGGCAAATCCTGTTTCTCCAATTGTGAAAGTGAAGGTGTCCACAAAAGTGTAGCCAAGACTATCGGTAAAAGTCAGCTCAATATCCGCAAATACTGGCGGAGTACAGTTTTGATCTATCGTGAATTCAATAACCACCTCGGCGCACTGGCTTGCATTGATATCTCCTATCATCCAGGATGTAGAAGGAATATCAATATCGGGACAATCGGTCTGGCCGGTTACAGTTGTATTCAGTGAAGGTACAAATCCAGTGTTTTTCACGATAAGATGCGGATGCACAAGCTCCCCCTGCTCAGGAATGCCGTTCCCATTGCCGTTCAAAGAATCCCAAACTTCATAATAGATATATTCGATTTTTGGAAGGGCTCCTGTAACTGACAGAGTGCCTTCCCAAGAAGAGCCCGTACTATCGGTTATAATATAATCAATTGGAATAACCGTACCGCTAACAAGAGTGCTATCTACAAAGAAAGAAAAAACATCATCTATAAATAAGGCAGATTTTGGTTCGAGGTGTGAAATAAAATAAGTGCTGTCTATCATTGTGATGAGGTCACTATCTGCAAAGAGAGTTATTTCAATACTGTCTGCAGGCATCTGTCCGAAATTATGAAAGCCGGCATCAATGCTTATATTTGCTCCGGGAGTTATGTAACCGTGAATAGAATTATTGGTTGCATACGAATCTATCATCACGTATGGCTGATCTGCAATAACTTTTATCGTGCTCTGGTATGGCAGAAAATTCTGAACAGTCACAGTGACAAGAATGTCGTCAACAACATTACCTGTAGAAACTGAAAAGTGCACTTCACCCTGCAAGTCGGTATAGGCAGTTTGATATACATCATCTTCCTGCAAAATACAGACCAGCGCATTTTGAAGTGGATCCGTATCGTCTTTTACTGTAACTGTCACATCGCAATTTCCGATAGCAATGCTGTCAGGATGGATTACGATCATATCTTGCGGAAGATCAGTCCAGACAGACATTTCCGGCTCACCAAGCAGATTTATCTCATATTCACACCATCGGTAAACATTTTCATTCCTTGAATAAGGTACATACACCGATTTTGACAGTGACATAGTCATACCGATTGAATGAATATTTTCAACAAATAATTGTTTGTAGAACTCTTGATCAAAAGTATCAGAATAGCCATAAAGCGGATTGCCCGGACTTCCCCATCCGTAGCGGGAATTTCCTATAAATGCTACTCCGCCTCCATTAGGATTGTTTATCCAATGCTCTGCAATGCAATTGTAATCAAAGGCAGCGGGCCAGCACCCGATCGTGTACCAGATGGAAAACGCAGGTGCATTTGTAAGCGCATCCATATCGCTGTTGTATAGGTGATCACTACCAATGCCCATCACAGAGTACCATGCATGCCCGTTATGATTTATGATGTGTTGCCCCCCATTCAGATTGGTCATTACATCATCATAATAGAGATTTCCCATTGACTGATACAATTTTGTAATGGGATCAAATCTGCCAGGCACATAGGCATCATCGATGAAATTTTTACTTAAACCGGAGTCCGTGTATGGATCATTCCACAGCACAGACGCAAGGAACATCATATCAAGTTGATAATCAACAGGTGGATTTTTCTCATAGGTGAGGATTTTATCCACGAAAGCATCTGCTTCAGCGTTCGTTTCTACTGATGCACGTCCCACAAATACATCGGGATACATATCAATATTGTCTTCCAGCTCCCCATAAACATTATTTCCATTGTCGTTCCATGTGCCGTCCAGATCGGAAAAATAAAGATCACAGGGCAGTAAATTATGCCAGTATGGACCGTATTCACAATCGAAAGCAAATGCCTCTCTATAGGGTACAAAGTTTGTATCTCCTCCAAGTAAGATCCACAAAGTTCCATGATTTTGATAATAATCTATTATGAAGTTCCTCACTTTTTCTGCATTATCGATTCCATCATAATTATCATATATATGGGAAGTTGATACAATTGAAGCACTCACCCCTTTCTGAGTTTTCCAATCAGAAAGAGGTTGGAAATCCGCAGTAAAATTGTCTGTTGTAATGATCACATATTCATATACATCTTCAGTTTGTTCTTTCTTAATAATTTCCGGATGAAAAATATCACTCTTGTTATAAACGAATTTTGATATTTGATCGTTCAGGAATTCTTGAGCTGTTGCGCTTCTCTGATTGATCGCTATTCCGGTCTTTTTGCTCTCTGCATAGGTAATTTCAACTTCGAGTTCTGTTATGAATGTGAGTTCGCGACCTCCCGGATTGTACTGAAAAGGGCTAACTAAAATTGATCCGATATGATATCCTGAAAGAAAGCCGGACCTTGTATTTTGTATGATATATTCCGGATAGTAAGCATGCTTCCCATATATTGCGGGATCAGCAGGAATAAAGCTAACAGGGGATTCATCAGATAATGCCTTTGGCTTTTGCACAGGGTAGAGCAAGAATTCTCCTTGTAATGTCTGCATCTCATTATGAAGAATCTTTACTTCACTGATTTCCTTCTCTTGCGGAATTGATAGGATGATTATTTTCAAAGGAAGCTGCGGTTCGCCTATCCCGGCAGTAAAAACATAGTTATCAATCTGAGGTGGATTGATCACATCATGGGCGTTCTGTTTGGTGAATGTAAAATCTTCCAATGAAAAAGTGAGTTTGAGCGATTCTGTTTCTGCAAAAAGAACTGCAGAAATAAAACATAAAATTAGAATACAGATTATTTTTTTCATTATTTAATATTGAGTCCATTCTAAAAAGTTAAATTTAAGAAAGCGAGAAACCGTTGAAACGGTTAATGCATTTTTTTGTTTCATTAACCACCAACTTAAGTTGGTGGTTAATAGGAAGATAGCTAATTGTAACCGATTCACTTGTCCCGTTAAATCCTTATTCATTTAACTGGGATCGGTTTCCAAATATTTGATGTATTTTTTAACATATTTCTAATTACACACTTTTAAGATTAAACTCAATATTCTCATATTTTTTAAAAAGTGCAATAACTTCTTTGGGAGATTTTGCATTCATCAGCGCATCTCTAAGCTTGCTTGTTCTCATAAGTTGAGAGATCTTCATGAGAAAGGAAGCATATAATTTGTTTTCATTTGGTGGTATGGCAAGCATAAAGAAAATATTCACAGGTTTTCCATCGAGGGAATCGTATTCAACTCCAGTATGAGTTGCGAATAGCAGGTGAATTTTCTTTGCAAACCCAGCAAAAGCATGTGGAATTGCAATGTGATTGCCAATACCGGTGGACAGGTCATTCTCTCGTTTCATAATATCTGTAAAAAATTGTTGTGGATCAATATCGGGATACATTTCTGAAATTCGAGTGCATAAGAAATGCAGGAGTTGGGTTTTATCTGTTTCAGTCAAGTCGAGAAGAATTGCTTCTGTAGAAAGCAAATCAGAAACGGATATCTCACGTGAAGAACTCATGGGATCAGGAAGCAGCTTTGATGAACTCCTCAACTTTTCTCATAATCATATCCTTGATCTCTGCAAGTAGCTCTTCAGATGTACTTTCAAACCTGAGAACCAACACTGGCTGAGTGTTTGATGCACGCACCAGAGCCCATCCATGCTCAAATGTGATACGCATTCCGTCGATGTCATTTATATCGCATTTCTTCTTTTCAAAATAGTGTTTCACATGTTCGACGACCTCGAATTTCTCCTCATCAGGGCATTCGATCCTGATCTCCGGAGTGTTATATACAGGAGGTACATCTGAGAGAAGTTCGCTGAGTGGCTTGTCGGTTTGAGAAAGAATTTCAAGCAATCTCCCGCCTGCATAGATAGCATCGTCAAAGCCGAAATATTTATCCGCAAAGAACATATGACCGCTCATCTCGCCACCAAGCAGGGCTTCTTCTTCTCGCATTTTTTCCTTTATGAGCGAGTGGCCTGTTTTCCACATAATGGGGTTTCCACCATGTTTTCGTATGTCATCATAGAGATTTTTTGATGATTTCACTTCAGAGATGACAGTTGCACCCGGGTGTTCCTTGAGCACTGCTCGAGCAAAAATCATTAGTAGCTGATCGCCCCAGACAATATTTCCATTCTCGTCAACTGCGCCAATGCGGTCGGAATCGCCGTCAAAACCGATGCCTACATCCGCTTTTTCATCAATAACTTTTCTAATAAGGATTTCAATATTCTCTTTGACTGTCGGGTCAGGATGATGATTAGGAAAGGTGCCGTCCATTTCTTCAAAAAGGGAGATCACTTCGCATCCCAATCTGCGATAAATGTCCGGAGCAACAGGACCAGCTGTGCCGTTGCCGGAATCCACAATAACTTTCAGAGGTCTGTCAATCAGGAGATGCTCAGCCACATAATCCTGATAATCCTGAATGATAGAGTCATATTTTTCGCAAGAACCTTCACCGGAAATATACACATCGTCATCAATTATCTCTCTGATCTTTTGAATTTCCTGTCCATAAATGGAGAAGGTGCCCACGCAGAGTTTAAAGCCATTAAAATCCGGAGGATTATGACTGCCTGTGACCATCAATCCGCCATCCGTTTGTAATTTTTCAATTGCATAATACAGCACTGGAGTAGGCACAGTGCCCACATCTATAACTTTGCAGCCCGTTTGCGCCAGGGCATCGCTGAGTATCGCTCGAAATCGGTTTGTACTGAGACGGCAATCCCCGCCCAAGGCAACGGACTTAAGATTCAAATTGTGCAAATAGGTGCCGAAGCTAAGTCCAATATTCTCGACAGCTTTATCTGTGAGATCTTTATCTACTATACCACGAATATCATATTCTCTGAAAATCTGCGGATTAATCATTGTTCCTCCATCGCAAGAGCATTTCTTTATAGCTTGTATATATGGCAGAGAAGTATATTTGTTGTCAAAGAATTTATAAATTTATTGATTCTCGATATTGTTTTATAAATTTAATTGACGAAAAAAACGAGAGTATCCTGAATAGTATGCAAATAAATTTTATGGAGAAATGAGGATGCTTAGTTTTGCAGAAGATTTAATTTTACTTGCTCTTGATGATAAGAAGGGCAACTTCCTTCCTATGTCGCTGATGTCTTTTGAAAGCGCACTTGCAGGAGCTATTTTGATGGAACTGGCTCTGGAAAATAAGATCGATACTGACCTTGAACATCTGATCCTTTTTGATGATTCGGTAACCGGCGACCCCATCTATGATGAAGTAATCGCACTTATAAAACAGTACCCGGACAGCAAAAATGCCCTTTATTGGGTGAAAGAGATCAGAAATAGATTCAGCAATCTTAGAGAGGTATTAACACAGCGACTGGTTGAAAAAGGAATCCTTGAAGAGAAAAAGAAGAAAATACTTGGACTTTTTCCACAAAAACGTTATCCTGTTCTAAACAATTCAGAAGAAGTAACAGTGAAAAATCGTATTCGTCAGATCGTTCTAAGTGATGAAATACCCGAACCCCGCGATATTGTGATCATTTCTCTTATAAAATCCTGCGGACTTGTTGACCAGATATTTTCTTTCCAGGAGATTAAAAAGGTATCAGAAAGGATCTATCAAATCTCCAAGATGGACCTTATCGGACAATCGGTGTCCAAAGCAATCAATGAACTGCAGGCGATGATAAATTCTGCGGTCAGTTTCGGGGTGATCAGGGCGTAGGAAATACATTATGCAGTAAAGGATTATATTTTATTATGAGGACACTACACAACAGAAAACCAAACCGTCTTAAGGGTTATGATTATTCACAACCGGGATATTATTTTGTTACAATTTGTACCCAAAATAAGGTCGAATATTTCGGTACAATCAGGAATAGGATTCTGTTCCGAATTTTCTAATCGGTGGTCTTCTTCTGCAGCTCTTTCTTGCCTTTTTCTATCAAATCCTCACCTGCATCTTTCCCCTTTTCAATCAGATCTTTGCCTACATCTTTTCCTTTTTCAAGCAATTCTTTTCCGTGTTCGATCAATGCTTCCTTATTTGTGGGAATTTCCTTGCCTGTAAAGAACAGATACCCAGCATACACCACTGCGATAACTACAATAACAATGAGAAGTTTAAACATCTTTTTTATTATCGCTATGATAAGAAGCACTGCAAGAATGCCGATGATCACCCACAAAATCGGATTTGCATTTAAATAATTAAGAATATTTTCCATCTTCTGATAACTCCTTTTTTATTTTTCTACTTCTTTATATATTCACAATAAGAATGTCCATAAATTTTTTGATTATATGGGTTCCTACCTCTTTCCCGGTCTGATCTGTCTAATCTGTATATAAATAATTCAACCGGCTTTGTAAAAGATCGCATATGTTCAGGAAAATGATACGTCCCTTCTCTGATACGCTTTGCCCCTACCTTCTCCTGCATTTTTTGTGAGGCAGGATTTAATCTATTCGGGGAGGCTTGTACAGCTATGCAATTCGTATGTGTGAAAAGATAATCGATAAGTCCGGTTTTTATCTCCGTACCAAAATCTCTATTCCAATAAGAAGGTAATAATTTTACATCCGTCGTGCTGATACCCTTTTCATCAGGATTGCCAAGTTTACATTCCCCTATCGGTGCGTCGCTTTCCTTATCAATCACTATCAAGGTTCGGTCAAATTCTGAGCTTTCTGCACGAGCCAGTTGTGCAATTATATCTTCCCTGCGTATCATTAATCCTTTTGGAAATCCAACATTTTCCATAACCTTTGGCTCATTCCAGAGCTGGAAATAGAAGTCCACATCCTCATCTTTTGTAATAGGAATTCTGATGATCAAACGAGAAGTTTCAAAAACCATTATTCCCCGCAAATATCGAGCTCAGCCCACTCAGTTCTCTTGATCGTTGCAACGATGACCAGTTTATTTTCAAATGTCCATGCAACGATCTGGAAGCCCTCTCCGCTCTTCCAGCACCACTCATCAAATGGAAGATGATGCATTATCGAGGGATTACCATACATATTCCGCGTATAGGATTCCACATCCACATTATCCTTAAACGTAAAGATCATTTCATAAAGAGGTTGGGAAGATATCTTTGCATCAAAATAATATGTGATAGATTGGAATTCAGCATTCTCGATATTTTCTACATATTCATACCGAAAAGACATATCGATGCGTTCTTCCAAGTTCTTTGCATATTTCACATCCTCAAATTTATCCATAGACATGCCAAAATAAAGATCCTTAACAATGTCGGGTAAAAGCTGCGTTTGCAGGCGTTCTGTCGGAGCAGTTTTGAACACACTACAGCTTACCAAAAGGAGTGGAATCATTACAAGAAAGATTACTTTTTTCATCGAATCTCCTTTTTTGAAGATCACATTATTTAATATGTTTCTTAATTTGGTATTTTGCCAGTCTATCGCATTCCTCATTTTCAGGATGACCTTCGTGCCCTTTGAGCCACTGCCAGTAAATCTGATGTTCTTGAGCTAATCTGTCGAGCTGCAGCCATAATTCCAGATTCTTGATCTGCTTCTTTTTAGAGTTTTTCCATCCCTTTTCTTTCCAGTTATCCATCCATTTTGTCATGCCTTTGACGAGATAGGTCGAATCCGAGTATACTGCAACAATGCACGGCTCTTTCAGTTTTTCCAACGCTTTTAATGCGCAGGTGAGTTCCATGATGTTGTTGGTCGTTTCCTTAGCAAAGCCGGTAAGTATTTTCCTTTTCCCTCTGTAGATCAGAATTGCTGCCCAGCCGCCAGGACCGGGATTTCCCTTGCATGATCCGTCGCAGTATATGACGACTTCTTTAAGAATTTTGTTTTCCTTTTTCATGTATTTGGAATAGATTTTTGGGGAATGGAGCTGTCAAGTTTATGATTTATTTCCACGTACTTTCTTCAATATTTTAAGAATAGAACGCAGATAATCGCAGATGAGGCTGATAAACATGTGTTGCGTTTCACGAGTCAGCCACGAAGGGAATGACTCGGGGATCTGAAAAGAATAGAACACAGATTCGCCAGTTGGCGAACAAGTTTCCGCTGATGAAACTGATTTACCCCGTGAAATCCTGCAAAGCAGGAATCCCGATGCATCGGGATTATTTCACAGGGTGAACACTGATTCATAAAATATAATGATGAAAAATAAATTTAATTCTTTATCTGCGAAAATCCGCTGAATCTGCGTATATCTACGTCCCATTTTGCCCCGACTCATCTTTGCAAGCTGAGTCGTGAGTTACCTTATCACGATCATTTTCTTAATTTCTGACATATCTTCAGTTTGTAATTTATAAAAATATACTCCTGAACTCAATGCTTCTGCATCAAATATAACCGAATATTCACCTTTTGGTTTTGTCTCATTCACAAGCGTAGAAATCAACTGCCCTTTTATGTTGTAGATACTTATCATAACATGAGAATTATGTTTTAGGGAATACTGTATTATTGTTGAGTTTTTAGTTGGATTGGGGAAATTTTGATGAAGAATATTTGCTTCAAGACTTGTAGGTATATCCACTCCAAATTCTGGTTGATTAAAATAATAAGCACCCATATCTGCTCGTGTTCCATCAGGATCGACCGGCGAACTGGGATCACCAGTATCAATACATGGAGATTTTGTTAAATCTGGAATTGGAAAATTAGCCCATGTAAGATGGAAATCACCATTTTGCGGATCTACAAATAAAGGATCCGAATCAATATTTCCCGTACCGCTCCATCCGTCCTTGATATCTGAATAGGTTATTGTGATCGATCCACCAATATTTGTCTGAATTTCAGCAGGCCAGTTATCCCAAATAATGCAATTTGTAACATAGACATTTGCCATATATACACTATAAATTCCGCTCGACTTATGATGCATCACTGAGCTATTATGACATATTGTTGCATTTGTAATAAATACGATTGAATTATGACAATATACACCACCACATTGGTCTGCACTATTATCATGAATATCAACATTATATAAAGAAGGTTGAGAATTTGACCAACAAGCAAAACCACCCCCAAATATTCCAGCTGAATTATTATATATAGAAACATTTATTAACGTTGGCTTCGAGCCCTCTGTACAAAAGAAACCACCACCATCCCACAAAGTCACAGTATTATTTTTTATAACAACATTTTCTATAATCGGGTCTGCATTATAACAGCATATACCACCACCATAGAAATAAGCATTATTTCCACTTACGATAAGATTTTTCAATTTTGGACTTGAATATAAACAGGCGATACCTCCATAATCACTCATATAACTACTACCTGTAATCGTGAATCCAGACAAACATGAAAGAGAATCTTCAAGATGATTAAATATGACTGGGGACCCATTGTTATTAGCATCAATAATTGTATGGGTTATATATGAACTATCTTGCTGAATATAAAAAAGTGAACTCACTGTAATACTTTTACCACTAAAATTAATATTCTCATAATATCGGCCCGTATCAACAAGAACTATATTTCCTTCGTATGAATTATCTATAGCTTCTTGTATTGATAAAAAATCCCCTGGCACATTAATTATACCTGTTCCTACGGGTATAAGAGTTGAAGTCGTTAATGTAGTATCAGAGTTTAGTATTACATTTTCATATGTTATATCATGATAATTTTCTTTTGAGTATGAAATATTAAACAAACCATTTTGTAAATTAATAGAAAAGTGACCGCTTGAATCCGTATAGGTACTATCCGAAATAATCGACGGCGTTGTTCTTATAAATAAAATCTTTATCCCATCATGGATACTCTGATTATCAAGATAAGCATAACCATCAACCACGATATTCGTGGTAGCAGCAATATAATTTTCTTTTATCAACCTATCTTCTTCTGTATCACTTTGTACAGTAAGACTAACTGAATATGTTCCTTTATTTTGATAAACAAATGTTGGATTTTGCTCATAAGAATCGATGACTCCATCATTTTGGAAATCCCACTCCCAACTAATGATATTTCCATTTGATAGATCAGAAAAATAAACTTCTAAAGGAACCTCCCCAACTGTTGGTGAAGCTGTAAAGTTCGCATAGAAATAATTCGGATCAAAATAATATGAACCGATATCTGAAATAGAACCATCAGGATCTGGTGGTGAGTTTGGGTCTCCACTATCAATACATGGCGACTCAGTAGTTAAATGGAAATCCCCATCTAAAGGATTAACGAATAAGGGATCAATATTCATATTTCCCACTCCTGTCCAACCGCCTTTAATGTCCGAGTAAGTTATATCAATTGAACAGACTGAAGTTAACAGAATTTCTTGAGGAGTATTATTCCATAGAATACAATTTACCAGAGTTGGAGAAGCATCGTGAGCTAATTGAAATCCTGCATAATTGTCGCTATCGTAGGAATTATTTTCTGTTATAGTTACATTTGTAAAAGTCGGTTCAGAACAACTAGTAAGGTATACTCCAGCTCCAGCCCATGTGGCAGTATTATTGCAAATCACAACCCTATATAAGGTAGGATGAGCATAATCACAAAAAAGCCCAGCCCCATCCCATTCTGTCGTATTTTTGCTGATGATAAGATTACTTAAAGTGGGACTACAATCCGAGCAATAAATTCCAGCTCCATCATTATGACTAAAATTATCAACGATAAATGAATTGGCTATTGTTGGACTTGAATCTTTGCAGCAAATTCCTGCCCCATAACTCCCAGGTTGCCCGGAAGCAATGTGTCCGTTCGTTATTGTAAAACCAGTTAAAATCGCACTAATGTCCTCTCCACTTTCAAATATTACAACAGTCCCATTTTGGTTACCATCGATAACAGTCTGTGAAATATAGGAAGTGTCCTGAGTAGTGAGAAATAAAGAAGCAACGGTAATATTCTTTCCGTTGTAGTTAATATTTTCTACATAGGTTCCCGGTTGGACGAGGACAGTATCTCCAACGGATGAAGAGTCTATGCCTGTCTGTATTGTTGAATAATCACCCGGTACATTTATTATTGTTGCATGTAGTATTCCCACAAAAAGGAATGAAATTGCCAGCAAGAAAATTCTCTTTCTCATTTGTTTCTCCTTATTTATTTTGTTATATCCATCATTTTATCACAATCATCTTCTTAATTTCTGACATATCTTCAGTTTGTAATTTATAAAAATATACTCCTGAACTCAATGCTTCTGCATCAAATATAACCGAATATTCACCTTTTGGTTTTGTCTCATTCACAAGCGTAGAAACGAGTTGCCCTTTTATGTTGTAGATACTTATCATAACATGAGAATTCATTTTAAGTGAATATAGAATTGTAGTTGAGTTTTTGGTTGGATTGGGGAAATTATGTATAATATTTTCTTGAGGAATAAACGGTTCATGAATTGAGTACGACGGAGCTCCATATTCGTATGCTCCCATATCGATGACTGCAACACCATCTCCATTACCATCCCATACACGAATATTTCCATCCAGATCCCAGGGCGGCAAATTGAGCCCGGTGGTATCCGGTGTGCCGACATCAATGCAGGGTGAGTATTGAGTTAGATGAAAATCTTCACTCAAAGTATCTGCAAACATAGGATCCGTATCTATGTTTCCTGTTCCTATCCAACCCCCCTGTACATCTGAATACACTACAGAGACATTATTCCCGATTATTTCAGGTTGCGTGTCATTCCATAATATTGAGTTATAAATATCTACATCTGAACTTGAATCACACTTGATACCCCCGCAACTTGTTTGGGCGTAGTTATCGGTAATTGTTACATTACAGCAGAACACTCCTGAACTATTTCTTGCATCAATTGCACTCCCACCTTCATAAGTCCCATTTTCAACGAAAATACTATTGTATATATTTAAGTCAGAATTAAAACTGATTATTGCCCCTCCATCACAAGCTGAGTTGTTATAAAAAAAACAATTGTAAATATCAAGTGTTGAAATTTCAATATTTATACCTCCTCCAACACTTGAAACATTATTCATTAATGAAACACTATCCATTTTTACGTACGAACTATCATTAATATATATAGCCCCAGCAAAGCTAAATGCATCAGAATCCTCGATGATAGTATTCCTAATAGATAAAGTTGAATTTTCGCAAACAAAACAGCCCCCATAAAAACCACTAATATTTTCTGAAAAATATGAATCTTCAACATCTGCTACCGAGTTACTAAAAAGTATTGCACCACCTATATCTGCAGTATTTCCAAAAAAAGTTGCATTCAATAAAAATAACGTGGAATTCCTAATGTTAATACCTCCACCGCCACTATCTTCATCACAAAAATTATTTAGTATTTCAACATTTACCAGTTGTAGGGATGAATTACTATAACTTCGTAAACCACCACCACATAAGTAAGCATAATTATTTGATATTACGACATTTGTTAGTTGTGGACAAGAATAGTCTTGGCAATTAACACCCCCTCCCCAAAACTGGGCAAAATTATTGGATATTACTACATGTGAAATGAATGGGCTTGCGTTAGAACAACTTAACCCACCTCCTCCATAATCTGCTTGATTATCGTATATTTTAGTTGATTTGATACAAGCATTTGAACCATTTCTACAGCTAATACCTCCTCCCCAACCCTCCGAGAAGTTTGAAAAAATAGCTAAATTGCTTAATGTTGGACATGAACCCTGAGTACACCAAATACCTCCCCCATATTCATAGGGAAAATCTGCATAACCATTCGTAACACTAAATCCACACAATACAGCTGTTGAATCTTCACCACTCATAAATTTCACTACGCTATCCACACTGTCTCCATCAATCACGGTCTGCGAAATATAGGAAGTGTCAGCAGTAGTAAGAAATAACGAAGCAACAGTGATATTCTTTCCATTATAGTTAATGTTTTCAACATATGTTCCCGGTTGCACTAAAACCGTATCTCCATTAACTGCTGTGTCTATACCTATCTGTATGCTTGAATAATCAACTGGCACGTTGAGAATGGCTGCATCGAGAATTACCACACACAATAAAGAAAAAACCAATAAAACAATCTTTTTTTTCATTTTTCCTCTCTTTACGAAGCTAAGTTTTTAACTTCGTGATGAATGAATAACTGCTCATAAACTTGTCAAGACAAATATTCGCGTGGAGCGAAAAGTGAAAAGCGAAAAGTGAAGAGTGAAAAGCGAAAAGTGAAAAGTGAAAAGTGAAAAGCGAAAAGCGAAGAGAGAGGAGAGAAGAGAGAAGAGCGCTCAGTCTTCATTGCATTACTCCGTGAAAAACAGAACGCAGATGAATGCTGATTCGCCAGTGGGCGAACAAGTTTATGCTGATTAACACTTATTCAGAAAATAAAATGAAAAAAATTAAATCAAACTCTTAATCTTCGAAAATCTGTCTAACCTGCATGTTAATATCAAAATACTGGATTCCTCCCGACAAATTGGGAGGAATGACATGCTCTATTCTTTTGCATTATATTGCCACAAGTTAAAAATCTTCTGCTTGCCACAGCGTAGTCTCAATAGTCTGAATAAAGTCATGATTATATTTTTCTCACTCCTAGCTTTTCTCTCTTCGATTTTCTTATCTATTGTATTTCTCTGTGCTCTCTGTGTCCTCTGTGGTTGTTTTATTTTATTTTTCGTGTTGTTTCGTGTTTTTCGTGGTTATTATCTTCTTTTCACGGGAATGACATGCCCTTTTTTATTTGGAATTATCTTGTCACAAGTAGAAAATTTCTCTGCCTGCCACGGCGTAATGTAATGAAGCTGGGTGTTCTCTGCTTGCCTGTTGCGCCGTAGTTTTACGAAGGCGAACCACGGCGTCCTGTCTGGGCGTAGTGCAACGAAGCCTGAAATGTAGTGAAGCTGGGTGGTTTAATTAGACACTCCTCTATCTGCATTCATCTTCTTCCTCTATGTTCTCTGTGGTTGTTTAAATTTATTTTTCGTGCTTTTCGTGGTTAAGATTTAATTTGATTTATTTTCTCCCAAAAATTGACAATTTTCCCCCATATCAAAAACTGCACTGCGAAAGGTCGTTCAATGAAAATTCTTTCGAAATATATTCTCAGGGAGCATGCAGGTCCCTTTATACTCTCAGCCATGGTGATCACATTTATTATGCTGCTGGACAGAGTGTTGGATCTGCTGAATCTCATCATCACAAGGCACCTCGACATCTGGACGACCACGCAGGTTTTTGTATTGAGTTTACCCTTCATGCTTGCTCTCGCCATCCCGATGGCTGTGCTCGTTGCCACAATTATGGCTTTTGGGCGGTTCTCATCGGACAATGAGATCACTGCATTTAAAGCAAGCGGCATCAATATTTACAGTATGATGAAGCCCGTGGTGATCGCAGCGATCCTTATTTCTCTTTTTATGATATACTTCAACGACCACATTTTGCCGGAGAGTAATTATACCCTGAAAAATCTTCTAATAAAGATAAGCACTCGCAGGCCCACTTCGGAACTCAAGCCCGGACTGTTCACAGAATTGAAAGATTACAATTTCTACTATCACGACAAATCTGAGGATGGTGAAAAATACAACGATATTGTCATATATGATAAAAGCAACGGCAAATATCCCAGAACGATCACTGCAGAATACGGCAATATCGAGCTTTTCAATGGCGGGAATTCCTTACATGCGACACTGTATAACGGACTGATCCACGAAATTTCTAAAGATAATCCGCAGGATTATACAACTATTGTATTCAAGAAGTACTTGATAAAGATCCCCGACCTCGGCATCGGTGTGAGCGAAGCCCATCTTGCACAACGTGGAGATAGAGAAATGAGCTCTTCGGACATGAAAAAGCACATCAGGGAACTTGATACTCAACGCCAGGATAAAATTAAAGAAAAGCAAAAGTATGAAATCCAGCTTTCAGTAATAAATGAAAATCCGGAAGAAGGAGATAACAAAGAAATAAGCAAACTGAAACATCTTATCGGAGTTCGCGATCAACGTATTTATAGCTTGAGCAGGGAAATCAGTAAATATCAGGTGGAGATAGATAAGAAATACTCTATCGCCTTTGCCTGCCTTGTATTCATCCTCATCGGAGCGCCCATCGGCATGATGACGAGGACAAATTCCGTTGGTATGGGATTTGTTGTATTTTCACTTGTTTTTGTGGTGTATTACGTATCACTTTTTGCAGGTGAGGAGCTTGCAGACAAGATGATCATCTCGCCCTTTATCGGTATGTGGATCTCGAATATTATCTTCACTATCGCAGGCGTGTATCTTGTGATTTATTCCATGCGCGAGCGGAAGATCATTCACCTCGAGCGATTCAAGAACATTTTCAAACGGAAGAAGACAACTCAAATACCTCATGAAAATAATTGATAAGTATCTCTTTAAAAATCTTGCCCGATTATACCTGGTCATACTCGGTTCATTTGTGACGATATTCATGGTGATCGAATTTTTTGAAAAATGGAGTAGGTTTTTTAATGAGAATCCAGCATTCTGGGATGTGGTTTTCTATTTTCTCTGCAGGATTCCCTATATTATGGTGCTCTCATCCCCTGTAGCGATCCTTCTTGCAGGACTCTTCCTTATGCAATACATGAGCAAGCACAACGAAACTGTCGCGATTCGCAGCGCAGGTATAAGCATAAAAAGGATGTCCGTTCCTCTTTTTGCGTTTGGATTTCTTGTTACAATACTTTTGTTTGTTTTCGGTGATACAGTCATGCCGTGGGCAGAAGATACACTCGTGTACATCGAAAGAGTAAAGATAAAAAAACAGAATAGAGCCGACATCCGAGTCCGGTCTGATATTCAATACAAGGATGATAAGAACCGTTTGTACTATATCGGTTTTCTTGATGGCTACAAAAATAAGATCAAGAATATAGACATCTCTATCTTTAATGATGACAATCATATTGTGAAAAAGATACATGCAGAGCACGGACTCTGGGACACAGAAACCAAGAATGATGATCAAGAGATGAAGCTAACTTTTTACAATGGTTACATTCGAAAATTCGAGGATAATAAACTCATTGCATATACGAATTTTGAGGATCAGTATTTTGATGATATTCACATACAACCGGAAGATCTGGTGAAGAGCACAAAAAAACCTGATGAGATGACTGTATTCGAGTTACGGGATTATATTGAACGTCTTCGAAGAATTGGGGAGAAGCACCAGAAAGAGCTGGTGGAAATGAATCTGAAGATAGCATATCCTTTTGTAAACGTGATAATGATCCTGTTCTGCATTCCACTTGCCACGCTTTCGAAAAGAGGAAAATCGCGAGGAATCGGCTTTGTGGTAGCAATTGCAATCTGCTTTATATACATTTCAGTAGTCAGATTCGGACAGAGTCTCGGCTACAACGAACTGCTTTCACCGGTTATGGCTGCGTGGTTTGCAAATATTATCTTCGGCAGCATCGGCTTGATCGGACTCTTCAGAAATTCTACATAACAAGGATCTTTTGAGCATTGAGTTGGTAAGTTGCAAACAATATCCAATATTCAACACGGAATATCCAATTAATGAAGGAAAATAATAAAGAAAATGATTCATAAAAAGTTCGATTTGCAGCAACGTCTGATTGATTATTCGGTTAAGATTATTCATGTTTATGAGCAACTACCCGAAACAAAGGCAGTTAAACATATCATATTTCAAATCCTGAAAAGCGGATCATCACCTACAGCGAATTATGGAGAAGCTCAAAATACTGAATTTAGGTCTGATTTTATTTACTCCGTTAGACAATTAATATAATAATGGAAAACAAAATGTTAAACGAAATATCTAACAGCATAAAAAAATTGAAAGCAACTTTAAAAGAGTTAAGAGAGAGTGTAGTTAAATGGATATTGGTTATTCCGTGTTGGATATTGGATATTCAGATTCTTTTATTTCAATATTTCAACCCACTTAAAATTAGAAAAACTTATAATAAATCATGAAATTCATAGCCGACTTCCATATTCACTCGCATTTTTCCATTGCTACAAGCAAAGACCTAATCCCGGAAGAACTCGACAAATGGGCACAAAAAAAAGGTATCACCGTTGTTGGGACAGGAGATTTTTCTCATCCGGGGTGGCTTAAAGAGCTCAAAAAAAAACTCGAACCTGCCGAGCCCGGTCTTTTCACACTTAAAAAGGAATTTAAAAAATACAATTTTCATAATCAAACACGCTTCATCCTCACTGCCGAGATCAGCAATATCTACAAAAAAAACGGAAAAGTTCGCAAGGTTCATAATGTGCTTTTTGCACCTGATTTCGAAACTGTTGAGAAGATTCAAAACAAGCTCTCGCAAATAGGAAATATCACTTCAGACGGCAGACCGATCCTCGGTTTGGATTCACGCGATCTATTCGAAATAGTGCTTGAAAGCTCAAATGATGCTTTCCTTGTTCCTGCACATATCTGGACGCCGTGGTTTTCTGCACTTGGTTCAAAATCCGGTTTTGATACTATCGAAGAATGCTATGACGATCTTTCTGAACACATTTTCGCAGTTGAAACAGGGCTTTCCTCCGACCCTCCGATGAATTGGGTCTGTTCATTCCTGGATAAATATACACTCATTTCAAACTCTGATGCACACTCACCATCGAAGCTTGGTAGAGAAGCAAATTTTTTTGATACAGAGCTCAGTTACCATACAATTCGTGATGCAATGAAATCCGGTAATGATAAGCAATTTTTAGGAACTATAGAATTCTTTCCCCAGGAAGGGAAATATCATTTTGACGGTCACAGGAAGTGCGGAATTTGCTGGGATCCGCTCCAAACGATCAAGCATAAAGGCATCTGCCCTGTGTGCGGGAAAAAGGTCACTGTCGGCGTGATCAACCGCGTTGCCCAGCTTGCAGACAGAGCCGATCCAAAAGCGAGACCGCACAGGCATAATTTTCATTCTCTTATCACATTGGATGAAATTCTCTCAGAAATTCTGGGTGTAGGCAAAAATTCTAAAAAAGTTGCCCAAGCTTATGAAGCATTGCTGCAGAAATTTACATCCGAGTTTGATATTCTCTTACATACTCCACTTGATGACCTGCAAATAAAAACCAATGAGATCCTTACCGAAGCCATCAGAAGAATGCGTAACGGACAGGTGCATATCGAAGAGGGATTTGATGGCGAATATGGAAGAATAAGAGTTTTCACAAAGGACGAAATAAAGGATCTGCAAAACCAGGAAGCTCTTTTTTCAGATTTTACTGAAGAGATTAAAGCGCCTCCTACAAAACCACTCATCAACTTTGATATCGCATCATTTCAGAAACTTTATACAAAAGAGGAAGAGCCCAAACTTTTTATCGAAAAAGTTGAAAAAAAAGTAATAGAACAAACTCCCTCTGACTTTCTTGAGGAACTCAACGAAGATCAAAAGCTTGCAGTACAGCACTATCCGGGACCGCTGCTCATTTTGGCTGGACCGGGAACAGGCAAAACAAGAACACTTACTGCACGCATTGCTTATCTCATCAAACAGCGCGGTATCAAACCGACAAATATTCTTGCGGTGACCTTTACCAATAAAGCTGCTGAGGAGATGAAAGATCGGCTCGATAAAATATTGGACACCACCTCAAAAGAGGAACTACATATCTCTACTTTTCACTCTTATGGATACTCGATACTCAAAGAGCATGCATCATATTTCAATCGGGATTCGCAATTCAGCATTCTTGATGAAACAGAAAAGCATCGTTTTCTGATCGAAAAAGTGGGATGTGATAAGAAAAAAGTAAAAACCCTTTCTGAGGAAATATCGCATATCAAGCAGCAGGCAATATCACGATCAAAGATCAGAAAAAAAGCAACTAAGGAACTCTTTGCAAAATACGAAAAAGCTCTGCGGCAATTCAATCTTTTTGATATAGAAGACCTGATCTATAAACCGATCATATTTTTAAAGAGCGAGCAGAAAATCCAGAAAAAATATCAGAAAAAAATACAGTTTATTCTCATCGATGAATTTCAGGACATCAATGCAGCGCAGTACCAGCTCATCAAACTTATTAAGCCGGAAAAGCAGGCAAATATCACTGCGATAGGTGACCCGAACCAGGCAATTTACGGCTTTCGCGGAGCCGATGTCGGTTTTATTAAGAAATTCCAGAAAGACTATTCTCAGACTACTATCATTTCCTTGAAGCATAGTTACCGCTGCACCAATACAATTTTGAGAGCTTCCCACCAGGTTATTGAGGAGCAGGAAATACTCTCCGGTTTGCAGGAAGGTGTGAAGATCAATATTTCCTCTCATGCCACAGATAAAAGCGAAGCAGAATTTATAGCTCGTGAGATCGAGAAACTCATCGGCGGTGTACGATTTTTCTCGATGGACAGTTCTATCACCGATGGAAGCGAGGGCTCGAAAGTAGCAAGTCTTTCCGAAGTTGCAATCCTTTGTCGGCTGAAGGCACAAATGCCTGTGCTGGAAAAGGCGCTCAATGACCATTCGATCCCCTATCAGAAAGTAACAGAAAATTCATTTTTCTTTGAAGAGCCCGTAAAATCAGTGCTCGATGTGCTGCGTCTTGCACTCAACCCGAGAAATATGTTTCTCATAGATGAACTTATCAAACGGAATATTTTGACCATCCCCGACCTGAACGAGCTTAAAACCTGTCTCATAGAAAAGAACGTGCAGCAAGCACTTGAAATGATAGTTCAAAAATTTTTCAAAGGAAAGATATCCCAGCTCGATGAATCTATGAAGAAATTGATGAATTGTGCCGAGAACTTTGATGATGATTTTGATGCATTTCTGAAGTTCGCAATTCTTGGTGCCGGCATTGACACAAACGACTTCACTTTGGAACGGGTGAATCTGCTCACACTCCATTCTGCAAAAGGTCTGGAATTTGACTGTGTATTCATCGCAGGTTGTGAAGAGGGCATACTTCCCTACTCATTGTTCGAAGATAAAAAATGCGACATCGATGAAGAGCGCAGATTATTCTATGTTGGTATGACCCGTGCAAGGAACCTGCTGTATCTGACAGGTTCACAAAGTCGCTTCATTTATGGAAAAACTTGTAATTTTCCCCAATCTTCTTACATTAAAGCGATCGAGCAGGAACTTCTTGAGGAGAAAAAAATAGAATATAAGAAAAAGAAGAAACCTTCACACCCACAATCACAGCAAGAGCTATTCTAATATGGCAGATTCATCACGCATTATTATCATAAAATGCGATAAATGCAAAAGCAAAATTTTCAAATATGAAAAAGTGGGAAGAGGACATATTTTACGCTGCTACAAGAAAAATATTTTGGAAGATCATGCAGTATATGAGAACAAAAAAGTACTATGCTCATGCGGAAACAAAATAGGAGTTGACAAAGGAAAGTTCATTATGATGAATGTTGTTCATAATGTATGAATGAGAAGGAACAAACAATGATAAAAACATGTATTATCATAACAATTCTACTCACTGTATTTCTTCCGGAAATCTTTGCAGACGACAACTACGTCACTTACACGGAGACCTTCCCGTGGATAGGACCAGAGGGAGGAGATCCTGAATTTGTCTTTGCAGAATTCATTGAAAACCAAAGCTTGTGTTACGTTTCCCAGAAATTTACATCAGGATTAAAAGAATTTTATGAACCGATTATATATTTCTATTCTGGAGAATATCAATTCAATTGTGAGAGAATTTACAATAACGAAGAATACAAAATAAAATTATTCAAAAATAGACTAAGTAAAAAAGAAAAACCACGACCATACATCCCAAATCCAAATCCTCAAACAATCATCGTCGACATAAATGGCACAGGAAATTATACAACCATACAGGAAGGTATCGATAATGCATCAGATGGAGATATTGTTCTTGTTTATCCCGGAACTTATTATGAGAACATAGATTATATCGGGAAGAACATCACTGTTGCAAGTAAGTATTACACGACAGGAGATGAAGCATACATTGACAGCACAATAATAGATGGTAATAATAATGGAAGCTGTGTTATCAATAAAGATGGAGGTATAGAAGCAGGTATACAAGGTTTTACAATCCAATACGGAAGTGGATATGATGCTTATTATAAATATGGTGGTGGGATATTTATAGGTTATGGTGATGATATTATAAATACGTTTAACATTTTAAATTGTAAGATTGAAAATAATTATGCAGATATAGGAGGGGGAATATATGTTAACGATTGTTTGGAACTACATTTGATGGGGACAAGAATTATTAACAATTATGCAAGAACTTCTGGAGGGGGTATATCAAAAGGAAGTGATGATGTAGATATAAATTTTTCAGAACAAGACCGCTGTGATATTTATATGAACTACTCTCCAATGGGGAGTGATATATATAACCATGGGGGAGATATGACAGTTTTTGTTGATACATTTACCGTGCAGGAACCTGATAAATTTTACGTGTATTCACGTAATGACAGCGTCACAATGAATATACTTAATTACAAGATAGAGCCAATCAACCAGGATGTTTATGTGTCACCTGACGGAAATAACAACAATAGCGGACTAAGCTTGAATGAAGCATATCAGAATATCTATCATGCTTTGATTATGGTAAAATCAGACAGCACACATCCAAATACGATCCATGTTGATGAAGGATTTTACTCACCATCTTACTACAGGTGAGTTCTTTGCTCTCGGTGGGAAAGAGCACATCTCCATCATTGGAGCAGGAAAAGAGCTGACGATTCTCGATGCAGAGCAGACAGGTAGATTATATACAATAAAAAATATATCTGAATTTAGGTTAGAAAATATGACTCTTCAGCATGGATATGATACTACAGTCGGCGGAATCGGTATTAGTAATAATTCCAATCCTATTTTGAGAAACATTAATCTAATAGATAATAATATTTCCGGTGATTTAATTACAACACATCTATATTGTGCTGAATATTGCAATCCAGTTTACGAAAATGTAACAATAAGTACTTCTTATCAACAAGTAAATGAAAAAGCAATTACTTCTGAGTGGTATTCAAATCCAATATTTATTAATTGTTCGGTCGTAGGCAACAAAACAAATCCACAAACAGGACATATAGGAGCGATTGATATTGGTACCTATGCGAATCCTGTATTTTTAAACACTTTAATAGCCGATAATTATGGTGACATATGTAGTGGAATATCTAGCATATATAGTGGTGACGAGATATATGCAATTAACTGTACAATTGTTGATAACGATAACTGTTCTGAGGGCACAATACGATTAGTATATAATAGCCATATTACACTTATCAACACAATACTCAGGAATGAACCTGCAACAGAGATATGGTTCCACCCACAACATGAGCCAAATTCTGCAACAATAGAGTACTGCAATATCGAGGGTGGGATAGATGCAATAAATACAAATAATAACGGCACTGTTTACTGGGGAGAAGGTAATATAGACGAAGCCCCGTTATTTGTCGGTGGAGATCCTTACAGTTATAAGTTAACAAAATATTCTCCCTGCGTAGATAAGGGAACTCCGGATACAACCGGCTTGAATCTACCAGCAACGGACTTAGCGGGCAATCCGAGAATATTTAACGGGAGAATTGACATCGGAGCGTATGAATGCCAGGACACAATTGGAGTGGATATTCCTGATACAACTTTTATCAATAATCTGTATCTTTTTCAGAATACACCTAATCCTTTTTCTAATGAGACAGAAATACTTTTCATAACTGCAGACTACGAACGGGTTGAGGATTATTCACTTTCTATTTACAACACAAAAGGGCAATTGGTAAGAAGTTTCGATGGAACAACTCATGAATTCTGGGTGAAAACAAAGATAGTCTGGGATGGCACAGATGAACAGGGCAAGCAGGTCGCACCAGGCACCTATCTCTACAAATTGGAGTATAACGGGAATGCAATTGTTAGAAAGATGGTTCTGCTTCGCTGACGCTTCGCAATGAAAAATGTAAAATGAAAAATGAAAAATGATCCGTCTTCATTGCATGACAGCGTGATAAATCCGGCTTCGTTGCACTGCGTGGTTTCAAGTCGTGAGAGAATTAGGAAAATCTCCTCTAAAAAGAGGAGTCCGGCTTTAGCCGGGAGGTGTGTTAAAATAAGTAACTCCTGTTTCACCACAAACCGACGGATATGGTGTGACAAAAGAGCGTGGGGTGAGAAGGGAATAATAATAATCATCCTCGGTTTTCATTGTATATTCTGAACACAGTGAAGAATCTATTTACTCAAGCTAAGAGAAATCTAATTGGAATGGAATCCCTTTAGAACGATAGACTCTTCACAAGCTCAGAGTGACAAATATTATTTTTTTTTTCGTATTTTTAGGTCAATTCCGCTTCTATCAAAATCAGCACTCAGCAGCACGCGGATAAGGCGTGTAATATAACAATTAATATTCTACCACCCTTAGGAAATGAGATAGGAGTTGACAAAGGAAAGTTCATTAAGATGAATGTAGTACATAATGTATGAAACTATAATGAAAGGTTTGTATGGGAAAAATAACTGAGAATGTGAAGCGTTTGCTTTACGAAGTGCCGGAAGGAATCGAGGTCGTTGCCGCAGTA
Organism: Candidatus Cloacimonadota bacterium; assembly: GCA_030613025.1. GTDB lineage: Bacteria > Cloacimonadota > Cloacimonadia > JGIOTU-2 > JGIOTU-2 > Celaenobacter. The sequence continues at coordinate 26,966 of JAUWMT010000005.1, forward strand.
AAGGCCAGAACCGCTGATGAAATTCTTGAAGCGGTTGAAGCTGGAATATCCAAAATTGGTGAAAATTATGTGCAGGAAGCGCTTGCAGTTTATGAATCTATCGGTAAGAAAGCGCAGTGGCATTTCATCGGGCATTTGCAGAGCAACAAAGTCGTGCAGGTCGTGCCGATCTTTGACATGATCGAAACTGTTGATTCTGCTAAACTCGCACGTAAGATCGATAAATACTCTGAGCTTAATAATAAAATAATGTCCATACTTATTGAAGTAAACAGTGGACGCGAGCCGCAAAAGAACGGCGTGATGCCCGAGGATGTCGAGCTTATTATAAGAGAAATTTCACCACTTCCTCATGTAAAAATTATGGGACTTATGACCATGGGACCATTCACCGGTGATCCGGAAGATGCTCGTTCCTATTTTGTGGAAACACGCAAAATTTTTAATCATATTAAAGATATGAACATTCCGGATGTTACGATGAAATACCTTTCCATGGGCATGAGCAATTCATATAAAGTTGCAATAGAAGAAGGTGCGAACATCATTCGAGTAGGTACCAAACTATTTGGTGAGAGGGCTTGTAAATATGAGTAAAAAGAATAACGATATACGTACTCTGAAAAAAGGTAAAGGAATCGGGCAGATCATGAGTTATGAAGAAGGTATAGAACTCGAACTGCCAATGTATAAATCGGAGATCAAAGCCGGGTTTCCCTCTCCTGCAAGTGATTATATCGAATCCACACTCGACCTTAATAAATTTCTTATCAAACATCCTGCAGCCACTTTTTTTGTGCGCGTGGAAGGTGATTCCATGATCGATGCCGGGATACATTCGGGAGATATTCTCATTGTTGATAGAACAGTTCAAGCCGAGAAGCAGAAGATAGTTATCGCAGCAATTAATGGTGAATTAACCGTAAAAAGAATATGGTATGATGGAGACAGACTATTTTTACAATCCGGAAATATTAATTTTTCACCAATCGAGATCACACACGATATGGATTTCCACATCTGGGGCGTTGTCACCTATGTAATTCACAAACCTGTATAAATAAGAATAGAACGCAGATTTTCGCTGATGATGCTGATAAACACTGATTAAGAATAAGAAAAAATGAAGAAAAATAAAATATATCCATCTGTGTTAATCCGTGAAAATCCGTGTGCTATTACATTGAAGAATGGCACACAGATTTACACTGATGAAACTGATTCGCGCAGATTAAGAAAAGAATAAAATGAAAAAGAAATTAAATACAAAATATTTAACAGCGAAAATCCGTCTAATCCGTGTTCATCAGTGTCCTATTCTTACATGAAAAATATCGTTGCCCTTGTTGATTGCAATAACTTCTATGCTTCCTGCGAGCGTTTATTCAGACCCGATCTTGAAGGCAAACCTATTATTGTACTTTCAAATAATGACGGTTGTGTAGTAGCCCGTTCAAACGAAGCAAAAGCTTTGGGCATGCCTTTTGGCAAACTGGTTTTCGAAGCAGAATATCTTATTAAGAAGCATAATATCTATGTATTCTCTTCAAACTATTCTCTTTATGGCGACATGTCACATCGTGTGATGCAAACCTTGGAGCAATTCAGTCCTGACCTGGAAATCTATTCAATCGATGAAGCGTTTCTCGGGTTGACCGGTTTTGCTGATCGAGACCTGACTGAATATGGTTGGAAGATCAAAAACACAGTTACGAACTGGACAGGGATACCGGTTTCAATAGGTATCGCAGAGACAAAAACCCTGGCAAAGATCGCAAACCGTTTTGCAAAAAAATCAAATAAGTATAATGGAGTGCTCGACATCACATCCTTCAGCGAGCATGAGATCGATGAATTTCTAAAAAAGGTAGATGTGTCAGACATTTGGGGTGTGGGTTGGCAATATGAAAAGCTCCTTAAACGCAATAATTTCCACACTGCTTATGATCTGAAATATGCACCTGATAAATGGGTGAAGAAAAACATGACTGTTATGGGACTTACTACTGTTTTTGAGCTTCGGGGCACTCCATCAATAAATCTTGAAGAGGTTATTCCACACAAAAAAGAGATAGTGAGTTCACGCTCCTTTGGAAGACCTGTTGAAACTCTTGAAGAGATGGAAGAAGCTGTGGCGACATATATAACAATTGCTACCGAAAAACTCCGAAAACAGAAATGCCTTGCTTCTTTCGTTCAGGTTTTTGTGGCGACAAATCGCTTCAAACCAAGGGAACCTCAATATTCTAATGCATACATGTATGAACTGCCTGAAGCTACAGATTGTACTGCGGAATTCATTTCCCGCGCTCATGAAAATCTAAAAAAAATATTCAGGGAAGGATACCGCTACAAAAAGGCCGGTGTAATGCTTAGCGGAATTGTTGAGCAGGATAAGTATCAGCTCAATCTCTTTACAGAATCCTATTTCCACAGCAGAAATCGAAAATTTACTCAGATCATAGACAACATAAATATGAAATGGGGAAGCAACACGCTGCACTATGCAGCTACTGGAATTAAAAAACCATGGATGATGAAGCGTATGCACAAATCCCCTCATTTCACCACGCAATGGGACCAGATCCTCGTGGTAAAAACAGATGACAAAAAGGAGTAATAATGTGTGGAAGATTTGCTCGAATAAATACTGCAAAAGAGATAACGGAAATATTCAATCTCAATCAAATTGAGATCGAGCTCGGTCCAAGCTATAATATCGCTCCCACTCAGGACGTTGCGGTCATCATAGAAAATGGAAGCTCAGTACTCACTGCCATGCGATGGGGATTGATCCCTTTCTGGGCAAAAGATACTGCAATCGGCTCAAAACTCATCAATGCACGCGCAGAAACAGTCGATGAAAAACCAAGCTTTAAATACTCATTTCAGAAAAGAAGATGTCTCATAGTTGCAAACGGATTTTATGAATGGCAGAAACGCGGATCAAACAAGTTCCCCTACTTCATCCATTTGAAGGATAATAAGCCCTTTTGCTTTGCAGGCATTTATGATAACTGGAAATCTCAAGATGGCGAGAAGATTACTTCGTGCAGCATAATTACAACAGATGCTGCGAAGATCATAAAAAGCATTCATCCCCGTATGCCGGTTATTCTTTCTGAAGACAATTTCTCCTTTTGGTTCAAGAATAGTGACGCCAATACACTGAAGCAATTACTCATTCCCTATACAAAGAATGATCTCGATTATTATGAAGTCTCCACAGATGTAAATTCACCTGTAAATAATTATCCTGATTTAATAGAGCCATCCAATGATTTTCTTCATAATTAATATTCCCTTTTCCTATTTTAAAAATTCAATTTACTTATTAGTTTGGGATTTTGGATTTAGAGTTAAGATTTTTTGTCATCAGGGAATGGTCCCTAACGACTCATAAAAAAATTACATTTAATATTTCTCTTCGCTCCACTCTCTCCTACCTGCTGCGACGTAATCCCGCTGACTTGTCGGGGTTGGAAAGAAGACGAGTAGCGCCATCTTGCCAAGTCGTATCCGCCAGCGGAGAAGACTGAAATGTAATGAAGGCGGATCACTTTTCACTTCTTCCATCCTGAGTCGTTCCCTTCGTGGCCGACTCGTGACTCGATTATCATATTCCTTGACGCAAAAATCGTAGTTTATTTCGTTGATAAATAATTTAAAATTCTCTTGTGAAAAAATAATCAGGAGGTCTCATGATATTTTTGAGACACGAGTCGGGTTGAAATCGTGCAAACTCCATCCCGAGTCATTCCCTTCGTGACCGACTCGTGATTCCATGATAATATGTAATTATTATGAGAGTAAAGAAAGAAAATTTTATTAAAGGAAGTTGTTTCCATATATACAATCACGCGGTTGAGCACCAAAATCTTTTCCGTAAAAAAAAATGATTATCTCAGAGTTATCAGTAAGTTTAAACAGAAAATACTATTATATCCCGCAACGATATTTTCTTATTGTTTAATGCCAAATCACTATCACTTCTTCATCCGGCAAGATAGTGATGTGCCCATATACAAAATCTTTAACGATATATTTTCGGGGTATACTTTATATTACAATCACAAATATAGCAGAAAAGGAACATTGTTTCGAAGTCCTTTGCAACACAAAATAGTAGCAACAGAAAAATATTTTATCAGATTAAGCCTGTATATCCATTTCAATCCAGTGAAATCAAATCTTGTTAAAAGACCAGAGGACTGGATCTACTCAAATTATCTTGAATGGATTGGTAAACGAAAAGGGAAGTTATTTTGCAATGAGGTATGGGATTGGTTTGATCTAACACCGTTGGAATATTCAAAGATGATGGAAGTTTATTCAGATGAAAAGTATGAGGAAGACAGGAAATTATTTGAATAATGATAAACACGACTCAGCTTGCAAAGATGAGTCGGGTTTAAAGATTGAAATTCCATCCCGAGTCGTTCCCTTCGTGGCCAACTCGTGATTTTCACAACCAACAAAAACATAATGTCATTCTCTCGAAAGCATGTCCTCAACTTGATTGGGTATGGGAATCCAGTATTTTCGTATTCTCTGAATTCATATTTATCGCTTCCCTTCGCTTCACTCTCTACGCTCTTCTCTCCACGCTCTTCAAGCCTTCTTTTTCCTTCCAATACAGATATAAAAGAAAGAACTTCCCCAAAAAGCATAATAATGTTTCTTTTTTAACTCCTGCAAAATTTTGGAAGAAACATGTTGTTTTTGATCCTTAAGAAAATTATAATATTTTCTTAAAAGGTAGCGTGATCCCCCACCAGCTAATACTTTCTCATCGACTTCTTTTCTGATTGCTTTTTTATCAAAGTGCTTCTTGCAATACCCTTTAATTTTTTGGGACATGTCTTTCTGCTCCGGCGTTTCGTAAGGCGGTAGCACAAATTTTACGATATCATTATTCCGAATATCGACATCCTTCAGATCTGCATCATGCATCAATTTTGGCAATTTAGAACCGATTCCCCAATCTCCTTCTCCGAGCTTTTTCCTACCCTCAGTCCAACAGAACTGCACCTTATGAATCAAAAGGAGTTCTTCCATAGAAAACTGATGAACAGAATTGTAACCCACCCTCATAGAGTTTGAAAGATTATCCGGTTCCATACAAATCACAATGCCGCCGTGTTTGACTATTCGCTTCATCTCGGCAATTGCTTTGTCCGGCTTTTCCAGATGCATCAGCAATGTTTGGCACATAACGAAATCAACTGAACTGTCCGGGAGGGGTAATGCGTAAATATCACCGACTAAAAACTCTGCAGAGCCCTCTTTCACCCAATCATTGGAAATTTCTTTTGTTTCAGAGATGAGCTTTTCCGATATATCGATGCCTATATATTTTCCACCTTTGCCGAAGTATTTCCAAAAAGTCCAGCCAAGATAACCAAGTCCGCAGCCCACGTCAACACCTGTCATCCCGGATTTCAAGCCGATCCATTTTGCATACAGTTCGATGGAATCTTCTCTCCATAAAAACTTCCGCTCCTCGATAATGTGCTTTTTATACTCATTTTTCGACCAGTCGATTTTATCTGTTTTTTGATTCTTCTTTTTCATGATGCAAATCTCCAATCCTTATTCATTAATCCTATTTTTTCTTCGAGTTACGATACCTGTTTTTATACTTTTCCCAAGCTCTTCACAACGCTCCCAAAAATGCTTTATATTCTCAATAGCTTCATGTGAAATATAAAAATCTTTGTAGCTTTCCTCGAAAACCAAACAGCGTTTACGAAATACCTCCCAGAAAAATTCATCTTCAGACCCATCGATCTCAAAATTTGTGTTCAATCGATTGAAATACTTGAACAATTTCTTATGGATATAGTCCGCAGTCCTCGCATCAGATTCACATTTTTCAAGATCGAAATCATCTAAATCATCGTCCGTCCTGAAAGTAGTTTTTAACTGTTCATAACATCTTTTGCATATTTTTTTCACCGGTTCTTTGTTATTTTCTATGATCCATTCCGAAGGTGGAATCTGAAAAAATAAAATGTCTATCGTTTTTTCAAATTCCGTTATATCTGTTTTAAAAATATTGGAATTAAAATCATCAAAAGCAGATCTTATCAAATCAGTGATGCGTGAGACGGAAATATGTTCGGGATTGAATTGAAAATGCAAATTTGAAAAACAGAAATAGCGTAGTGCATCCAGATGTCCTGTGCAGGAATTAGTTGTTTTTATACCTGGAAGTGAATTCCAGATGAGCACTGCCCTTTCTGCGATCGTGTCGATGCTTATAAATTCTTCAATGCTTAATTTCCCTATCACACGTTGCCAGTCATCATTGCTTATATCGAGGTCGTTAAAGGTATAACTGAAATATTGAATGATCTCTGAATCATCAACTTTTCTTTTATTACTTCCATTCTGATGAGATTTGTAATAAAGTCTGTGCAATACCGGAATATCCGGCAAGACATCTGGAGTTCCAAAATAATTCGCAATGTTCAAAGCTTTGCGTATATGCTCTAAACGTAATGTCCCGCAAGGTAATTCCAATCGGTCAAAGGTGAAAAGGTTTTTATTTATCAATACTTGAAGTTCATTAACATCTTTGCATTTGTCGATAAGAGCTTCTATTTTTTCTTTTGAATAAGAAGGATTTGCGAAAACAATCTTATAGTTCAATGATTCTCCCTATTTTATTTTGGGTTAAATTTTATATTTTACATTTTTCATTTTACATTTTCCATTTTTACATTATCAAGCGTCACACCATCAACATTGAACATCTCATTGGGAAGTATAAGTACATCATAGTTTTCTTTTTGAATTGCCTTCATCACATCCTGACCAGCCAGCAAACCGGCGACTGTCACATCCTTACCAAGAAATTCATTCTCGACCTGAATTACTTTCCACTTTTGATCCTCTTTAGAATTAAGCTCATCGACCAATCCCTTTAAGATAGAATAGAAAGAAACGCCCGTCACAAAGAGCACCTTTTTGTTCCTGTGCTGTTTTAGCAATTCATTGGAATAATTTTTCCAATTATCAATAAAATCACGAACAAGTCCGATACCATTCTCAATCTGGGGAAAATCCTCATAATACTCATCTGCTGGAATCGGCTCATCAGCAAGAAGAAAGAATTCATCGGCAAGTGAAACAATTCCTGAACTATATTTCTCCAGAAATTCTCGCCGCCATTTTTCCGATTGTAAAATAACTTCTTTTGCCTGAGCTTTGCTCACTTTGGGGAGTCGAGTTAGATCTTCCCTGAATTTCGTTAAACCAACCGGCACAATCCCGATTGACTGAACCGCAGGATATAGAGAAGCAAGATCAAATACAGATCTTTCAAGTTCTACGCCATCATTCCAACCTGGAATAAGCACGATCTGAGTATGCAAAGTAATTCCATTATCTGCGAGGAACGTAAGCTTCTCCATGACTGAAATTTCTTTTTTATACCTCATTATCTTCTGCCGCAGGGCATTATTTGTAGTATGCACAGAAATGTATAAAGGTGAGAGATGCTGTTCAATAATCCTCTCATAATCTTTTTTAGTGAGATTTGAAAGCGTGATAAAATTCCCGTGAAAGAATGAGAGCCGAAAGTCATCATCCTTCACTTTGAGCGAGGGTCGTGCATCAGGATGGATCTGATCTACAAAGCAAAAAATGCAGTTACAACCACACTTACAAACCTTCATCGGATATAATTCAAGTCCAATATCCTCATCGATATCTTTCTCAAAAAAATGGGTGAATGTTCTTTCTCCCCTTTTAATCTGCAGCGTAATCTGCTCATCAGATTGATAAAATATGTAATCAAGCTCATCATGAATTGCATGACCGTTTATTAAAAGAAGGATATCTTCTGACTGGATCCCGATTTCATCAGCGATAGTATCAGGTACGATAGATTGTATTTTTACAGGCATAATAATAAGAAAGGCGGGAATGAACCCGCCTTTGAAATGTTTTTATAACTTAGAATTTGTATTCTTTTGCGAGAATTTCCTGAGCTGCCGAAAGACCTGCCCCCCACTTGAAATTCCATCCAAGTTCGTGAAGCACTATTTCCAGTGCAGAGAGCACCGAAATAATATCGAATATCTCGATGTAACCCATGTGAGCAATACGGAATATCTTACCCTTAATGGGAGCTTGTCCACCTGCAATAGTGAAGCCATATTTATCACGAAGTGTCTTCACCAGCGCAAGCCCGTCCACAGATTCTGGTACTTTGACCGCAGTTGCCACATCACATGAAGGATGGGCGTAGATTTCCAAGCCAAGTGCTTCTGCTGCTGCACGTACAGCTTTTCCAAGCACTCTGTACTGATAGAACATATTTTCGAGTCCACGCTCTTTTATCATGTCAATTGCAACAAGAAGACCTTTTATGTGAAGCACAGAACCGGTATAGGGATCAGTATTTGCAGCTAATTTTTTGCGATATTTCTTCCAATTAAAATAATAATTTGGTTGTATGCATTCATCGATAACTTTCCATGCTTTCTCACTAATCGCAGCATAGGCGTGTCCCGGAGGAAGCATAAGTCCTTTTTGCGAGCCAGCAACACAGATATCAACTTTCCAGTCATCCATGTAGAATTCCTGTCCGCCGAGTCCGGATATCGCATCAATAACGAGCAACGCATCGGTTTTACTTACGATTTCACCGATCTCTTTTACCGGCTGCACACTACAAGTTGAAGTTTCTGTAAGCTGCGTGTACACGCCTTTTACGTCGGGATTTTCCTTGAGAAGTTTCTCGATTAGAGCAGGATCGACAGCGGTGCCCCATTCAATATCAACATACAGTGGCTGTGCACCGAATTTTTCTGCGATCTCACCCCAGCGTTCACCAAATTTACCACCGCGAATAATGATGGCTTTATCGCCTGGATTGAGCACATTGGACATAGCTCCTTCCATTGCGCCTGTACCGCTGGATGAGAATATCAATACATCATTTTTGGTCTGGAAGATATATTTCAGACCTTCGATCACTTTTCCTACCTTTTCTTTGAACGCAGGGGTTCTATGATGAACCATTGGCTCTGCCATTACCTGCAGGATCTTTTCCGGAACCGGTGTAGGACCGGGTGCTAATAGATATTTTTTCATTGCTACTCCCTTCTTTGTGAGTATTTATTTTTTGCTGTATTCTTTAATTATTTCCATAACCCACAGGGTTACTTTTTCCATATCATCGATTTTAATATTTTCATGAGTGGAATGCACATCATTCATGCCTGTGCCAATAATAGGAACTACAATACCATGTTCAAAAAATATATTTGCGTCACTCCCACCTCCACCAGTCTCTATTTTGGGTTCGATACCGATATTCCTTGCCGCCTGTTCAGCAATTTTCACGATCTCTTCTTCTTCGTTGATCTTGAGTGTAGCAAAATCTTTGATCACATGGGCTCTTGAGTGTGCCTTGAATACATTTGAATCAAACTTCACCTCATACTTGGAGGCAACTTCTTCAAAGGTTTTTATGATGTTATTAGTGACTTTTTCAAGTTTTGCTTCGTTGTGACTGCGAACCTCGCCGCTGATAAAACACTCTTTCGGAACAATATTATGTGCAAGCCCACCTTTGACATTTCCTACATTAGCAGTGGTTTCAAAATCAATTCGTCCAAGTTTCAGTTTACCAAGAGCTTCCCCTGCAACCTGAATTGCATTGATACCTTTTTCAGGAGACCCGCCTGAGTGGGCTTCTTTACCTGTAACGATAATCTCAAAAACATTCAACGATGGAGCATGTGTGACGATCGTACCAACTCCATGCCAGTCCAGCGCAAAACCAACTTCGGCTTTAATGAGAGAATAATCAAGGTTCTTCGCACCAAGTAGACCGATCTCTTCTGAAATAGTGAACAAAACCTGGATCGGCGCATATTCGTAACCCTCCTCATCAAGGCGCCTTATCGCCTCAATGATCTGGGCAATTCCTGCCTTATCATCACTGCCAAGAACTGTTGATCCATCAGTTGATATAAGACCATCTTTGATAAGTGGCTTAATACCTTTTCCAGGTACAACCGTATCAGTATGAGCACAGAGAAGAAGAGGTGCTTTATTGATCTTCCCTTTGAAATTTGCTATAAGATTTCCAATATTTCCCTGTGTCGTATGATGCGCATTATCAAAGATAACTTCCGCACCCATTTCAGAAAGATCATTCGCAATTTTTTCAGCTACCATCTTTTCATCTTTGGATTCACTATTAATTTCAACTAATGAAATAAAATAATCAACTAATCTGTTCACTATATCTCCTACAATATCATAATTTCAAACTAAACAATAAATTATTTTAGTTGGTTAATAGGTTTGCTGGTATATTCTTTGTCAAATATTTCAATTCCACCTTTTCTTTTGCTCGCCGAACACCTCTGTTATCCCTCTATTTTTGATCCAACCTCGCATTTTTATCTATCTGTTTTTTTATCCCACTTTCAGTACTTTAAACCAGATTTCATCATTCACAATAACCGCTTTGTATTGTACATTGTCGGCAATATAATAAGTTTGATCGTCAATCAAAATCAATTCGCGGTCTTCCGGAAGGGTCTCGATCATCGCTCCAACAGGAATTTGCACGATGTCATATTCATCTTCATCGATGACTTTGATGACCTTGAACCAGATCTCATCATTCACGATAACTGCTTTGTATTGAATTGCATCAGCAATAAAGTATGTTTCACCATCAACGATCAATTTCTCACTATAGTCCGGGATCGTCTCAACCACTGCACCGATCGGTGGACAGACTACCACGTACTCCTCTTCCTCTTCAACATAAATGTAGTAAACATTGCAGCAATAATAATACTCGATATCACGATACCAGAAAGCATAATAGTAAGGAGGAAGCCATCCTATTCGAAATCCAAAAGGAGGCCACACTCGGATGTAGTAATCCCACCAAGGTTCGTAATAATAACCGTAATACCAACGATATTCAATATTATTGTAGATAATGATTTGAATGTTATCAAGCTCCTCGATTTCATTGATCTCAATAGTTTGTCGAGGAACATAATGGTTGATGTCGCTTGTAACAGTACCTTTGTTTAAAGGATTTTTTATCATCTCAGGATTGATGGAATTCTGCTTATCTGTGCTAGATTGGGTATTTGTAATGGACTCAGATTTGGATATGTATTTTTTTTGAGCATCAAAATTAAATCGCTTTGAGTCGTCAGTTGTTTTATTAGAAACTTTCTCGATGATAGTCTTATTTGAAGATGGAATCCCTATCTTTTCGATTGGTACTTTGTTTTTGGAATCCTCTACTTTTTTTGTAGTGGGAATTTTTACCACGGGCTTTTTCTTGTCAGAAGATTTATCATTTTCATCATCAGTTGTAGTGTTCTTCTTTACATCAGAGCTTTTTGTGCTTGTAACATCAGTGGACTTTTTATCAGTAGTTGGTTTCGTATCTGTCTTTGGTTTCTTCTCGACTTGAACTTTTTTGGTATCTTTAACGTCTGTTTGTTTCGTACTATTGGTTAGTTTTGTATTAGTACCAGCAATAGATTGGGAGGAAAATAGAAGCACAGTAAGAGAAAGGAGAAAGGTGAAAACTATGACATACTTAATCTTTCTTTTTTTCATTTTAACCACCCTGTAATTTTTTATCGTTTGTTTAGATGAACGATTATCTAAAAGGTTTAATGTTTTAAAACATATTACTTTCACGTGTCGAATGATTTTATTGACAAAATAATTTCCTCATTTTCTTGTCAAGATGGCTATGATAAAAAAATATATTCCATAGCAAAGAGGTAACAATGAAAAATGAATATAACAAATTTCTTCCGAAAAATCGTAGGGATTTTTTTCTGATAATAATCATTCCTCTCTGTTTAATATTCCTTTTTTCATCTTGCACAACATCCGTCGAACCTGATGATTCATTGAGTTTTTCATTTCCTTTACTGCCCCAAAAGCACGACCTTTACTACCATCTTGATCATACTGCCCGGTCTATCGAAATACTTTTTTCTGAGAACATAGATGAAGCGACAGTAGCCAATAATATTGATTTTTCCGATGTGACCGGCTTCTTGAACTCTCATTACGATATTGAAGTATTCGGTAAGATCATTACTTTACAATTTCATACTGAATTTTTCCTGAATGATGGCTGGAAGTATATACTCACCATAAGCACAGGATTGAAATCGACAGATGGTAATTGTTTGAAAAAAACGGAGGATATCGAGTTCAGGACTACCGGCAAACCCCTAGCTAATATTGGTAGTTTGCAGCGAACCTCAATTGTATGCATAAGTGATATTCACATGGGAGATGAAAGAGCAGTTTCCGGTAATTATTGCTGGTTTGATGAAAATGCAGATGCTCTTGAAAACTTCCTCGATTATGTTATGAGCTGTCCCGATGTAAAACAGCTTGTCATTCTTGGAGATCTTTTTGATGAATGGCTTGTTCCTTATGATGTTTCCCCTTTTGACTCAACCGTGAACATACACAATTCTGAGGAATATTTCCATGCAATTGCAAATTGCCCGACCAATGTGCCGATAATCAATAAATTCAGAACGATCGTCAACGAAGGTGAGATTGAGCTGATCTATGTGCCCGGTAATCATGATATGTTACTCACTGAGGAAATCCTGGATGAAATAATTCCGGACATAACCTGGATGGGCGATGTAACAGGACTTGGGAAATATTCCCCTGTGGATAGGATCATCATGGAACACGGACACCGCTACGATCTGTTCAACTGCCCACAGCCATTAATAAATCCTTCACACATGTTACCGCCTGGATATTTTATTGCACGACTTTATGCAACGGGTTTGGCATCGCAAGCTGCTTACAATCCTCAAAAATTAATCAGCGAAAAAGGTTCTTTTGAATTCTTTGTAGGATGGAACCTTGCCTTTCTTAAAGTGTTATCAGATTTCAATATGGACTGCCCTCCATTGTATACACCTATTGTGCAGATGAGCGGTATTGATAGCTATTTTGACCCTTTATCTTTTAATGGTGCCTACGAGATGTATGCAGACAGCATCGAAACGCTATGGCTGGAAACACAAAACGTAAATGCAGTTCCGGTTCCTACAAGTGTGATGGCAGGCATCTGGCATGGTGTTGACCTGTCCGGCGCTCCTATCACAGAGTATATGACAAATCCTTCGACTGAACCATACAAGATCATTGCTTTCGGACATTCGCACTATCCGCATCTAATGGTTTATCCAAGTAAATACAGCTATACGAGCATCTATGCAAATTCGGGCTCGTGGATTGACGAGGAATATTGTACTCATGATGTGAGAACTTTTCTCATAATAAATCCGGGAGAATGGACTGGCTCGGAGCTCGATATTGTGATGCTTTATAGATTTGATCCTATCTGTGGCAACTCAAAAACCGAATACAAACTTGTTTTGCTTGCTGAGGAGAGTATTGAGGTTGATTGAAGATAATTATTTAAAATTAATCTATCTCCTACTCATATCCATGCTCTTCCAACCACTGCTCAATGCCCTGTTCTTTCATCTCTTTTAATCGTTGAACAGCTTTAGTGTGATGTTCGTATTCAGCGCCCCCCTTCTTCAAAATATCGCATGGAAATTCATCACATTCCGAACAATAAGCCAGTTCCTTCTTATACACACAGCATACTAATATCGGACAAGCAGGAGACCAGTGGTTTCCTTCCAAACTCGACCTGCACCCATCGCATCTGATCGTGTCGAGATCAACTTTTTGCTCCTCCCAGTATGCAAGTTCTTCATCTGTTCTAAGATGAATGCTGCATGTATCACAGGATAATGCACACGGGCTTAACCAATAGCAATCGGTTTTTTTCATAATAAATTACTTCCAAAAATACAAACATTATCGCCAAAAAAATATTGATCAATCATTTTTAGTGATTCTTTGTATCTCTCTTTCGAGATAATCTAGAAAGTATTGTTGAATCTCTTCAGCTTTTTTTGATAATTCGATGAAAAATTCTGTCGCAGACAAATTTTCATTGTCTTTTAATTTTTTTTGGAAAGCCAAGGTACAACTTTGATACTCATGCAATTTCCCAATTAGAATTTTTTCTATTTCTGTCGGGAATGCAATTGCTTTGAAAGCATTTCTCAAATCCAACGCTAAAGGTTTTATCATATCCATAATTAATTGATAAAATTCATTGTAGTCAACAGCCCCACTACTTTTCAAAATCCTTTTAATACGTTGATTTAAAATTTCCGTATATCTTTTTGCTGATTTTTTGCTTTTTATAAGAAGCGAATATAATTTATCTTTTGGTGCTAATGTTTTTTATAAATAACCGATTATGAATGTATGAGTATGCCTTGCTTCGATACCTTCCAATAATTTTGCTGAATGAATTTTATAAGATACATTTTTTTCAACATCGATAAACTTATTCTCTTTATCCCTATTAATACCGCCATCAGGATCATAAATACAAAAACAGTCATCTTTGAAATTAAAAATAACGACAGCATGACCGGACGAGTTATTTTTATGAGAATAGCACGGACAAGGTAAAAATCCTTTTGCAACACTCGTTATAAACGGGATTTCATTCTCCAATAATCCCTTTGCATAACCGAGATACTGTGCTCCATTATCGAATCTTTTTCCCATGTATTCAAGCCCAAAATTATTGGGTATGAGATTCAATATCTCTTTACTTTGCATTAATACACCCGCTGTGAAAGATTCGTGGGTATCATCATATTCGATCATATACGACATTTTAGATTCTGCTATGATATTATAATCCTCTTTATTAATGTCATGCTCGCTTAACAGCATTGCCAAACACGCCGGCACGCAAGCATTGTTAATGTGTTGCTGTTTCCATTTCATTTTCAATATTTTTTCACCTCACAAGAAGACATTTCTCCAAAGCTTCAGTTTTGCCATTAATACTCAGCTTGTAGAAATAAATTCCCGGTTTCACTTCTTTTCCAGCTTCATCCTTACCATCCCAGACCACTTCATTAATTTTTAATTTTAAATTTTGAATTTTGAATTTTCTCACAAGCTGCCCTTTTATATTGTAAATATTAATTTGTGAAAATTCGTGTAAATTAGTGGTTCCATAATAAGAAATTGTTGTTGACTGCCTGAAAGGATTAGGAAAATTATGTAGTTCGTATGGATTTATATATGGTTCCTCAGGATCAGCGCTTACAACAATATGTTGATTTTCATAATAATTGAAAGTGCCGTCATAATTACCTAAAGCCAGATCGATATCACCGTCATTATCCATATCGACTAGAGCAGGAGTAGTATTTTGTCCTCCTGAAATTCCTGAAACGAAATAATGATTCTCTGTCCAGTTACCTTCAATATTTTCGAAGAATTGCAATTCACCGCTTATATCACCCGTTACAATATCCAAGCTGCTATTCATACTGAGATCGCCTACAGTCGGAGCGCAATCAGTGCCGACATCGATACTTCCGAAATATCCTGCTACCTCTACCCAATCCGGTGTAGAGGGAGTGCCCTGATTCTCGAAGTAGAAAAGATTTCCATTTTCGTTACCTGCAACGATATCCAGGTCATTGTCATTATCCATGTCAACAAGGCGTGGAGCAGACCAACCTCCCAATGAGACAAAAGAAAGCACATCGCTTTCAAAAACATAACCGAAGCCGGTGTTTCGATGAAAATAGAAATGTCCGCTTAGATCTCCAACGATTGCATCCGGCAGTCCGTTATTATACACATCTCCAAGCGTGATCGCGGAATAAATAGAATGGTCGATGCTTGCAAAATAGGCATTGTCCTCTTCCCAGGCAGGTGCATATGCTGTGCCAATATTTTCAAAATATTTGATATCTCCAAGCTGGCTTCCGCTTACCATGTCAAAATCTCCATCTCCATCAAAATCATAGAAAAAAGGATTGCTTGCACCGCCCACATCGAGCACTCCACCGAAAAGTGTCGTATTCACGAGCCAAGATGGTAATGTAGGTGTTCCATTGTTCTCATAATAATGCAGAGGACCTGCTGCAGTGCCAAAAATCAGGTCAATAGTTCCATCTCCATTAATATCAGTAAGTCCTGGTGAGTTCCAGTATGTATCATTTCCTATGCCAGTGAAAACACTTTCATTTACTTCCCACATTCCGCTTTGAGGAGTGCCGTTATTTTGATAATACACAAATCCATGAATATCCCGCCCCACAACAATATCCTGATCACCGTCCGCATCCAGATCGCAGAAATTCGGATATGCATACAGACCGACATCACCAATATATACAACATCACTTTCTGAGAATTGAGCAACAGTAACTGTCCCAATATTGATATAGATCTTCACTCCACCATCTTCACTCAACCCGACAACCATATCCAGATCATTATCATCATCCACATCTGCAAGATCGGGAACCGGATTCTGCCCTGCGTTCAAACCATAGAAAAAATCATTTACTTTTTGAAAAACCGGAAAGTACATATTTGCGATATTCTCAAAGAAATTCAAGCCGGTATAACCACCAGTAATAAAATCCAGATCTCCATCATTATCCAGATCTGCACACACGCCCATCTCCGCATCGAGTTGAGAAATGCCTGTAAAAATTTCAAAACCTGGGGCAAAAGCTGGATTTGTCGGCGTTCCTAAATTCTCTATATAAACGGGAGCATCATTTATATTTCCCAATATCATATCCTGATCACCCTCCGCATCCAGATCTGCAAAACGGGGTTGAGAAAAAGGCAAACTCGGCACACCGCTTGAATTAAAGACCGCATCGTTCTGCAGCCAGGGCTGGGAAAAGAGTATGCTTTCAACCAGTAGTAGAAGTATCAAAATTATAATTTTTTTCATATTTTTCTCCAATTATAGAGAGATGTCATGGACCACTCCATGACACTTTGTTCTATTATTTTCTGTTACGGATTGGTCTATGACAACTCATTCAAATAATATCACGGTCCCTGATAATCTACGATACCCTTACAGAAGTCATAAAGGTCCACACTCGTACTGTCGAAGTAAGAAAGCGTATTTTTTACTGCGTAGATCTGCGGTTCGATCACTCCCTCATAATGCATTACATTGTAGTAAACGTAGAGAAATTCACGCCATGAAGAATCTGTAGGAAAATCAATGATCTCGTCTAAGTAGCTGTAGTAAAACATATCAGGGGTGTATCCCTGGTAGGAAGCAGGCCAATAGATTGAAATTCCTCCGGCAGATTCGTAATGCAAACCATTCTTTTTGTAAACTACTGCATCATCGATCGCATCGACCACAACCTGTGCTTTTGTCTGCACAGAGGTAAATGGTACACTGTCCAGAATGGTCACTGCGAGGTCTGTAACCGCTTCGGTCACGGCAGGCATTTTATTGAATTGTACCGTTGAAAGGGTGATCGTTGTGTCTGCACTGTGGATATCATAATAGAAATCGCATATCTCTTTCCCGAGGTTTGCTGCGGTGATCTCAGGGTCATCGGTGATTGCCTGGAGTATCTGTGTAAATGCCCAGGTTGTGCCGAGATTTTCCGAGCCAACTAGAATATCAATTGGAGTATCTCTGAGTTCATACATAACCTCGATCATCTGCATAGAGCACGCATTGAGCGCCAGCAAATCAAATTGAATGCCCGAACTGTTCAGGGCATCTTCCATTCCTCTGACCGTCATGAAATCTCCATCACTTGTCATATCCATGATCAGCCCCTGCCAGCCAAAACCATGATCTGCGAGCATTAGAGCATAGTGGTCAGCAGGATACTGAGCTGCAGCCCATGTAATAAATGACTGAAGCGTTGCCGGATCAGACATATCTACTTCTCTCCCGCCCTGTCCATCTCCCCAATCCGCAATTGCATTGTTCGGAGTCGGCTCCAAACCGGGAGTGTAATAAAATCTATGAGCGATCTCCCAGCCACCGAAATCATCCATGTGCGGATATCTGTCGAACTGAATAATAATATTTACCTCGTCATTACTTCCCACTTCTGCGGCTATGATATTATAAAAAGCAGCAATGAAGTCTTGCTGCATACTTACCTCGTCTCCGTCCAGATACCACATGAAGGTCCATGTTTTGTTATTTTGGTCAGGGTTTGTGAGCTTACAGCATCCGAATAATGCAAGTGCAAGTAGTAAACCAATTATTATAATCTTTTTCATCAGGTCTCCTTTGAAAAGAGTTTCATTTTTTTGATGCAGAAAGGATTTAAGTTGTCAAGTTGTTTGGGATATTTACATATAAATACAGTTTGTTAAATTTGTTGACAGGGAAATTGGATTTTAAGTAATTACGAATACATATAATCTATAATAAGAAAAAATATGAAAGTTAATTATATAAGGTATTATCTACAGTTACTTAACATAACAATGTATTTGCGATCTACTACACTTTATGTAGCGTTACGCAAACGAATCGGTATTCTTCATAATGTATTATAATCAATTAGAGAATTATCTCAGGGAAATTCAGTCATCAGGAAGATACGCAGTTACTTTGGATAAACTGAAAGACAAATTTAATATATCAGAAAAAGCTATACTACAAAGCATATATAGGTTAAAAAGTAGAAATCAATTAGCCCAAGTACGAAAAGAATTCTATGTGATTATCCCCCCACAATACTCACACAGAGGAATGGTTCCCCCAACTTTATTTATAAATGATATGATGGACTTTCTTCATAGAGATTATTATGTAGGACTACTCTCGGCTGCAGCGTTACATGGTGCAGGACATCAACAACCGATGGAGTTTCAGGTGATAACAGAAAAACCACCTTTAAGAAAAATAAATAATCAAAAATTGAAGTTGAATTTTTTTACCAAATCTGAATGGAATGAAGAGGATATCATCGAAAAAAAAACTGATACTGGATACATCAAGGTTTCAACTCCCGAACTGACTGCATTTGACCTTGTTAGTTATAGTAAAAAAATTGGTGGTATAAATCGTATCATACCGATATTAGAAGATTTGATCGAAAGCATTAAACCTGATCGATTAAAAGATACTTCCAAAAATCAAAAAAACACAACCATTCAAAGACTTGGATATTTATTTGATCAATTTGGGGATAAAACACTCTCCAATACTTTATATCAATCAATCCGAAATGTAAGAACTCATAGTATCCTTTTGTCTCTTTCGCATAAGAAAAATCATAGTAAACTTAATAAAAAATGGAACATAATAATTAATACTTACCTTGATATTTAATGCTACCCAAAAGTTATATACATGAATGGAAAAAATTTGCTCTTTGGTCAGAAGACTCTCAGGTAGAACAAGACCTTATAATTGAAAAAGCACTTTTACATATATTTTCAGATTCTTATCTTCGGGAAAGGTTGGCACTTAGGGGTGGTACCGCTTTACACAAAATATACTTGAAACCACAGGTCAGGTATTCTGAAGATATAGATCTCGTGCAAATCAAAAAAGAGCCAATTGGGAAAACAATAAACGCAATAAAAAAGCAACTTGATTTTATTGGCAAACCATCATTTAAACAAAAGCTAAACAATAACACGTTAATTTACCGATTCGAATCTGAAATTGAACCGATTATTAATCTTCGTTTAAAAATTGAAATTAATTGCCGTGAGCATTTTACTGTAATGGGATACAAAGAAATTGAGCACACCATTAAGAATACTTGGGCAAATGGTTCATTCTCTCTCAAAACATACGCAGTTGAAGAAATGCTTGGAACAAAATTACGAGCTCTGTATCAACGAAAAAAAGGTCGAGACTTGTTCGATTTATACTATGCTCTATCCAATTTGGAACCGGACATCTCTTCCCTTCTGAAATGCTATAAGGAATATATGGCTTTTTCCGTGGACAATCCTCCAACGAAAAAACAATTTTTATTTAATATAGAAAAGAAACTCGGGGAGCCGGATTTTCAGGGAGATATTTATGGTTTGCTTAGGTCAGGAGTAGAGTATCACCAGCCAATAGCGTTTGAATTGGTAAAAAAAGAATTGATAGATAAATTATAAAATCTTAACTCCTTTAGTTTTTCATAATCATAAACTTGATTTTCAAGATAGGAATTGGATAAAGCTCTTAGTTAGTTCTGATTATTTATATACGAATGCAGTTTGTTAAATTTGTTGACAAGGAAATAGACTATAAACATTTAAAAAAATAATATTATTTTTGTCCGTTTATTATAATATATTATAAAGGAAAAATTATCGCTGGTTGAATAATAAATATATGGAAATTAAAAATCACTCTAAATACTATAAACCTTACGCTGCTGATATCTTAAAAAAAATACTTTTTGATAATATTGAAGATATTGATATGTATGTAGAACAAATTATCATTTGCGATGATGACGATTTAGCAAATGAGGTGAGGAAATTTAATCCTAACAAGGGGCTAACTAACTTAACAGGTTGTAGTGTTGAAGGTAAAACAATAAGAGGTTCTTTTAAATCAATAATTTTTATTTCTACAGTTGTAATCAAAGGTCTACTTGATAAAATTATTATAACTGATGAAGAAAAAATCATTTTTAATGATGAGTCGCTAGTTCCCTTGAAAACAATATTCCATGAAGTAGGTCATGCTGTTAGAATTTCAAAACATGGTGAATTTAGGTTAAAAAGGTTTGCGGATAGTTATTTTGACATGCTAAATGAACACTGGAAAATATTACAAGATGAGTACTATGCGGAAAGCTATTGCTCAAACTTACTCAAAATAAAACAATCATTATCATGGTATGGAAATTTTAATGATGAAGTTGAATCGAAAAATTTTTTATTATATTTTTCAGAATATATAGATAAAGAGAATAATCCAGACGGTGCTTATGCATTTTATATGCTTAATCATTATTATTTTATTCCATTATTTCAAAAAGCAGGTTTTTTACACGGGGCTAAATACTTTATTCGTCTAAAAAATATCAAAATTTGTCAAACTGTTAAGGAAATACAGAATTTAATGACTGAAAAAAATACTCATGTCCCTCAAGAATTCAATTCTATAATACTTAAAAAATGGAACGAGTTTCGAATAGGAGATTTATTATCCAGAAATTAGAATAGTAAATTAAAATTTAATAAATTAATACGAAAGAGTTGATTAACATGAATCCCAATATCCTCAAATTCCTCATAGCCATCATCGGTTTTGTCTTCCTCTGCTTCGGTTATAGAGGACTTACGAATGGAGAAGTCACCGTCAGATTGGGTTACAAAATATCAAAAGAAGAGAAGCCGGCACTCTACTGGATCAATGTCATTGTCTATTGTGCCGCAGGTGTTACGGGGATAGTATTAGCACTTGTACTTCATTGAACTCACAGTGCGATGAAACAGGAAATTATTGACAAGAACCTGCACAGTTCGATCTACATAAATTTATGAAATTCTACCAAAGCACAATAAAAAATGATCTCGGCTTCATTACTCTCACTTTTTCGGATGAGGGTTTGCATACTTTAAATCTCAATGGCAATGTTGAGGATGTGATCTTTGAGCTTTCAAAGAATAACAAATACTTAACACAGCTCAAAGAATATTATGCGGGAAAGAGAAAAACCTTTGATCTGCCACTCGTACTTGTAGGAACTCCTTTTCAAAGAAATGTATGGGAATACATTCAGCACATTCCCTATGGCGAAACTCAAACCTATAATGAAGTTGCTCAAGGTATAGGTCATCCAAACGCACAGCGCGCAGTAGGAAATGCACTTCATGTCAATCCAATCCCGATCATAGTTCCCTGTCATCGTGTCATCCGTTCAGACGGCGGACTAGGTGGCTTTGGTTTAGGAATAGATGTAAAACAAAAATTATTAGATCTCGAAAGACAACAGTTATGATAAAAAGAAAGAAAACCAGACAAATCTCAGTTGGTAAAGTAAAGATTGGTGGCAATGCACCAATTTCAGTCCAGTCAATGACCAATACGGACACACGAGATGCAGAGAAAACACTCGATCAAATCCGGCAATGCGCAGCTCACGGTTGTGATATTATCCGGGTTGCATTACCTGACATGAAAGCTGTTGAAGCACTTCCGAAAATTTTGGACGGATCCCCCATTCCGGTCATCGGAGACATTCACTTCAATCATGAGCTTGCGGTCAAAGCAATTGAGAACGGAGTGCAGGGCATCCGTATCAATCCGGGAAATATCGGCAGCTCGGAAAAGATCAAAAAAGTTATCGATGCTGCAAAGAATGCTAATATTCCTATTCGTATTGGTATTAACGCAGGTTCTTTGGAAAAGGATATAAAGAAGAAATTTGGTGTAACTGCTGATGCCCTTGTGGAAAGTGCACTCAGGCACGTTCATTTTTTTGAATCACAAAATTTTTACGATATAAAACTCTCATT
Organism: Candidatus Cloacimonadota bacterium; assembly: GCA_030613025.1. Taxonomy (GTDB): domain Bacteria; phylum Cloacimonadota; class Cloacimonadia; order JGIOTU-2; family JGIOTU-2; genus Celaenobacter. The sequence continues at coordinate 49,340 of JAUWMT010000005.1, forward strand.
AAAAGCATCATCAGTTCCCTTAACTATATCTGCGTACAGAAAGATCAGCGAGAAGTGTGACTTCCCGTTACATCTCGGCGTCACAGAAGCCGGTACGGCTTTCTCAGGCACGATTCGTTCTTCAATTGGCATCGGAACACTCCTTGCAGAGGGAATCGGCGATACGATACGCATATCGCTTGCAGATGAGCCCGTGGAAGAGGTCAAAGTCGGACTCGAACTTTTGCGAGCACTCGATCTGCGAAAAGGTCCGCACATAATTGTATGCCCCACCTGCGGAAGAACTGAAATCGATATCATAAGCATTGCAAAGGAAGTGGAAAAGGAAGTTCAAAAATTGCAGATCAATAAAAATATATCCATTGCTGTTATGGGTTGTGTAGTGAATGGACCAGGTGAAGCAGAAGAAGCTGATGTCGGTATTGCAGGCGGGAAAGGTCAAGCAGTGCTTTTCAAAAATGGAAAAATAATCCGGAAAATTCCTGAGCAACAGATCGTAGCTGAATTGCTCAAAGAAATAAACATAATATTATAATTCCTCAATGAAAACCATCTGTTCTGTCATAGATGTAGGAACTAATTCAATTCTGTTGCTTATTGCTGAGAAAGCAGACAATTCATGGAAAGTTCTTCATCGTGATGCACAAACTTCCTCGCTTGGAAAAGGTATGAAAGATGGCTTCCTTACTAAAGAAGGAATTGCACTTGCCCAAGAAATTATTGAGAATTATATCACCATTTCAAAATCCTATCACGCAGAAAAAATAATCATAACCGGTACTTCTGCCTCGCGGGAGGCAAAGAATATTTCACAACTTTCCAACTGGCTTTCGGATAAGTATAATTTGAAGTATCATATTCTTTCAGAAGAGCAGGAAATCTACTATATATATCTCGCAAACAAACACGAGTTTAACGAGCATGAAAATCTCATTATTTTTGATATTGGTGGTGGAAGTACTGAGTTCGTGATAGTGAAAAATGGCGATCTGGATTTCTCAATTAGCTTAAAAATGGGAGTTCGAAGACTTAACAATTTTTTTGATAATGATGAGGAAAAATATGCTTTTTGTCAGAATATATTGGCACAGTCAGAAATTATTAAACATGCTCAAACTTCTTTTGAATGTGTCGGTGTAGGTGGTACAGTAACGAATCTTATTGCAGTGAAAAATGGTTTGAAAGAATGGATTTCAGAAAAAGTTCACAAACAGGTTCTTACTTTAGATGACGTTCTTCATTTCAAAGATTTGTGGAAGAAATTGTCTTATGAAAAGATAGAAAAACTCATTCCCTTTGATCCACACCGTTCCGATGTGCTGTTGTCAGGAACTATACTTCTTGAAAGTATTTTCTCTTATCTTGGTATTGATAAGATATTTGTAAGCGATTTCGGTTTACAGTTTGGAATTTTGCAGGATATTGAGAAATTTAACTAATCTTTAATTCGTAAAGAAATCAAAGATATTCATTAACGAGCTTGTAGCAGCTTTGTAGATTTCTGTGTATTTACAGCGGGTACAGGTAACTGTTGTAAATTTCTTAGACTGAATATTGAAAAGTTTGGTGAAAGTTCCACCTGTTGCCTGGAACTGGTCGGTTTCATATTCTGTGTTTTTGCACTTCGGGCATATCCATTTGCCTTGCATTTTGACTCCTACATATAAATATTTTTACCATGAAAAGCACGAAAACAGGTTTTAAAAGAAAATATTCTTCTAAACATTATTTTATCATTTTTGTGTATTTCGCTTGCCCCGTAAGGAAGAATGACTGTATCGGGGGTGTATTTCGCCTGCGTCGGCGTCCTGTCGGGGCGTAACGAAGTGAAGACTGAAGCGCAGTGAAGACGTGTTGTTCAGCATTTTTCTTATTAATAAATTTTACTTTTTTGTACCAAAACAAACAGCCCAGGCAGAGGGGAGGCCACCTAGGCTGAGGAGGTCTTTAAAGCAATATTACTACCGCTTTAAGGGGGGAAATTTTATATAAAATTAATCATTAAGATTTTTCTTTTTTAACTGATTCTTCAGGTTTTTCTTCTTTCGCAGATTCAGTTTCATCATTAGATTCCGGTTCTTCTTTCTTTTCTTCATCAACCTTTTCTTCGACTGTTTCCACTTCTTTTTCTGCCGGAACTTCTTCTACGACTCCCTCATTCAACGCTTCTTCCACTTCTTCTTTGCTCTCTTCAAGATCTTCCTGCTTCTCTTCAATTTCCGGTTCCACAGTCTCGGGAATTTCTACTTTTTCTTCAGTTTCTGGTTCCTTTTCAATCTCAACTTTAACTTCTTCTTTTTTCTCAGCTTTAGCTTTTGGCTTCTCTTGCTTTTTCTTCTCTACAGCAGGTTTCTTTGATGTTTTCGGTTTATCAGTTTTTGATTTCTTTTTCTTCTTATCAGCAATTTCTTCTTCTACAAATTCGACAATAGCTGTGGGAGCTGCGTCACCAATACGGAAACCGGTTTTAATTACTCGAGTATAACCGCCATTTCTGCTTTTATACTTTGGTGCTATTTCATCAAAGAGTTTTTTTACCAGATCTCTGTTTTTTAAAATTTTATATGCCTGTCTGCGTGCATGAACAGTACCTTTTTTTCCGTATGTGATCAGTTTTTCTGAAAGACGTCCTGTTTCTTTTGCACGGGTAAGAGTAGTTTCAATTCTCTCATTTTGCAGGAGTGCTTTGACGAGATTATTCAAGAGAGCTTTTTTCTGCCCTAAAATTCTGCCAAATGATGTTGTGCCTTTTTTGCGATGTCTCATTTTTGTTCCTCAATTTTTTTGAGAGCGTCAAGTTGGTCATCAATTTTTTTAATATCCATACCAAGTTTCAATCCGTAACGGTCAAGTACAGTTTTCACTTCATCAAGAGATTTCTTGCCGAAATTACGCAGGCGCAGAAGCTGGTTCTCTGTTTTTGCAACCAGTTCTTTTACGAATCCGATCTTTGATGCTGCAAGACAGTTACTGCATCGGACACTCAGCTCAAGTTCGCCGACCTTCATTTTCATAAGTTTTTGAAGATTTCTCAGCTCAGGATCGATCTTTTCTCTCTTAATATATTTTGGTTCCTCTTTGAATTGAATAATTGCCTGGAAACAATCTTTCAATATTTTTGCTGCAAGACTAAGTGCTTCTTCCGGCACGATACTTCCATCAGTCCACATCTCAAGAATGATCTTGTCATAGTCGATCTTCTCATCAACTCTTTCCCTGCCGATATTGAAATTTACCTTTCGTATCGAGGAATAAATTGAATCAATGGGGATCATCCCTATCTGTATTTCTGATGTATCATGTTCATTTTCACGAACGTAGCCGATACCGTTATTTGCCCAGAGTTCCATGTGAAAATCAACATCATCGACAAGTTCAAGGAGATACAGGTCTTTATTTATGATCTCAACGTTTTTGGGTACGGTGATCTGTCCTGCAGTGATTTTACCGGGACCTTTTATAGAAAGTTCGAGCTTCTCTTCTTTATTGCTGTTGATCTTGAGCACAAGATTTTTCAGGTTAAGAATAAGTTCGACATAGTCTTCCCGTGCCCCGGGAATCGCAGCATATTGATGCTGGAGTCCATGCACCTTCACAAAACGTACTGCGCCACCCTGTATTGTAGACAAAAGCACTCGACGGAAAGAATTTGCGATCGTAGTGCCGAATCCCTGCTCAAAGGGAGCGATGGTGAATTTACCATAGGTTTTTGAATAGGTCTTTTCGTCCTTATCAATATATGTAGGCATTTGTATTGGTTCTAAATCAACCATGTGTACTCCTATGTATTATTTAGAGTAGAATTCAATAATTAATCTATGATCAATATCCTGCGGAAGCTGATCTGCAGTTGGCAGAGCTTTCACATAACCCGAAAATTCTTCAGGATGAACTTCAAGCCAGTTGAACTGATCAAGTGACTTATGTGCTTCCATAGCTTCGTGGATATTGGGTATTTGTCTACTTTTACTTCTTATTTCTATCTTTTGTCCGGGTGCAATGAGAAATGATGGAATATCAACTTTTTTACCATCGACCAGCACATGTCCATGATTAACAAGCTGGCGAGCAGCATTTCGTGAGGTTGCAAAACCCATTCTATAGATAGTATTATCTAAACGTATTTCGAGAAGTCTTAAAAGATTTTCACCGGTCACACCCTTCATTTTGGATGCTTTCTTGAAATAATTCTTGAACTGTTTTTCAAGAAGACCATAGGTTCTCTTTGCTTTTTGCTTTTCACGAAGATGTATCCCATAGTCACTCAATTTTGCGCGATATCTTCTTTTACTCTCTCCGGGAGGAGTATTTCTGCGTTCAATACTGCACTTTTGAGTGTAACAACGTGCACCTTTCAAAAAGAGTTTAACACCTTCTCTTCTACATAACTTACATTTTGATCCTAAAAATCTAGCCATTCTGAATCCTCTTAAATTCTTCTTCGTTTGGGTGGACGACAGCCATTATGAGGAATGGGAGTCGTATCAAGAATTGACAATACATTCAAACCTTCTGACTGAAGTGAACGAACTGCAGAATCTCTTCCGGAACCAGGTCCACTCACCCTAACATGTATATTTCGTAAACCCATATTTAACACTTTACTTGCGATATCCTTTGCAGTCTGCTGAGCTGCATAGGAAGTGCTTTTCTTGGAATTCTTGAAACCATTTTTGCCACAGCTTGACCAGGCGATCACATTACCTTTTCTATCAGTAATTGTGATAATAGTATTATTAAAAGTTGCCTGGATATGGGCTACGCCGTCTGTTTCCTGGAGACGGACTTTCTTTTTTCTTACTGTTTTCTTCTGTTTGCTTTTTACTGCCATCTTTTCTCCTGTTACTTCCTGCCGACTCGGCTGCTTCGTGGTCCTTTTCTTGTACGGGCATTTGAATGTGTGCTTTGTCCGCGAACAGGAAGACCGATACGATGACGCAAACCACGATAACAACCAATCTCCATGAGACGTTTGATATTCATGGTTCTTTCCTTGCGCAGATCACCTTCGATCATATAATTATCTCTGATGATATCACGCAGTTTAATAACGTCCTGGTCAGTAAGATCTTTTACTTTTTTATTGATATCGACACCAGCTTTTTCCAGTATCTTATTAGAGGTGGAACGACCTATACCAAAAATATAAGTCAAGCCGATCTCTATTCGCTTTTCATTTGGTAAATCAACACCTGCTATTCGTGCCAAAGTGCCTCCTTGCTTAACCTTGTCTCTGTTTATGTTTTGGGTTTGATGAACAAATTACATATATGCGCCCTTTGCGCTTTACAATCTTACAATCTTTACAAAGTTTCTTTACTGATGCTCGAACTTTCATAAAAAAAATCCTCTATATTATTTATAACGATAAACGATACGTCCCATATTAAGGTCATAAGGAGAGAGTTCCATCTTCACCTTATCACCGACAAGAATGCGGATATAGTGCATTCTCATTTTACCGGAAATATGGGCATGAACTTTATGACCATTTTCCAGTTCCACGATAAATTTCGTGCCGGGAAGCGCTTCAACGACTGTACCGTCAACTTCTATGAGGCCGTCTTTAGCCATCATGAACTCCTTGTTTTCGTTAAAATTTCCGGTTCATTCTCTGTGATAAGAACGGTGTTTTCGAAATGTGCAGATGGTGAACCATCCATCGTGTAAAAAACCCATTCTTTTTCTACAGTTTTTGAAGTTCCAATATTGAACATCGGCTCAATGGAAATGGTCATGCCCGGTTTGAGCACAGGTCCTGTTCCCTTTTTGCCGACATTCGGTACCAAAGGGTCTTCATGCAATGTACGCCCGATTCCATGCCCTGTGAGCCATTCTGCCACATGCAATCCATTATCCATCGCAGTTTTTTCAATTGCTGCAGAAATATCTCCGACCCTTTTGCCGGGCTTGCACTGTGTGATGGCATTTTCAAGGGCTTTTCTTGCACAATCGAGAAGGAACTGAACTTCCTTGGAAATATTTCCAACTACAAAAGTTCGGGCTCCGTCACCACAGAAGCCATTCAATTTAATACCCACATCTATGCCGATTACATCACTACTTTTTAATACTTTATCTTTGGTCGAATAACCATGAACGATCTCACTGTTTACAGATGAACAAATCGAATATTCATACGGATCAAGACCGTCCATTTCATAACCTTTGAAAGCAGACTCTGCACCATGCTCTTTCATGATATCTTCTGCTCGGGCATTCAAATCAAAAGCATTCACGCCAGGTTTGATCATGTCATGAAGCTCATCAAGAATGAACGCAACAAGAGAATTGCTCTCCCTCATGAGTTTTATTTCCCGGGTATTCTTTATCGTGATCATTCTTATTCGAGTATTGTCACGATCTGCTTGAATACTTCTTCAAGAGAGTTTACGCCATCCGCTATGTGAAGAACATTCTTCTTTGTGAAATAATTAATAAGAGGTTCGGCAGTATTATGAAAAACCTTCAACCGATTCTTAATGGTATCGACTTTATCATCATCACGAATAATAAGCTCTGTGCCACAATTATCACAAAAGAAGGAATCTCCATCTTTTTTCTTAGGAATTTTATGGATGAGATTATAAATGCTTTTACAGCTCGGGCAATATCGTCGATTAGATAACCGTTTGATAACCTCTTCATCAGGTATATCGATGAGAATGGCACACACTTTTGCATTTGTGGATACATATTCCATATCAAAGAACATTTCTGCTTGTTCTTCATTTCTTGGAAATCCGTCAAACAAAGCACCTTCAGCACAATCCGGCTGCAGTACTCTGTCTTTTACCATCTCGATGATAAGATCGTCAGGAACAAGATCACCTTTGTGCATGAATTTATGTGCTTCAATACCAAGGGGAGTTCCTTTATCGATGTTATCACGTAGGATCTCACCGGTAGAGATATGAGGAATATGAAATCTCTCTTTGATATATGCTGCCTGAGTGCCTTTCCCTGCTCCGGGAGGACCCAATAATACAACTATACGTTTTTTCTTGTCGATCACCTTGATCTCCCTCGCAATTTACCTTTCTTCATAAATCCGTCATAATGACGCATAACAAGATGAGATTCTATCTGCTTCAGTGTATCGAGCGCCACCCCAACGATAATGATCAACCCTGTACCTCCGAAATAGAATGGAAGTCTGGCATATTGGATAAGAAATGTCGGTGTAACTGCGATGAATGCAAAGAATATTGCACCGGGTAAGGTGATACGAACAATCACATTGTTTATATATTCAGCAGTTCTCTTACCGGGCTTACGTCCGGGAATGAAGCCGCCATATTTTTTCATATTTGCTGCAATCTCTGTCGGATTGAGTACAATAGCAGTATAGAAGTAGGCAAAGAATACGATCATTATCACATAGAGAACCGTATGCAGGAAAGCACCGGGTGAGAGCCAACTTGAGAGCATATGCATGAAATCACTATCCTTAAAGAATGTCGTGATCGTTTGCGGGAACATGAGTACGGATTGCGCAAAAATAATAGGAATAACACCTGCGGAGTTTACCTTCAGTGGAATATACGTTGCCTGTCCGCCATAGATCTTTCTGCCTATGACTCGCTTTGCATATTGCACCGGGATCTTTCGAGTCGCTTCAGTTATGAAAATAACTGCAGTAGTGGCAAGCACCATAAACACGAGAACCGCAATAGCAAGTATTAGGGGAAGGGTACCTGTTGCAACCATTTTGAACGTATTTATAAATCCGTTTGGATATTGAGCAATAATACCAATAAAGATGATAAGAGAAATACCATTCCCAATACCTTTTTCTGTGATCTGCTCACCAAGCCACATTATGAGTATCGTGCCGGTTACAAGAGTGAGTACGGTCACGAATTTGAACATCAAACCCGGATATGGAACAACTGCTGCACCGGAAGGAGTAGTAATACTCTCAAGAAAAGTAGTTATCCAGAACGCATTAAAAATACCGACAATAAGCGTACCGTAACGCGTATATTGGGTAATTTTTTTCTGACCTTCAGGACCCTCTTTTTTAAGCTTTTCAAAATAAGGAATTACTCCGCCGAGAAGCTGCATCACAATAGAAGCAGTAATGTACGGCATGATACCGAGAGCGAAGATGGTTGCCTTGCTCAGGTTTCCACCCACAAAAAGGTCGATCATACCGAATATGGTATTACCTTGCGTTGCAAAAAACTCTCCAAGCGCTGCGGTATTGATACCCGGAGTGGGAATATGACTCCCTAAACGATAAGCAATAAGAATTCCAAGAGTGAAAAGAACTTTCTTCTTTAATTCAGGAACTTTAAAGATGTTAAATAGTGATTTTAGCACTATACAACCTCTACTTTCCCGCCAACCTTCTGAATGATTTCAATTGCTTTTTTGCTAAAACCGTTGGCTTTGATTACTTTCTTTTTATCAAATTTATTTTCCTTATTTGCAAGAACTTTCACCATTTGAACTTTGTGATTTTGAATTTCAATCAACCCACGTTTTTCCATGAGTTCGATATCAATAATGCTTTCATCGATTTCAGCAAGAGTGTTCAAAGAGACAATTCTATATTTCTTGGAAAATCTACTATTATTAAAACCCTTAATAGGCAATCTGCGATGTATGGGCATTTGACCGCCTTCAAACCAGTTAGGAATGCTGGCGCCGCTTCTGCACTTCTGCCCATTCATGCCGTGACCGCTGGTTTTTCCTTTTCCAGAGCCGTCACCTTTGCCCAGACGAAATTTTTTCTTACGAGAATTTTGAGGAGGTTTTAATTCATTTAATTTCATTTGGAACCTCTTCTTCCTTTAATTTCTTCAACTTCAACTAAATGTGCTACAGTATTGATCATTCCCAAAATGGGGGGTGTGTCTTTTTGAATAACAGAATGATGGAGCTTGCGAAGTCCCAATGCTTCAACAGTTTTCCTGGTTTTGGGCTTCTGTCCTATCGTGCTTTTTACTAATGTAATTTTAAGTTTCATTTCTTGATCAACCTTTATTTATGATAGAAGTTCTGATACAGTTTTTCCACGTAGTTTTGCGACTTCTTCATGTGAGCGGAGAGCTTGAAGTGCACGAACTGTGGCTTTCACCATATTGTGTTTTGTGCTTGACCCAAGGGATTTAGTCAGCACATTTTCCACACCTGCAGCTTCAAGGATCGCACGTATTGGTCCACCAGCGATAACACCAGTACCGGGTGCGGCTGGCTTGAGGAGCACTTTACTACCTCTGAATTTACCAACGATCATGTGCGGGATCGTGCCATTACGAATCGGGAAACCGAAGAGAGATTTTCTTGCTTTATCCTTGGCTTTATTTATGGCAGGAATAACTTCATTGGCTTTTCCCATGCCGACACCGACTTTTCCGTTTTTATCACCAACTACTACTGTGGCATTAAAGCTGAAGTGTCTTCCACCCTTGATCACTTTGGAAACACGGTTGGTATCAACAACTTGTTCGTAAACTAATTCATTTTCATCACGTCGTCTTTCGTTTCGCATATGCTCTCCTAGAATTCCAAACCGGCTTTTCGTGCACCTTCTGCAAGGGCTTTTACACGACCATGGTATTTGAAACCATTTCTATCAAAACAAACTTTTTTAATTTTCTTCTTAAGACATTTCTTGGCAAAAAGCTCGCCAATAAGCCCAGCTTTTGCAATTGGCTTCATACCGTCTTTTGCCTGCTTTTTATACTCAGGACTGAGACTGGAAACCGCACAGAGCGTTACACCATTCTCATCATCAATTACTTGGGCATAGATATGCTTCAAGCTTCTATAAACACTGAGACGCGGCTTTTCTGCTGAACCGGAAATTTTGTTTCGGATAGCAACTTTTCGACGATTTCTTAGTAATATATTTTTTCTTACCTTTTTCTTTAACATTTATGCTCCTTAAGCCACTGCTCCGCCAGCAACTTTACCGGGTTTGATACGGATATGCTCATCAGCATATCGAATACCTTTTCCTTTATAACATTCCGGAGGTTTGATATCTCGAATAGCGGCGCAGACTGCACCAAGCATTTCTTTATCATGGCTGCGGAAATCAAGGATCGCCTGCAGACCGGATATACTGCTTGCTTCTGCACGACCGATCTTTTCAATTTCTATTTTCACTTCTTTAGGAATTTCAAAATACACTTCATGAGAAAAACCAAGAGTGAGCACAAGCCACTTGCCTTTAACCTCTGCCTTGTAACCGGTTCCAACGATCATAAGTTTTTTTAAATAACCGTTAGATACACCTTCTACCATATTGGCAACGAGAGATCGGTTCAATCCATGAAGACTTCGTGTCTGCTTTTCATCATCTTTTCGTGTTAAAATTGCTTGATTATCTTTTATTTTAATAGTAATTCCATCATTGAGATCGCGTTCCAGTGTTCCTAAAGGACCTGTCACTTTAACATGCTGTCCTTTTACATCGACTGTAACTTTTTCAGGAATAACTATTGGTTCTTTTCCTACTCTGGACATTGACTACTCCTTTACCAAATATTACAGATATACTCACCGCCAACATTATATTTCCTGGCATCTCTATCAATAAGGACACCTTTGTTGGTGGAAAGAATTGCAATTCCTATATGATTTAACACAACGGGAATATTTAATGAATTAACATACACACGCTTACTGGGCTTGCTGATTTTTTTCAAGCCCTTGATAACAGACTCAAAATTATTCACATAGCGAAGATTTATCTTTATCTGTTCGAACTTGCGATTTTCTTGTTCAGATGGCTCGAGGACAGAATATTTTGTGATGAAATTCTCCTCGTGAAGGATTCTTATAATATCTTTTTTCAGGTTTGAAGAATCAACTACAACGAATTTCTTCTTTGCCTGAATTCCATTACGGATAACTGTGAGCATTTGTGCGATTGGATCAAAATTTGCCATACATCCTCCGACTACCAACTAGCCTTTTTCACACCGGGTATTTTACCTTCCAGTGCGAGCTTCCTGAAACATAATCTGCAAATTCCGAAATCTCGTAAATATGCACGGGGTCTTCCGCACAGTTCACATCTATTATATTCTTGAACTTTGAACTTTTTTTCTCTTTTCGATTTGACAATTAATGCTTTACGTGCCATACAATTCCTTATTATTTTTATTTCTGAGCAAAGGGCATGCCAAGAGCTTTCAGAAGATTGAATCCATCTTCATCAGTCTTTGCTGTTGTCACAAATGTGATATTTAAACCACGAACTTTATCCACTTTATCATAATCTATTTCAGGAAACACGATCTGCTCTTTGATACCCAATGTATAATTACCACGTCCATCAAATCCATGAGGTGAAACGCCATTGAAGTCACGGAGACGCGGAAGCACAATACTGATCAGTTTATCGACGAATTCATACATCATTTCGCCTCGCAAGGTCGTCATCGTACCGATAGGCATACCTTTACGTAATTTAAAATTTGAGATTGATTTCTTTGCATGAGTAATCACTGCATGCTGTCCTGTGATCGCTTCAATTTCCTTACGTGCATTATCCAGTGATGCTCTGTTCTCGGTTGCTTCTCCCACACCAATATTCACTGTTACCTTTTTCAGTTTGGGAACATCCATCACATTGGCATACTCATGTTTTTTCGTAAGATCAGGTACGATTTCCTTTTTGAATTTTTCTTGTAATCTACTCATTGTTCCTCGTTAGACCATATCACCGCATTTAGTGCAGTATCGAATTCTACTTTTGTCATCTAATATTTTCATTTTGACTTTAGAAGGTTTTCCACATTTCGGGCAAACGAATTGGACATTGGAAACATGTATAGGCGCTTCCATCTCAATAACGCCACCAGAAGGATTCTGTTGAGTGGGACGCTGATGTTTCTTGATGAAATTTACCTTTTCCACAATTAGCTTATTCTTGTCGCGGAAAGATTTTAACACATGTCCTTCGACACCTTTATATTCGCCGGAAATAACTTTTACTTTATCATCTTTTTTGATTCTCATATAAAACTCCTACACAACCTCAGGGGCTAGAGAAAGTATCTTCATGAACTTTTTCTCTCTTAATTCACGAGCAACCGGACCGAAAATACGGGTTCCTTTTGGCTCCATAATTTCATTTATCAGCACAACTGCATTATCACCAAAACGGACATAAGAACCATCCGCGCGGCGCACTGCTTTCTTTGTGCGCACGATCACTCCCCTGTGCAAGCTGCCTTTTTTCACATCACTGTGAGGGATAGCAGATTTAACAGAAAGCACGATCACATCACCAAGACTAGCATATCGACGGTGTGAACCACCCAAAACCTTTATACATTTCACCACTTTTGCACCGGAATTATCTGCGACTTTAAGAACTGTCTCCTGCTGTATCATTAGAACTCCCTAAATTTCCTACTTGCTTCTTTCAATGATTTCGATGAGTTTCCAGCGTTTTGTTTTGCTGACAGGTTGAAATTCTTCAATTTTTACTTTATCACCGATATTGGCATCATTTTTCTCATCGTGGACATGAAATTTTTTATGTTTTCTAATATATTTTCCATAGAGCGGGTGCTTATATTTTCGCTCAACACGAACTACCACAGTTTTATCCATCTTATCGCTAACTACGATACCGATTCTTGTGGGTTTTTGACGGATTGACACTTTTTCCTTATCCATTTAGACCTACTACACTTCCTTATTATCAATTTGTTGTTTTTCACGAATAATTGTCTTTACCCGTGCAATATCTCTTCGAGCTTCGTGAAGCTTCCAGGGATTTTCCAATCGGTTCGTCACTTTCTGTAAACGAAGATTGAAAAATTCTTCTTGAAGGTCCTGCTCTTTCATTATCAGTTCAGCAAGATTCATTTCTCTGATTTCATTTGGTTTCAGCATATTAACCTCTCACCTCATCACGAATTACGAACTTGGTTTTTACAGGGAGCTTATTCCCTCCGAGTTCCAGTGCTCTTTTTGCAACGTTTTCATCTACACCTTCAATTTCAAAAAGTACACGCCCTGGTTTGACAACAGCGACCCAATATTCAGGAGCGCCTTTACCTTTTCCCATACGAGTTTCTGCGGGTTTAAGAGTTATCGGCTTATCCGGGAATACTCTTATCCAGACTTTTCCTATTCTCTTCATATAGTGAGTAATTGCCACACGAGCTGCCTCGATCTGACGAGCAGTAAGCCATCCGGTATCAAGAGTAACAAGACCATACTGACCGAAATCGATGTTGGAACCTGAATATGCTTTTCCGCGTCTTTTTCCACGATGCTGTTTACGATGTTTAACTTTCTTTGGCTGTAACATATATCCAATACCTTATATTATGATTGATGATGCTCTTTAAGCGTCAGTTCACCCTTGCAGATCCAAACCTTAATTCCAATTATACCATAGCGGGTATGAGCTAAGGATAATGCATAATCAATATTGGAACGAAGGGTATGGAGGGGTGTTCGACCATCTTTATATTCTTCACTTCGAGCAATTTCAGCGCCGTGAAGTCGTCCGCTGGTTTTGATCTTGATACCTTCAGCACCGGCTGACATTGTACGTTCAATAGCTCTTTTCATTGCTCTACGATAAGAAATTCTATTTTCTATCTGACGAGCGATATCCATACCGACAAGACGAGCATTGAGTTCAGGTCTTTTCACTTCCTGTACGTCAATAGCAAGCTTAGAATAGTCATCCTTGGTATTCATGTCTAAAAAAGTTATAAGCTCTTGCTTTACTTTTTCGATCTCGACACCTTTTCTGCCGATCACAATACCCGGACGGGCAGTATGGATTATAACTGTCAATTTATCACTTTTACGATGTATTTCTATTTTAGAGACCATAGCGTCTGACAATCTTTTAGTCAGATAATCTTTGATCCGCATATCTTCATAGAATGTTTCAACATACTCTTTGCGAGTATTAGCGAACCATATAGATTCCCAGTCTTTATTATAACCTATTCGAAAACCAACGGGATTAGTTTTTTGACCCAATGTGCCTCCTAATCTTCCATTTCATCTGTTACGGATAAAGCAATATGATGAGTTCTTTTGAAGATCATATCAGCTCGACCCATTGCACGAGAACGCCAGCGTTTCATAGTGATGCCCTCATCCACGGTGATCTTATTTATATATAATTTATCAATTTCAACTTTACCTGATTTTGTTGCAGCATTTGCTACGGCAGAATCGAGTATTTTAAGGATACTGCGTGCAGCACGCTTTTTTGAGAAGTTCAGAATATCTCTTGCATCGTCAACCCGTTTTTTACGAATCAAATCTGCTACAAGACGTACTTTTCTTGGTGAACCTTTTTGATTTTTTATTCTTGCAATCGCTTCCATAATTAACCATGTTTCCTTGTAAGTTTTTCTCTCTTACCTTTATGTCCACGGAACGTTCTGGTAGGAGAGAACTCTCCAAGCTTATGTCCAACCATTGATTCTGTTACAAAGACAGGTACGAACCTTTTACCATTATGAACTGCAAAGGTATGACCAACGAATTCGGGCATAACAGTAGAACGACGGGACCAGGTCTTGATGACCTGTTTTTTATTCAGTTCATTCAACTTTTCTACTTTGCGCATCAGATGCTCATCGTAAAAGGGACCTTTTTTGAGTGATCTTGCCATTAAAAAAATCCTCCGCTTATTTACGTTTCTTCTTAATCACGTATGGATCAGAATATTTCTTTTTCTTTCTGGTTTTGAATCCCTTTGCGGGAGTACCCCACGGAGAAACAGGATGACGACCACCAGATGATTTACCTTCACCACCACCCATTGGATGATCAACAGGATTCATGGCAACACCTCTTACATGAGGACGACGTCCAAGCCAGCGTTTTCTGCCTGCTTTACCATAAGAAATCTTGGAATGATCAATATTGCTGACCTGTCCAATGGTTGCATAGCAGTCTGAACGAAGAAGCTGAATTGTGCCTGAAGGCATTTTTATATGAACATAACCACCTTCTTTGGCAACAACTTCTGCATTGACACCTGCACTGCGTGCGATCTGAGCACCGCGACCGGGCTTGAACTCAATATTGTGGATCATAGTACCAATCGGAATCTTCCTTATTGGAAGGGCATTCCCCGGCTTGATCTCCACATTTTCACCGATCATGACTACATCATTAACCTGCAGTTTGTCAGGAGCAATAATATAACGCTTTTCGCCATCAACATAGTAAAGCAATGCAATTCGTGCTGAACGATTGGGATCATACTCAATTGAATGCACTCGGGCTTCGATCCCTTTCTTATTATGTCTTTTAAAATCTATTATTCTATAAAACCGTTTATGACCACCACCACGATGACGAATAGTAATTCTTCCCTGGTTATTTCTTCCAGCATTTCTCTTTGCCGGTTCAACCAGAGATTTCTCGGGTTTGTCCTTTGTGATCTCATCAAAGGAGTAACCCGTATAATGCCGTCTCGAGGGTGTAATAGCCTTATATTTCTTTATTGCCATGAATTACATCTCCATTTTAGGGATAGGTGTAAAAAACCTAACAGTTAATATTTTATGTCAATTAAAACGAGAAGTAGAAACATTTTTTACTGCATCACTTCAAATTCGCTTATAGATTCGCCTTTTACAAGATATACAATAGCTTTTTTCCAGTTAGATCTTCTGCCTTGATAGCGGCCAAGATTCTTCGGCTTACCCTTGCAATTTATAGTATTTACCTTGCGAACTTGTACCTGAAAAATTTCTTGTATAGCGTTCCGTATTTCTATCTTATTTGCATCAAGGCGCACTTTGAATAAATATCCACCAGCTTCTTCCTGAATATGAGTTCCTTTTTCAGTTATCAACGGATGTAAAATAATTTGTCTTGGATCTTTGTTCATTTGAATACCTCTACCATTTTCTCTAACGCCTTTTCAGTTATGATCATATCACTTGCATGAAGGATATCGTGAGCATTTAAGTCCTCAGCACGAATACTGGAAACATTCTTGATATTTCTCAGTGAACGGACTAAATTGGGCTCATTGTCTGACATCACGAACAAGCAGCGCTGAAAAGGTATCTTTGTTGCATTCAAAATATCCCGAGCAATTTTTAGACTGGGTTTTTCCATTATGATATCTTCAATGACTGCAACATGATCTTTTTTACTGCTGAGTGCTGATTTTAATGCAATTCTTTTTTTCTTCTTTGGAATGGTTCCATGCCAGTCCTTTGGTCGAGGTCCGAATGCTACGCCACCGCCGACTCTTATGGGGCTTTTTTTACTACCTGCTCTGGCTCGACCGGTTCCCTTTTGACGATATAGTTTTCGTGTTGAACCATGCACATCAGAGCGTCCTTTGACACAAGCTGTTCCCAAGCGCTGATTCTGCCTGAAAAGTGTAATCACTTCATGAAGAACTGCCTTGTTCACTTCCATATCAAATAGATGTTCCGGCAAAGTAACTTTTCCAATTTCTTCACCTGTTTTTGAATACTTTATTGCTTCCATAACAAAACCTTTTACTTAGTTTTTTGAATCATTACAATACTGTTTCTATGACCTGGGATCGCTCCTCTTACCATAAGAAGATTTCTCTCTCCATCGATCTTGTACACAGTGAGGTTGCGGACTGTAACCTTATCATTTCCATATTGACCGGGCATTTTTTTACCGCGGTGAACTCTCGAAGGTGTGGCACACATACCGATAGAACCGGTTCCGCGAAAGCTCTCATGGGTTCCATGAGTTTGAGTTTTCCCATGAAAATTATGGCGTTTAATAACACCGGCAAAGCCCTTTCCTTTTGAAATTCCAGTCACATGAATTTTATCTTTTGGCTTGAAAATATCCACTTTAATTTCTGCACCAGGAGAATAATCATTCATCACATCTTCATTTACTCTAAACTCTTTCATGATTTTGAAAGCTGAGACATTGTTTTTCTTAAAATGTCCCCAAAGAGGTTTAGTGAGCTTTTTCTCAGGAACTTCCTGAAATCCAAGTTGAAGTGCGGAATAATTATCTTTCTCTTTGGTTTTATGACTGGTAACAGTACAGGGACCCGCTTCAATAAGTGTCACAGCAACGGAGTCACCATTTTCTGTGAATAATCGAGTCATTCCAATCTTTTTACCAATTATGCCTAACATTTTTTTCTCCTAAAAATTTATATTTAAATATAGTTTAGGTTTTGATTTCTATATGAACACCAGCAGGTATGTTCAAATTCTTGATTGCATTCGTTGTTTTTGGTGTTGGGTTTTCTATGTCAATAATTCTCTTATAAATCTTCATTTCGAATTGCTCGCGAGATTTTTTATCAACATGGGGTGAACGCAAAACCGTGTACAATCTACGTCTGGTAGGAAGCGGAATAGGACCGATGATCTTAGCCCCGGTTCCTTTTGTGTTTCTTATGATCTCTACAACAGACTTATCCAAGAGAAAATGATCATACGCCTTTAATTTGATTCTTATCTTATTCATATCTCCTCAATTCTAATAACCGCGCATTTTGTTTATAATTTGATTTGAAATATTTTCCGGAACCATTTCATACTCTTTGAATTCCATAGAATAGGATGCTCTTCCCTGAGATGCAGAACGAAGAGCAGTAGTATATCCAAAAGTTTCACTTAATGGTACCAAGCCACTTAATATTTTTATTGAATCTTTGTCTTTAACTTCTAAGATCTTGCCACGACGGCTGTTAAGATCATTTATCACATTGCCCATATACACTTCAGGTGTAATAATAGTGATGTTCATAATTGGCTCAAGCAAAGCAAATTTAGCATGCTGAAGTGCTTGTGAAAACGCCATTGAACCTGCAATTTTGAATGCAATTTCTGATGAGTCAACAGGATTGAATGAGCCACCTGTGATGAGTACTTTGATATTTTCCATTCTGTTCCCGGTAAGAGGACCACTCAATGCAGATTCCAGAATACCGCTTTTCACCGCCTGAATAAAATCCTTCGGAATTTCTTCTTCAGATGATTTATTCTCGATCAGTATCCTATGTTTGGAATCTTCCAACTTGATGCTATAAGGTTCAATATGCAGTTTCACTTTTGCAAATTGTCCATGACCACCAATGTTTCTTTCGAGCTTTACTTCGCCATCAGCTTCACTGATGATAGTTTCTTTGTAATTAACTCGAGGTTTACCCACATTTACACTAATCTTGAATTCCCGTTTTAATCTATCAACGAGTATATCCAGGTGCAGCTCACCCATTCCGTAAATGAGTGTTTGTCCTGTATCTTTATCTTCGGTAATAATATAGGTAGGATCTTCTTCAAGGAGACGTGGAAGGGTATCTTTTAGATTTTCCTGATCGTCTTTTGTTTTTGGCTCAATAGCAATCGACATCACAGGATCAGCAAAGTTGATACGTTCAAGCAACATGGGATTGTGCAATGCAGTAATGCTGTCACCGGAAACCGTTTCATTCAGACCGGCTACTGCGGAAATCTCACCAGCCCTAATGCAGTCCACATTAACCGATTTGTTTGCATGCATGTGCATGATACGTGTAATTCTTTCCTTTTTGCCTGTGTTGACATTCAGCACATGATCACCCTTGTTTATCTTACCGGAATATGCTCTAAGATACGTTAGCTTGCCCACATAGGGATTCACCTGTATTTTGAAAGCGAGTGAAGAAAATGGTAATGCTTCATCAACTTTGATTTTCTTTTCCTCACCTGTTCTCGGATCAACACCATTGACTTCGGGAACATCTATGGGTGACGGAAGGTATCTCACAATTGCATCAATGAGAGGTTGAATTCCTCTATTTCTGAGTGCTGCACCGCAAAGGATCGGCACGAATTCGCAGGATAAAGTAACTTTCCTCAATGATTCATCAATGTCCTCTTCAGTAATTTCTTCTTCATCAATGTATTTTTGAAGAAGTACTTCATCGAATTCCGCTAATTTTTCAATGAGCTTAGTTCTTCTTTCTGCAACATTCTCGATAAGTTCAGGAGAAATTCTCTCATCATCAAGTGATACGGTTGAAAATTCCAAACCCATGTCATCCTGATCATAGATGTAAGCATTCTGATTTACCAGACTGATAATACCGATGAATTCATCTTGATATATGATGGGAAGTTGTACCGGAAATGCATTTGGCTGAAGTTTAGTTCTGATCGTTTTCACTGTGTAATCAAAATCGGAGCCGACTCTATCCAACTTGTTAATGAATGCAATTCGTGGAACATGATATCTGTCTGCCTGATGCCACACAGTTTCAGATTGAGGTTCCACACCTCCGACACCGCAGAAGATCACTACAGCACCGTCAAGAACACGCAATGAACGCTCCACTTCAACAGTAAAATCAACATGTCCTGGAGTATCGATAATATTGATCCTATTATCCTTCCAGAAACAAGTTATGGCTGCGGAAGTAATTGTTATGCCGCGTTCTTTTTCCTGAACCATCCAATCCATTGTTGCTGTTCCTTCGTGTACTTCACCCATTTGGTGCACTATACCTGTGTAGAAAAGGATCCGTTCAGTGACGGTCGTCTTTCCTGCATCAATATGAGCGATAAGCCCGATATTGCGGATATTTTCCAAGGCATAGTGTTTTTGTTGCATTGTTAGATTCTAAAATGTGCAAATGCTTTGTTCGCTTCTGCCATTCTCCAGACTTCTTCACGCTTCTTGATCGATGAACCTTCGTTGTTGTATGCAGCGATAAATTCACCAGCCAACTTCTCATCAATAGTCTTTTCATGGCGTTTACGCGCAAAATTAACGATCCATCTGAAAGCAAGTGTTTGCTGTCTTTCCCTATTGACTTCCATAGGAACCTGGTAGTTCGCACCACCGATTCTGCGAGTTTTTACTTCAACTCTGGGCTTCACGTTATCAAGCGCCTGCTTGAAAACTTTTATCGGATCTTCCTGTGTCTTCTTCTCTATGATCTCCAAAGCGTGATAAAATTTGCGTTCAGCAAGACTCTTCTTGCCGCGCATCATCAATTGATTGATGAATTTTGCAACAATGATATCACCATATTTTGGATCAGGAAGTATCTGTCTTTTTTGAGCTCTTTTTCTTCTAGACATTTAAACCCACTATCCTAATTTCTTGGTTTTCTTTGTTCCATATTTGGAACGGCTTTTCTTTCTGCTGTCCACTCCGCTTGCATCGAGAGTTCCACGAATAACGTGGTAACGCACACCTGGCAAGTCCTTTACACGACCACCTCTTATCAAGACAATGGAGTGTTCCTGCAGATTGTGTCCCTCACCTGGAATGTAGCATGTAACTTCAATTCCATTTGAAAGACGCACACGGGCAACTTTACGCAGCGCAGAGTTGGGCTTTTTGGGAGTTGTTGTATACACTCTTGTACACACACCTCTTTTTTGAGGACAACCCTGCAAGGCCTTATTCTTTTTGGCTTTCTTCTGTTTCTGTCTGCCCTTTCTGATAAGTTGTGAAATTGTAGGCACTTACGCCTCCTGTTCTTTTATGTTTTTTTCAAATTCTTCTTTAAATAATTTTTTTACCGTTTTCTCTAAACTCAACTCTTCATCAAGAGCGTTTTTTACCTTATCACGCCAATATTTCGCACCGGTTCCGGCAGGAATTCTATGACCGATGATCACGCTCTCTTTAAGCCCTTCCAGAGTATCAACTTTGCCATAAATTGCAGCTTCGGTCAGCACTTTTGTGGTATTCTGGAATGAAGCTGCAGAGATAAAGCTATCAGTTATCAAAGCAGATTTTGTGATACCCATGAGAAGCTGTTCAAATGTAGCGACTTTGCTACCATCCTGTTCAACTTGGATATTCACTTTCTTCACATTAAGTTTATCAACGATCTCGCCTTCAAGGAAAATTGTATCACCCGGATCTAGTATTTTTACTTTCTGCATCATCTGGCGAACGATCACACGAATGTGCTTGTCATTGATATCCACACCTTGTTTACGGTAAATTTCCAGAATTTCATTTGTGATGAATTCCTGAGTTGCGACCACACCTTTTGCAGTAAGAATATCATGAGGATCGAGTGGTCCATCTGATAACGGATCGCCATTCTCGACAACATCACCTTCATGTACAATGATCCTTCTTCCATAAGGAATGGTATAGTCCTTATCAATTCCTGATGCTTCAGAAGAAATGGTAACTTTTCTTCCAAGACGCGTCAACTTGCCTATTTTTACTACACCATCGATTTCAGTAATAACTGCTTTGCTTGAAGGAGAGCGAGCTTCAAATAGTTCTACCACACGTGGCAAACCACCTGTGATGTCTCGCTGTTTCACTGTTACACGAGAAGTTTTACCGAGAATTTCTCCGGGGAATACTCGTGAATCCTCTTCAATTTCAAGGTTTAGTCCGGCAGGTAATGGCATTCGTATCTTCTTTTTCTCATCAGTTTCAATTATAAGTGTTGCCTGTTTACCTACATCTCTTGATTCAAGAATTGTGATTTCAGTACGTCCTGTCAGCTCATTGAATTCTGTTTTATATGTTTCATCTGCAATAAAATCATCATAGTGAACAGTTCCTTTTACAGTGGAAATCAATGGCGTATTATAGTTATCCCAACTGAACAAAAGAGTATCTTTTACTACTTTCTGTCCTTCTGAGACATAAATAGTTGCACCATACTCAACTTTATAACGACTGAGTTCTTCTTTTGATTCAGGATCGATAATTCCAATTTTTCCCTGATAACTTGATGCGATCTTTTGTCCATCTCTATTTACGACATGATCCAATCTAACATATTTTATAATACCATCTTTTTCCGCATTAACTTCTGCTTTTTCCACCAGAGTACTTGCTGCACCACCAATATGGAAAGTACGAAGCGTAAGCTGAGTTCCGGGCTCACCGATACTCTGCGCTGCGATCACACCGACAGGTTCACCAATTGTTGCAGGTTTTCCTGTAGATAGATTTCTTCCATAGCATTTTGCACAGATACCTTTATCTGCTTCACAGGTCAGCACAGAGCGAATTCTAACCACTCTTATACCGTGTTTTTGAATAAGATTTGCTTTTTCATCAGAAATGGTTTCACCAGCTTCTACAATGATGTTTCCGCTTACAGGATCAACAACCTCTTCTACAGCAGTACGTCCCGTAATTCGATAACTCAAAGGTTCAATTATCTTATTACCTTCTTTGAGGGCGGTCATATCGACACCCTGCATAGTACCACAATCATGTTGCGAGATAACGACCGATTGTGCAACGTCAACCAAACGACGAGTAAGATACCCGGCATCAGCGGTTTTTAGTGCAGTGTCAGCCAATCCTTTTCTTGCACCATGTGTTGATATGAAATATTCCAGAATTGTCAGACCTTCTTTGAAGTTTGATTTAATAGGATTCTCAATGATCTCACCCATTTCACCGGTAAGTTTTCGGGAAGGTTTTTCCATCAAACCTCTCATAGCACCGAGCTGCTTGATCTGATCTCTTCCACCACGCGCACCTGATACTACCATGATCCATATAGGATTGAATCCATGTCTATCCAGTTTGAGTTCTTCCATCATTTTATCAGTAATTTCTTCAGTTGCGATCTTCCACTGGTCGATCAAACGGTCATAGCGTTCACTTTCTGTAATAATACCAGTATCATATTCTTCCTGAATCTCCACAACCACATCTTCGGATTGCTTAAGAATGCTCGCTTTTTCTTTTGGAACAATAACATCAGCCATCCCAAAAGTGGTTCCTGATTTCGTTGCATATTTAAAACCGATATTTTTCAGATCATCGAGATAATATGCAGTACGCTCAGCGCCATATTTTTCATAAACTTCATAAGTAAGCTGATTTATTTTACCTTTATCAAAATTATAATTTTTAAAACTAATGTCTTCGGGAATGATTTGATTAAAGATAACTCTCCCGACAGTAGTGACTATACGCTTTCCTGATCCGGGGCATTTGTATTCGATCCATGAGTGAATATGCAAACCGGTATCTTCTTCTTTATTTTCATACTTCTGATAGGACTTCGTTCCCTGAAGTTCATAAGCGATAAGCACTTCGTCAGTTGAATTAAATTTGGAAAGTTCTTTTACATCCTCAGGTTCTTCAGAAGTAGCAATAGTAAGGAAATATACACCAAGAACAATATCTTGACTTGCCATAAGCACCGGTTTTCCGTTCGCAGGTGAGAGAATATTGTTCACAGGAGTCATCAGCACACGAGCTTCCATTTGAGCTTCCCCTGAAAGAGGAATATGTACAGCCATCTGGTCACCATCAAAGTCAGCATTGAAGGGATAACATAGAAGCGGATGCAGTTGAATAGCTTTCTCTTCAATAAGCACGGGGAGAAATGCCTGCATACTCAACCTATGAAGTGTAGGAGCTCTATTCAGAAGAACAGGATAGTCCTTTATCACTTCTTCTAGAATCTTCCAGACTTCTGGTTTCTTCTCTTCCATGAGGCGTTTTGCTTGCTTGGTCGTGGTGACACCTTCAAACTTCTCTATTCTTTCAATTATATAAGGTTTGAAAAGTTCCAAAGCCATTTTCTTTGGTAATCCACACTGATTGAGCTGCAGATCAGGACCGATTACAATAACGGAACGTCCCGAATAATCAACACGTTTTCCGAGAAGATTCTGTCTAAATCGACCCTTTTTCCCTTTAAGTTGATCACTTAATGATTTGAGAGGTCTATTTCCTCTGCCTTTTACGGGTCTGGATTTTCTACTATTATCCAAGAGTGCATCAACTGCTTCCTGAAGAATTCGCTTTTCATTACGCAGAATAACTTCAGGAGCATGTCCTTCAATAAGTGCTTTCAGCCGATTATTTCTTGTAATAACTCTTCTGTAAAGGTCGTTGAAATCGGCAGTTGCAAAACTTCCGCCCTCAAGATACACAAGGGGTCTAAGATCGGGTGGCATGACTGGAATTGTCTCAAGTATCATCCATTCCGGATGGTTACCTGAATTAATAAATGCATCTACAATTTTCAGTTTTTTAATAAGTTTTATTTTTGCCTGCTTTGTCTCGAATTTTATCGAGGTTCGCAGTTTATCAACTTCGTCATTAAGCTCAATCTCAGAGAGGAGTTTTCTAATAGGTTCAGCACCCATTTCGGCTTCAAAGCCGGTGGGATATTTTTCTTTTGCCTGCTGATAGGATTCTTCATCAATAACATCACCGACATTATATTCAGATGCCCCTGGATTGAGAACAATATAGGATTCATAATAAAGAACCCGATCCAATTCTTTTGATTTGAGATCGAGTAGCAACTGTATTGAACTGGGCATTTGTTTTACAAACCAGATGTGAGCAACTGGTACTGCAAGCTCGATATGTCCCATTCTATGACGACGTACCTTTGAGGAAGTAACCTCAACACCACAGCGGTCACAGATCAAACCTTTAAAACGATATTTTTTATACTTACCACATGAACATTCATAGTCTTTTTCAGGTCCGAATATTCTTTCACAGAAGAGTCCATCTTTTTCGGGCTTTAGTGTTCTGTAATTTATCGTTTCAGGTCGAGTTACCTCACCATAAGACCAGTCACGGATATTCTCGGGAGAAGCAATCTTTATGCTTACATAATCGTAATCTTTTACGACATTGTCTCTTTTTAGTTCTCTAATCATGTATGACCCTCATATTTTGGGGTGTTACTTAACTATTTGTACTTTCAGATTTTTCTGAAAGCAGTTCGAAATTCAAACATAAACTTCTCAACTCACTTGCCAGCACATTAAAGGATTCAGGAATACCCGGTTTAGGTAATTCCTTACCTTTTGTAATAGCTTCATATGTTTTATTTCGACCATCAACATCATCAGATTTTACTGTGAGCATTTCCTGAAGGAGACGAGATGCTCCATATGCTTCTAATGCCCAGACTTCCATTTCTCCGAGTCGTTGACCACCATGCTGGGCTTTACCACCAAGCGGTTGCTGAGTTACAAGTGAATAGGGACCGGTTGAACGAGCATGCATTTTATCAACAACAAGGTGATTCAATTTCATCATGTAAATAACACCTACAGTAACCCGTTCGTGCATTGCTTCACCGGTTTTACCATCATAAAGCACAACTTTTCCGTCTTCAGTTAAGTTCGCTTTTTTCAGCTCATCGGTAATTTCCTGAATTGTCGCTCCGTCAAATATCGGAGTTTCTACATCGTATCCAAGAGCTCGGGCAGCCCATCCAAGATGAGTTTCAAGAATCTGTCCAATATTCATACGAGAAGGCACACCGAGAGGGTTAAGAATAATATCCACAGGAGTTCCGTCTTCAATAAAGGGCATATCCTGTATAGGAGCAATTTTTGCAATCACACCTTTATTACCATGGCGTCCAGCCATTTTGTCGCCAACTTCAATCTGTCGCTTCTTTCCGATGAAAATTTTCACCATCTTCAGCACACCGGATGGAAGTTCATCTCCATATTTAATACGATCCCTGTGCTTCTTAAAGTAATTTTCATTCTCATCAAGAGCATTTTTTACATCTATGATAATATCTTTATAGATATGTTCATTCTTCTTTTCATCTGTGATAAGCTTGTTTTCCAGATTCAATTTCTTATAAGAGATTTTTTTCAGTTCTTCATCAGTTATTTTTTTATTTGGGGGAATAAAGAAACGACCAGTTTTTACTTCAGTAATTCTATATGCAGTTTCGCCAATTAACAAGTTTGTCAGTTTAGATTTGAGGAATTTATATATCTTCTTATTTTCTGTATCATATTTGGTTTTCAATTTTGATAACTTCTCTTCTTTTTCCTGCTCGGAGAGTTCATCGCTTTCTGCTTTTGAGAAGAATTTTACATCAACGACAACACCTTCCATGCCAGGTTTTGCTTTTAATGAGGTATCCGAGAAATCACCAGCGCGTTCTCCGAATAATGCTCGCATTAATTTTTCTTCAGGCGACAGATCAACAGTTGACGATTTAGGTGTTATTTTTCCAACCAATATGTCGCCAGATTTGACATGAGAGCCGACACGTACAACACCGGTCGTATCAAGATTTCTCAGTGCAAATTTCGGAACATTGGGAATATCGTCAGTGAGTTCTTCGTCACCTTCTCGAGTGCTACGTACGAGCACTTCAAGTTCCTCGATATAAATTGAGGTAAGCTCATCCTCACGGGCAACTTTTTCGTTAATGATTATTGCATCTTCATAGTTGTAGCCATACCACGGCATGAATGCCACGATCATATTAGTACCAAGAGCAAGCTCACCATTTTTAATTGCAGGACCATCTGTGATCAGTTCACCTTTTTTGACTTTCTGTCCCACCACAACTTCAGGGTGCTGATTAATACATGTTTCCTGATTCGTTCGTTGGAATTTTTTAAGTTTAAAAGATCTCTTGTCTTCCATCGCTGAAATTGATTCCTTTTCATCATCTTTGAAAATCCTTTTTAATACGATCTCATCTGATGAAATTTTTTCTACCTTAGCGTCAAATGGGGCTTTAATTGCCAATTCAGAATCTTGAGCAACTAATTTTTCAATTCCAGTGGCGACAACTGGTGGTCTTGGTTTTATTAGAGGGACTGCTTGGCGCTGCATATTTGATCCCATCAGTGCTCTGTTTGCATCATCATGATCAAGGAAAGGTACCAGCCCCGCAGAAACACTTACGATCTGCTGTCTGGAAGAATCGATGTAATTAACTTCTTCTCTTGGAATGAGAACAAAGTCGCCACCCGAGAGACAGAAGACACGCTCTTTTAAGATTTTACCTTTTTTATCAACTTCTATACCTGCTTGTGCGATTTTCATATTCTCTTCCTGAGTAGGATCGAGATAATCAACCTGATGGGTTACTTTGCCGTTTTCGACCTTAATATAAGGAGTTTCTAAAAAACCGAATTTGTTCACCCGAGTATAGATTGCCGGTGAAGTTAAAAGACCGATATTCGGTCCTTCCGGTGTTTCAATAGGACAAATTCTTCCATAATGTGAATAGTGCACATCACGTACTTCAAAACCAGCCCGTTCTCTGGTTAGTCCACCTGGACCCAATGCACTCAAACGTCGCATGTGAGTTATTGCTGCAAGAGGATTTGTTTGCTCCATGAACTGAGAAAGTTCACCAGTAAGGAAGAAGGAATTCACGACAGCCATCAAGGCATTTGTATTCACCAAACCCAATACTGATGCATCATCGCTGGAACTTAGTGTCATTCTTTCACGTGCAATTCTCGCTACTCTGGAAAGTCCAATTGAAAACTGATTGGCGACAAGTTCACCAACACCACTTACACGGCGATTACTGAGATGATCAATATCATCAGTTGCACTGACCCCTTTGTATAAACGAATAATTTCATTAATAATTGCGATGAAATCATCCTTTGTAAGTATTTGTGTTTCTATTGGGATATCAAGATGAAGGCGTCTGTTTAGTTTATACCTTCCAACTTCACCGAGACTGTATCTCTTAGGATTAAAGAATATCCTATTAATGAGTTCACGTGCAGCGTCAATGGGAGGTTCTTCTCCAGGACGAATAATATTATAGATGAATTTAAGGGCTTCTTCTTCCGAAGCTGTCGGATCTTTTGCAAGAGTGCTTTCTACGATCCTTCTTTCATCTTCCTGGCTTTCGTGGATGACCTTGACTGTCTTAACTTTAGCGTTTAAAATCTTATCGGCAAGACCTTCTGTAAGAAGCGCACCACCTTCAGCAATTACCTCACCACTTTTTTTATCGATAATATCTTCAAAAAGAACCCTCTCAAGAAATTCTTCTTTAGTAAGATCAAGCTCTTGAGGAGTATAAAAAGTTTTTCTTATTGAATCATTATCGGAAAGCCCCTGACATCTAAGAATGGTGGTAACAGGCACTTTATGTCGTTTATCAATAAGAACATAGATGATATCCTGAGTGTCTGTAAGAAATTGGAACCATGAACCCTGAACAGGAATTACCTTTGCGTTGTAGAGAACTTTACCACTTCCATGAGTTTCACTGGTAAAAGTGATACCCGGAGAACGGTGGAGCTGACTTATAATAACGCGCTCCTCACCATTAATGATGAAGGTTCCCCTATCGGTGATCATTGGAATTTCACCGAGGAAAAGGTCTTTTTCTTTTACACTTTTAACTCTCTGCTGTTCGCCTTCCACAGTTTTCTCAAAAGTCGTTAAACGGAATTTAACTTTTAATGGAGAACTATAAGTCAGGTTTCGTTCAATACATTCATCAGGAGTATATTTCTCCTTGAGAACATTATATTGAATGAACTCCAGCAGGAATTGACCTTGCGTATCCTCTACAGGAAAATGATTATTAAATACTTCCTGCAAGCCGATATCTTCTCTTTTTTCGGGCAAAATGTCCTTTTGCAGAAACTTGAAATATGAACCCTTCTGCATAGTGAGCAGATTGGGTATCTCCACATCGGGAAGTTTAAACCCATGAAGACGTTCAGCCATTTTGGAAAAACTTTTTCTTTCCTTCATGTGCTCCTTATTTAGCCAAAGACATCTTCACTCGTGTGAATGAAGAGTCTATTAGTATTTGAATGAAATGTGTTATAGAACACGTCATTATCTACTTAATCTCTACAGAGCCACCTTCAGCTTCGATCTTCTCTTTAATTGACTGCGCTTCATCTTTTGAAACACCTTCTGCTACTGGTTTTGGTGCTTCATCAACTAAGGCCTTGGATTCTTTCAATCCTAATTTTGTAATCTGACGGACAACCTTAATGACCTGGATCTTCTTTGCTCCGGAATTAGTTAAGATCACGTCAAATTCTGTTTTCTCTTCTTCTTTTGCGGCTTCGCCTGCTACAGGACCTGCAACCGCAACTACTGGTGCTGCAGCTGACACACCAAATTCTTCTTCTAAAGCTTTCACTAAATCAGCTAATTCCATTACGTTGAGTTCTTTTACGAGCTCAATAATCTTATCTTTTTTGCTGCCTTCTGCCATTATATCCTCCTATAATTAAGCATATTATTATTTTTATTTATTATATTACGGCTAATATTCAAATGCAGTTAAATACGTTTATGATTGCTGTTTGTTCTTGATCTCATTGAGCACAAGAACCAACTTCTGCAAAATACTGTTAAGGGTATATACCAATCCAGAGATAGGTGAATTGAAACTTCTGACAACTTGTGCAAGCAATTCCTGTTTGGATGGCAGGTTTACTATTCTTTCGAGTTCCTGAACATCCATAAGCTGATTATCAATTATCCCAACTTTGAATTTGAAAAAATCTTTCTCATCGGGAAGACTCTTCATAAAATCCGAAATTAATCTCGGAGGAGTGACTTCATCTTCCTTTGATACTGCGATAGCGGTGGGTCCGACAAGATATTCATCAAGACCTTCAATTGATAAATCTTTTACAGCTAATTTTAACAGTGTATTTTTTGCAACAAAGTAATCAACTTTATTATCTCTAAATTTGCTTCTCAGATCTGTATCTTCCTGAACAGATATCCCTTTATAATCTACAAGCACTATAGCTTTTGCTTTATCCAAACGTTCTTTTAACTGTTGAACATTTTCTATATTTCTTGGATTTACAGCTTTCTGTTCCATATAATATCCTATTTATTTCGCTTGAATTTCTTTAATGTAGCCGACTGAATCTATCTTAATACCCGGGCTCATAGTTGAGCATATGGTAATATTTTTTACATATCGACCTTTGGCTGATGCCGGTCTGTCACGAAGTATTGCACGCATTAATGCCTCTGCATTTTCTGCCAGTTTTTCATTTTCAAATGATACTTTCCCAAGTGGGACATGAATGTTTGAAAACTTATCAATTCGATATTCGACCTTACCAGCTTTTGCTTCTTTAACTGCCTTCTCAATGTCATTGGTAATAGTGCCTGCTTTGGGATTGGGCATTAACTTTCTGGGACCAAGAATACGAGCCAGTTTACCAACCTTACCCATCATATTAGGAGATGCAATTGCAACATCAAAATCTGTCCAGCCGCCCTGAATCTTTTCTGCAAGATCATCCATACCAACATAGTCAGCACCAGCGTTTTTTGCTTCATCAACTTTATCACCTTCTGCAAAGACAAGAACCTTCACATCTTTACCGGTTCCATTAGGAAGCACCACTGTTCCACGAACCATCTGGTTTGCCTTTTTGGGATCAACACCTAAGCGAAAGTGAAGCTCAACGGTTTCATCGAAATTTTTATTTGCAATTTCTTTAAGCAGATTCAGAGATTCATCAAATCCATATGCTTTTTCTGCTTCAAGCTTCTCCAAACCCTGATTATATTTCTTGCCTCTTTTCATGAAGTATGCTCCTCTATTTCACTTAATGCTGAATGGTAACACCCATACTACGGGCAGTACCTGCGACCATTTTCTTCGCAGCTTCGATGTTTGCAGCATTCAAATCTTCCATTTTGATCTTTGCGATCTTTTCGACCTGTTCGTCTGTGATCGAACCGATCTTTTCTCTATTGGGTACACCGGAACCCTTTGCCAAACCAGCTTCCTTTTTTATCAGAACTGCTGCGGGTGGTGTTTTTGTAATAAAGCTGAATGTCCTATCAGCCCAGACAGTGATCTCTGCAGGAATGATCATTCCCGGCTGATCTTTTGTCTTATCATTGAATTGCTTGCAGAACTCTCCAATATTCACTCCGTGCTGTCCCAAAGCTGGACCAACCGGAGGAGCAGGAGTTGCCTGTCCTGCAGCCAATTGTATCTTAATTTTTGCTAAAACTTTTTTTGCCATAGTAATAGTAACCTTTAATCGAGTTTTTCTACTTGACTGAAACCGACCTCGACCGGTGTGATACGACCAAAAACGGTCACATTCACAACAAGTTTTTCCTTGTCTCCAATAATTCTCTCTATTGCACCATCAAAATCATCAAAGGGCCCGTCAATGATCTTTATGCGATCACCAACGAGGAATTTCATTTCGCTGGACACAGAGTCTTTATCTTTCTTCACTCCGAGAATTCTATTTACTTCTTTTTCAGATAATGGTTTCGGAGTTTTATCGCTGCCTAAAAATTTTGTTGTGGCAGGTAATCGAAGCACAAACTGAAAGGTTGCAGGAATCATATTCATTTCAATAAGAACATAATTTGGAAAGATCTTCTTTTCCTTAACGATCTTTTTACCATCTCTGATAATAAAGGTCTTGTGAGAAGGTATTATTATCTCACCGAAGTGTTCTTTAAGATCACTTTCTTCAAGAAACTTTTCAATTGCTTCCTTAACCTTTTTCTCTTTGCCCACATAAGTGTGGAGCACGTACCATTTTTTTTCCATTATCTAAATAACACCAAATTCACAATCTGCGTGAAAATATTATCAACGATCCAAATAAAAATACCCAGAAGTACAGAGAAAGCAATAACTACAGAAGTACCTTCTTTGAGGTCTGCTTTTGTTGGCCATACTACATTGCGTAGCTCTTGGCGAACTTCTTTTAAAAATTTTGCTATTTTTTTAAACATAAATTTCTTTCTAGAAAATAATGGCAGGGCTGGCAGGAATTGAACCCGCACTCTTCGGTTTTGGAGACCGCCGCTTTGCCAATTAAGCTACAGCCCTACACATAGAATTATTTAATTTCTTTGTGAAGTGTATGCTTTCTACATTTCGGACAATACTTTTTACACTCCAATTTATTTGGATGAGTTTGTTTATTCTTCGTGGTCACATAGTTACGTGATTTGCACTCCGAACAAGAAAGTTTAATATAAATTCTCATTATATTGTCCTTATTCTATTATCTCCGTGACAACTCCAGCACCGACTGTACGTCCACCTTCACGAATTGCGAAACGAAGTCCTTTTTCCATAGCGATAGGAGTAAGAAGTTCAATTTCCATAATTACTCTATCGCCGGGCATAACCATATCTGTTCCTTCAGGAAGCATTAAGGTTCCGGTCACGTCAGTAGTTCTGAAATAGAACTGAGGTCTGTAACCAGAGAAGAAAGGTTTGTGTCTTCCACCTTCATCTTTTGTAAGAATATAGGTTTCGCCTTTGAATTTCTTGTGAGGGGTAATACTGCCTGGTTTTGCAAGAACCATACCACGTTCGACTTCATCTTTTGCAATACCACGAATCAACACACCAACGTTATCACCAGCTTCGCCACGATCCAGAAGTTTTCTGAACATTTCGACACCGGTCACAACGATTTCACGGGTTTCTCTGATCCCAACACGTTCGACTTTGTCTCCAACTTTAACAACACCACGCTCGATTCTTCCTGTAGCCACTGTTCCACGTCCGGGAATACTAAAGATATCTTCAATGGGCATCAAGAAAGGCATATCTGTCTTTCTGTCTGGAATCGGGATGTACTCATCAATTGCAGCAATAAGGTCATGAATACATTTTGTTTTTTCAGGATCATCAGGGTTATTCAATGCTTCGAGAGCACTACCGGGTATGATCGGAACATCGTCGCCGGGGAATTCATAATCATTGAGAAGGTCACGAACTTCAAGTTCAACCAATTCAATGAGTTCTGGATCATCGACCATATCGATCTTGTTCAAGAATACCACAACATAAGGCACATTCACTTGCTTTGCAAGAAGAATATGTTCTCTTGTCTGTGGCATGACACCATCTGCAGCACTGACGACCAAAATTGTGCCGTCCATCTGTGCAGCACCTGTGATCATGTTCTTAATATAGTCAGCATGACCGGGACAATCTACGTGCGCGTAGTGTCGTTTATCACTCTCATACTCAACGTGAGCAGTTGCAATAGTGATACCACGCTCTCTTTCTTCCGGGGCATTATCGATCTGATCGAAAGAGACATATTCTGCCTGCCCCTTTTTAGAAAGAATAAGTGTCATTGCAGCGGTTAATGTGGTCTTACCATGGTCGATATGACCGATGGTACCAACATTAACATGCGGTTTCGTTCTCTTATAAGTTTCCTTTGCCATGTATCCTCCTAATATAATACATTTTCAATGGAGCTCATGACCGGGATTGAACCGGTGACCTCATCCTTACCAAGGATGTGCTCTACCGACTGAGCTACATGAGCATGGAGCGGGAAACGGGGTTCGAACCCGCGACCCTTAGCTTGGAAGGCTAATGCTCTAGCCAGCTGAGCTATTCCCGCAATTTATGGTGGGGAGAGAAGGATTTGAACCTCCGCAGGCTTCGCCGGCAGATTTACAGTCTGCTCCCTTTGACCACTAGGGTATCTCCCCATTTAAAATAATTCTGGAGCCACCAGAGGGATTTGAACCCCCGACCAGAGGTTTACAAAACCCCTGCTCTACCCCTGAGCTATGGTGGCTACTATATTTAACACACACTTATACCACTTATATAGTTAGAAAATACAGATTGCCGAAATGACGAAAATACTGTCAAATTTTTTATACATTTTATATAATTTTATATGAATTAAATAACTTAGTAATAATCTCATAAATGAAAAAAAATAAGTGAAAAATTATTTTATGATTTCATACGCCAGAATGTGCCTTCTGCATTATCGCGAACTTCTACTCCCATTCCACTCAATTTGTGTCTTATTTCATCAGATTTAGCCCAATTTTTACTCTTCCGGGCTTCATCACGCTCCTTGATAAGATGCTCCACAAGTTTTACATCAACCTTCTGCTGGGCTTCTTCCTCAAGAATCTGTTCTGCTTTATCAAGCTGCAAACCAAAAATCCTATCAAAATCGAGCACGAGTTCGTACTTTTCCTTATTGCCGATTTCATTAGAGCGAAGCATCTGCCACATCACTGCAAGAGCTTCCGGCATATTCAGGTCGTTATTGATTTTCTCTTGGAATTCCTGTATAACCTTCTCAACATATTCTGGATTTGGTTTACTTTCATCTCGATTTTTCTTTATCTCAATAATAATATTTACCAAACGATTATATGCATATTTTGCAGTTTCGATTGCCTCGTCGCTGAAGGTCAAGGGCTGTCTGTAATGCGCGCCAAGACAGAAATATCTATACACCATCGGTGGATAACCCATTTCTTCGAGTTTAGTCAAGGTTAGAAAATCACCTTTGGATTTGCTCATTTTCTCTTCATTCATAATGAGAAATTCCGCATGAAGCCAGTAATTGACACTTTTTTTCCCGGTTGCCGCTTCACTTTGCGCGATCTCGTTTGTATGATGAACAGGAATATGGTCGATGCCGCCACAGTGAATATCAAAACTATCGCCAAGATAGCACATGGAAATTGCCGAGCATTCAATATGCCAGCCCGGATAACCCCTACCCCACGGGCTGTCCCACTTCATTTCTTGATCATCGAACTTGGATTTGGTGAACCAAAGTACAAAATCGAGCGGGTTCTTTTTTGCAGAATCAATCTTAATACGCGCACCG
Source organism: Candidatus Cloacimonadota bacterium (assembly GCA_030613025.1). GTDB lineage: Bacteria > Cloacimonadota > Cloacimonadia > JGIOTU-2 > JGIOTU-2 > Celaenobacter. The sequence continues at coordinate 83,644 of JAUWMT010000005.1, forward strand.
GGCTTTAGACTTTTGACATCCAACCGGGCAAGTTTGCCGTAATTTTTGAATTTCGAAATGTCAAAATACACATTGCCATCTGCAATATATGTGAAGCCCTTATCTTCTAATCTTTTAATAAGATCGATCATCTGCCGAATATGCGCTGTCGCCTTTACATGATGATCCGGCGGTATAATATTGAGCTGTTTGAGATCCTTTTCAAATGCCTTTGTATAATAATCAGCAATTTCCCAAACATCCTTGCCTTCCTTTTTTGCTTCCTTGACCATCTTATCCTCTCCAGTATCAGCATCGGATGTAAGATGTCCAATATCAGTAATATTCATCACATGGATGACTTTGTAACCATCAAATATGAGCACTCGTTTGAGAACATCCTCAAAAATATAGGTGCGAAGGTTTCCAATATGTGCATAGTTATAAACAGTGAGTCCGCAAGTATAAAGCCCGACTTCATCTTTTTTGATGGGTACGAAATCTTCTTTTTCGCGAGTAAACGTATTATATAATTTCAGACTCATACTGTTCCTTTCTTCGGTTCATTTTAAATTTTAATCGAGTCGATATTATTGAAATAAAAGAATCTGAATTTCCAATATCCAACACGGAATAACCAATATCCATTTAACTTCTGTCTCTCTCAACACTTTTAAAGCTACTTTCAATTTAGGAATAAAATCCGCTTTTTATTCAACACTTTGTACCTATCCGTAATTGGGAGCAGGTGATGTTCCGCTTGTGTTGGTTACCAAGCCAGTCTTCATTCCATTACACCTTGATAAACAGGGGGTTGGTAACCAGAATCTAGTGATAAGTCAATGGTTAAATGACGTAAATTGAATTTTAACAAAGTTTGAAACCTCATCCTAACCTTCTCCTATCTGAGGAGAAGGCAATATAAGGAATGTCAAAATTCAATTACCATTTCCAATCGAAG
>JAUWMT010000048.1 GCA_030613025.1 Candidatus Cloacimonadota bacterium
CCAATCAGCGATCATGTTTTCTCTTTCTTCCATACGTGACACTTCTTTCCATGGCATAGCGCGTACCTCCATGCCATAATTTATTCTCGTGTCACCTATGTCCCAAGTTTATTCTGTTACCTATCCGCCAAGTTTGTACCATGCACCACCAATAGCACTAATGACAGGTATAAAAAAATTATCCAAAGAAGAAAGAAAAAGCATAATTGAACAATTTTTAAATAAAGAATATATGATTTATAAAAACCATTAAAGGAATTAGTTATGAATAATTCATTATATACATGTGACCGTTATATCGCCTTCTTTGATATAATTGGTTTTAAAAATCAAATTCTTGAGAAAAATCATGAAGATATTATTAAAAAGCTATATGATTTCTATAGCGATGTAACTAACATAAAGAAATATTCTTTGTATGGTTCATATGGAAGAGATAAGTTTTTGATTAAAGTAAAATATGCTATATTTTCTGACACAATATTGATTATATCAGATGATTCTAGCAACTTTTCAAACTTAGGTATATCTTTCGCATCAATTCATGTATTAACAATGGCTTTAGTACATTCTGTTCCAATTAAAGGCGCTATTGCTTTTGGTAAAATGACTGCAGATTTTCCAAATTCTATTTTTGTTGGAAAACCTAAATTACAGAAAGCTTAAGGATAAATGAATAATAAAATCATCAGAATCCTTGTAATAATAATTTTTGTATATGCTATGCTCAATGCAGATGGGAACAAAAAATCAGAGCATACCCATTATTGTATGGTACTGTACGGAAAGAATCAACTTTATTTAGATTCCATCAGATCGCATAAGAACATATCGTTCATTTATAATCCATTGCCCAATATAAATGGTTTCGGTTTAAACGCCTGGTATATTCAGGATGATTGCACTTCATACTACGGATTTAAGGAAAGTTTTTTCGTCATTCAGCCATCTACTAATATCCTCTATAAATCTCTCGCCTTAAAGCTGGGAATAAATGTAATTATCCTTATCGAAGGAGAAGAACCCGGAATGAAGGCATTGCTTCCGACGTTTGAAATAAAACTCGGAAATCTAAATAATCTCTATTTCTCGGCTGGTTATCGGTCAGAGTTATTTTTCGGTCGCTTAACTGCAAATCTTAATTATAGATTTAGTGACAACACGTCGAGTATAATGCTCGGATACACCTATTGTGATGACGGAAATCATGGATATTCCGGTTTCACATATAAGATTGATTACACGATCTTTAAGAAAATCCTGTTACGAGTGTGGGGAAATGCAAATTTTGCCCGAAAGCTATACGGAACGCAAGTGGGAATTGGGGGTTTGTTTTAAGATTTTTAATCAAATAATTCCTCGAGGCTCTGCCACGGAGATAGTCAATTTTAAGAATTTTCTTTATTTTTATCCATCTACCCTATTGTCACCCTGAGCTTGTCGAAGGGTCTATTGAATGGGTCTGTCGCACTTCGAGAACCTCAGTGTGACAGTAATTTTAGTTATTTTGTTTTTTCGATATTTTTCGTGTTTATTTGCTTGATAATCTGTGAGATTGATTTGATAGTGCTATCACTCTGAAAAAAATTGGGGGTATGCCAACATACACCCTTTCAATAAATTGACAGAAATGATGATCTTAAAAATATTCCCACAACTCAGGAGTACAAAAAATGAAACTTACAGTTCTTGTGGACAATAATACTTACATCGATCGCTATTTTCTTGGCGAGCCGGGACTTTCTTTCTTTATTGAGGATGAGGGAAAAATGATACTCTTTGATTGCGGCTACAGTAATATATTTTTTGAGAATGCCAGAAAAATGGGAATCGATCTGCGCTTTCTGGATTATCTCGTATTATCACACTGCCACCTCGATCACACCTGGGGTGTTGAGACGCTGATCCGCGAATTTACAGAAGCAATTTTTGAAGGGCATGAATATAAGAAGCCGACACTTGTTGCACATCCGCTTGTTTTTGTAAGCACCGTTGTAGATGGTGTTGGTGAAATCGGCTCCCTTCTTTCAAACAATAAAATGCAACAACATTTTCCGCTGCACCTCAACAAAGATCCTGTTCCGATTACAGAAAACCTTATATTTCTTGGTGAGATTCCGCGCACGTTCCACTTTGAATCCCGATATCCGATGGGAAGAAAAGAGGGCAGGCAACAAGATGATTTCGTGCCCGATGATTCTGCCCTTGCATACAAAACATCGAAAGGTCTCGTGATCATTACGGGATGCTCCCATGCAGGGATATGCAATATTACCGAGCATGCCAAAAAAGTGTGTGAAGACGAACGCATTGTTGCCATTATCGGCGGATTGCATTTACTGGACCCGCCCAAAGAACAGCTTGAAGGCACAATGGAATATATAAGTGGCTTGAACCTGAACGCACTTTATGCATGCCACTGCACAGATTTTGAATGCGGCGTTTCTCTCTTCAGCAAAGAGTCCAAGCTGAAGAAAATATCCCACAAATGCAAAATCCCTCTTTCAGAAGCAATATACATTGCAGACGAAGTGCGAGACTTTGAATCTGCACAAAATGTTGGGCTCGATCTTGGGGCAGTCAGTTGGGGATATACCAATCCTGCTGCGTTACAAAAATTACACACCACATTGTTTTTTGAGTCTGTGGGGGAGATTGTGGAGAGATTGATTGAATCTGAATAAACTCTTGAAGAAGAAGGTTGTTATCCAGACCTATCTCTGCTCTTGTGTATAGAACCACCTTTGGATGGTTTTTTTCGTTGAAAAATAACAGATGTTATGATTTTTTAATTAAAAGAATATCCAATTTTTCTTGACATATGAATTAACCTAGAGCTTATGAATATAAATAAAAATATTAAGGGCGTTCATTATGAAACATTCAATTGTTTTTACTGTGATATGATATTTTTAACTTTATAATGATAAGTACATCTTTCCTTCTTTGGGCAACCAGAGATACTTCTCTGTCGTTTTTATTAAAGAAAATTGATAAAATATTGCCCAGCTTTAAATACTATCCCGAATATGAATGGTCAACATATAAAGTACGTCCACCTGAAAAGTATCCACTTATTGGATCTTGGAGAAAAGAGAACTCAGACTGTTTTGTTTTTTTAATGCAAAATAATACTATTAATAAGGAAGTACAATATATTGTTTATTTAAGCGGAACCCTTGAAAGCGTTAATGAATTAACTTCTCAAATAACAAGATTGAAAGGAATAATTACTAGAACAGAGGAAAAACTTCTTAAGAATAAAAATCTTGATAATTTGCTGAATAAAGAACATGAAACAAAGACTACAAAAAAATTGCTTACAATTGTTAGTATTTATACGGCAATTATAAATGTTTTTTCATATTATATGAGAAAAATACCAATACCTTCATTTGAAGATAAAAATCTAATAATAATATATCAACTTTTTATCACTGTAATTCACTTTCTTGCCCTACTATTATTTCTACTAGTTATTGTTCTAATTATCTCATATGTAATAAAATATGGTATATTAATAATTAAAAGACGATAAAATGTATAAAAAAATAAAAATCCAATTTTTAATTAAAAGAATTTTTGATTTAGTTTTTGCATCTCTTTTTTTAATTATTTTTTTACCAATTATAATATTAATTTCATTGCTTATATTAATATCCGGTCATGGACCCATCTTTTATGCGAGCGTTAGAGTTGGACGTCATAGATACTGTTTTAAAACCTATAAATTTAGAACCATGAGATATGATTCAGATTTGATTGGAATTGTTCCCGTTGATTCACTTAATAAAGATTATAGGATTACACCTTTGGGGAGATTTCTGAGAAAGACATCGTTAGATGAAATTCCCCTACTTTTTAATGTTATAAGAGGTGAGATGAGTCTTGTGGGTCCGCGCTCGCAATTTCTTACTATAGAAAATTATTTGACCAAAGAGCAAAAAGAAATTCTATTTTCAATAAGACCTGGTATCACTGGCTTTTCTCAAATTCAAAGATTAAAGAAAAGTATTGATTTTACTGATATGATAAAATATGATATTTGGTATATTAATAACTGGTCATTTATATTAGATATTAAGATTATTTTTATGACATTTTTTGTTAGTTTAAAAGGAAAGGGTGCATATTAATTAGTAGGATAAATTAAACTTATAACAAAAAAGCCACAACATGTCGTCAGGGCTTTTCGTTTATCTGATTGAGTTGTATTAGTGTGTTTCTTTATACTTTTTCAAAACACCGAGTACATAATCAATATCAGCTTCAGTATGGTCTGCATTGACCTGGAACCGTATCTCCTCGTCTCCTTTTGGCACCACAGGGAAATTCAAGCCGGTTCCCAAAACACCATTTTTGGTTAAGTAATTCACCAGCTTTGTGGTTTCTGCTGTATCTCGCACCATCAGCGGAACTATGGGATGCGGTCCTTCGATCGTTTCATAACCAAGAGATGTCAAACCATCCTCAAATTTCTTTGTCATAGCAGCCAGGTGTTCCAGTCTTTTCACGCCGGTTTCGCTATCCAGGATTTCCAGAACTTTAAGTGTAGCAACAGCTTCCGAGCAGGTAATCGGGTTTGAGTAGATGTACATCGGCGCAGTCTCACGCAGATAATCCAAAACTGTTTTGGAAGCAACAACATAACCACCGTTCACCCCAAATGCCTTTCCTAATGTACCGATTAGGATATCCACCTTTGCGTCTGTAAATTCTTCAGTTCCTCTGCCTGTTTTGCCAAAAGCTCCCACGCCATGAGAGTCGTCAGCAATAGTGATCACGCCTTCTTCAAATTTATCATTGAATTTGGCAGAAATCTCTGTAAGTTCATTGAGAGGTGAAAAATCTCCGCGCATGCTGAAGATACCATCTGTAATAACAAGACAGCGCTTTCCCATTCCAACCGCTTCGTTCAGTTTTGCTTCCAGGTCTGCCATGTCGTTGTGTTTATAGATCCTCTTGGCAGCGGGGCGCGAAAGTCTCATTGCCTGGATAATACAATTATGGTTAAGTGCATCGGAAACAACAACGGTCTCTTTTGTGATGAGCGGATAAATGACGCCAAGGCTTGTAACATACGCAGAGCTGAAGATCATTCCGGCTTCTCGGCCATGAAATTCTGCCAATTTCTTTTCCAGGGCAATATGCGGAGTATGGGTTCCGCTGATGAATCTAACTGCTCCCGGTCCAACGCCAAATTTCTGAGCTGCTGCTTCTTCCGCTTCGATAACTTCCGGGTTCATCGACATTCCAAGGTAGGAATTTGCATTCATTTTGACAAATTCCTGATCGCCGTAACCCTCTAAAATATAACGGGGTCCGATTTCCCCTTTTGCTTTTCTTACTTCTTTGATAACCAGTTCCGCACCCTTGTCTCTTCCACTCTCTCTTAGATCATTCAGGTTCCTTTCAAGAGCAGCATTTAATTTTTTTAAAGGCATGTATTCCTCCAAATATATTTTATTTTCAATTTATTTTAATTTTTCGGATAGCACTTCGAGCATATCTTTGGTCATAGCTTCGAGGTCATATTCCGGATTCCAGCCCCATTCTTCTCGGGCTGCCGAATCGTCCATGGAATTGGGCCACGAATTGGCAATTGCCTGCCGTACCGGATCAACATCATACTCCAACACAAATTCGGGAATGATCTTCTTTATCGAAGCTGCGATCTTTTCCGGGTCAAAGCTCATTGCGGTCACATTAAAGGCATTTCTATGTTTCAATTTTGCAGGATCGGCTTCCATGAGGTCGATTGCGGCTTTTATCGCATCGGGCATATACATCATATCCAGGTAAGTTCCTTTTCCAAGGTTGCATGTATATTTCTTATTTCTTATGGCTTCATAATAAATCTCGACTGCATAGTCAGTTGTGCCGCCGCCGGGGAGCGTTTCGTTTGAGATAATACCTGGATAGCGGACACCGCGGGTATCAACGCCGAATCGTTTGAAATAATAATCGCAGAGCAATTCTCCAGCAACTTTGGTGACACCATACATAGTACTTGGTCTTTGAATTGTATCCTGGGGTGTGTTATCAAGGGGAGTCGATTCTCCGAATGCACCGATCGAGCTGGGGGTAAAAATAGCACAATTAAATTCCCTTCCTGCTTCCAGAACATTGTACAGCCCGTCGATATTTACCTTCCATGCAAGATTGGGCTTTTCTTCTGCCACAGCAGAAAGGATCGCTGCAAGGTGGTAAATAGTGTTAATATCATATTTTTTAACAATGCCGTTTAATTGTTCGGCATTAGAGCAATCGACCGTTTCAAAAGGTCCGGATTCTCTTAACTTTTTACCCGGTTGTGTTCTGTGAATTCCTGCTACCACATTATCACTACCGTATTTCTTTCTTAATTCCATTGTTAGCTCGGAACCAATTTGTCCTACTGCTCCAGTGACAAGGATCTTTTCCATTTATTCCTCCGACTTCAATTTATTTTTTCTAAAACTACTACTGCAATTGCAGATTCTTTCGTGTGGGAAAGAGATACATAAATCCCGTTGATTCCGGCGTTTTCACAAATTTCTTTTGCTGAATTCTGCATCCGGATCTCAGGTTTTCCAAGTTCATTATTGACGACTTCGATATCCTTCCAGCGCAGGCCTCCGCGAAGCCCGGAACCAAGAGCTTTCAGGAAGGCTTCTTTCGCCGCAAATCGGGCTGCAAAACACTGTGCCTGAATAGCAACATTGTCCGCCCTGGTGCAATAGGTTCTCTCGCTCTCGGTGAAGAGCATATCTATGAATTTATCGCCGTGGGAAGCTAACTCTTTTTTAATGCGTTCAACCTCAACAAGGTCTGTGCCAATGCCAATTATCATAGTTTACTCTTTTTTATTTGCCGGATTCTCTGTCAACATTAATGCTCGCTTTGTAAGGGCATTTTGCACGACCTCATATTCGCTCCATGGCTGCTCTTGTGTACCATAGCACATTGTTGTTTCGTGCGCCTTTCCGCAGGTAATAACAGTATCTCCATCTTGGGCTGAAAGTATGGCTTTTTCTATTGCTTCTTCCCTGTCCGGTATCTTATAAAAATCAATTCCTTCTTCCCTTCCTTCCTGCAAACAACCGGCAGCGATCTCATCTATTATCGCTTCTGCTGATTCTGTGCGTGGATCTTCCGCAGTGATATAGATCTTGTCTGCAAGCTTTCCTGCAACGACTCCCATGTCCTTTCGTTTTTGAATATCCCGGAGCCCGGCACTTCCAAAAACAACATGTATCTCATTCTTTGTAAATGCACGAACCGAACGGATTGCCTGTTTGAGGGCATTTGCAGTATGGGCAAAATCAATTATAATATTAAAATTCCCCTGCTCGTGTGGAACTAGCTCCATCCTGCCTTTTATGTTTTTTAATGATCCTATTGCTTTGATAATTTTTTCTTTGGAGATTTTTTGTGAATAGGCAACAGCAATTGCAGCAAGTATGTTATAGACATTATATTCTCCAAGAAGGTGACTCACAATTTTGAACTGTTCTTTGGGTGTATGGGCAGTAAATTGCATCAATGTTCCGTCAACAGAAATATCATCAGCACAAAAATCTGCTTTATTGCTCAATCCGAATGAGAAATGGCGATCGGCATCATAATTTGTAAACTTGCCGTATGAAGGATCATCATAATTTAGCACACTTATTTTTAGGACATTTTCCTTTTTAGATGAAGATGAAAGCAGTTCAAACAGATGAGCTTTTGTTGTGACATATTCCTCTCGTGTTTTATGGTAGTCAAGATGCTCGGATGTAATATTTGTCAGCACTGCAATATCATACTCACATGCTTCCACCCGGTATTGTGCAAGCCCGTGTGATGAGGTTTCAATCACCGCATACTCCGAGCCCGCCACCACCATTTGAGCAAGATATTTTTGAACTGAAAGTGCATCGGGTGTCGTGGTGTGAAATCCGGTTTCGAATACTTCATCACCGATTATCGCATTTATAGACGTGATCAATCCTGTTTTGTGTCCCGCTTCATTCAGGATATGATGAATGATGGTCGAGGTTGTTGTTTTGCCATCAGTGCCGGTAACTCCAATCACTTTGAGCATTCTGGCAGGAAAATCATAAAATGCTGCTGCAAGTTGTGCTAATGCTTTTCTTGAATTCAAGACTTTTATGAACGGAACAACAATATTTTCAGGAACCTTTGTTACGTCCTCAATAAGTATTGCAGAAGCACCCTTTTCAGTCGCTTTTTGTATATATTTATGCCCGTCGGCATCCATGCCTTTTATAGCAACGAACAGATTACCTTTTTGCAGAGTTCTTGTATCAAAAGAGATGGCTGATATGTCAATATCCTGTTGGATTGATTTTCCAAGAATTGTATAATCTTCCAGGCTTTCAAGAAGTTTTTGTAGTTTTAACGTCATTATTCTTCCAGAGAATCGGAGATCTTTCCCTTTTTTATCAAGCTGCGAAGCGAGACATAGGTCTTGATCCCGCTGTTCATGAGCTTATACCAGAATGGCTTGAATACGTGGTCGTGCATGCCGATGAATTTTTTGAACTCTCCGCCAAATCCTTTTTTGAAGCGATACACGCCATAGAGCGGATGTCCTTCATGCGGATGGGCAGGCACTCCCCAGAGATCATAGGTTTTGTAGCCCTGCTCCTTTGCCCATTGTATCACATGCCAGTGCAATGCCTGGTTCGGCATGACATTTCTATACTCATTTGTCGAAGCGCCGTACATATACCACACCTTGTGCCCGAAGGCAAAAATATACACTCCGGCAACCGGCACATCTTTATAATAAGCGAGAAAAAGATGCACCATGCCCTTGTCAGCCATGAGCTCGATCACTCTCTTGTAGTAATCAAAATTATGGATGATGAATGTGTCGCGTTTGGCAGTAGTTTCATAAATATCATAGAATTTCCTAGCGCCTTCCAGCGAAGTTTCCTCTCGTACCTCAACTCCCTTTTTTATTGAAAGCCGGATATTATATCGGGTTTTTGATTCACAGCCGGCAAGAATATCATCGAGAGATTGTGTAAGATCAAGAAAATATGTAGCACGCGGCTGGATCTGCTTTTTCACAAAATGAAAATTATAATTATATAAAATACCGAGTGCTACTTCGTCATCTTCATCAATTTCAGGATCGGTCTTCAGGACAATGGCGCTATATTTCTTTGCAATTTCGGCAATTTTATTCATCAAAACAGAAAAGTGCTCGTGTTTTGTCACATCGATAACCGGACCGCGTGGTGCATAGAAAAGGCATTTGCCAGTATAGGGAATTTTCCGCTTTTGAACGGAGATGCCCCCAACGACCCTTCCGTTCTCAAAAACCGCAATTCTGATCGGCACCCAGCCGGAAATCCGCTTGAATTCTCCCCATTCACAGGACTGAATGATCGGGCACTCCCGGGTGGAAGCAACAAACTCATTCCACGTGGAAAATTCTTCTTCTGTTTCCAAAATCTTACATTTTACATTTAAATTCATAGATACTCTGTTTTTTCAGGTTCAGATGTGAGAATCCGAACATAACTAACCTGTCAACTTTTTCCTGTTCCTCTTTGCGTTTCGTAAAAATTGACAGCATGAGCCATGCGTCCAAAAAGAACCCAATCATAATGAAAAGGAGTTCATTAGTAATGAAATTTTTTCGATTATTTCTGACAAGTTTTATCTTAATAGTCCTGCTGTCATGCAGCGGATCCCTTTTTGCAGAGGATAACGAACAAGCCGAAGAGGAGATCATGAAAGACCCTATAGTAAAAATGCACACGAATTATGGTGACATCTCGATAATGCTCTATAACGACACACCCCAGCATAGAGATAATTTTCTCAAATTGGTAGAGGAATGCTTCTTTGACAGCACGCTTTTCCACAGAGTTATTGCCGGTTTTATGATACAGGGTGGAGACCCTGATTCAAAAGATGCTGCTCCTAAAAAACAGCTTGGTGCAGGCGGTCCCGGATATACCGTGCCTGCTGAATTCCGAAAAGACCTTATTCACAAAAAGGGGGCTCTCGCAGCAGCACGCCAGGGAGACCAGTTCAATCCGCAGAAACGTTCTTCCGGCTCACAGTTCTATATTGTTGTGGGGCGCCCTTGGACTGAAGACGAGCTTGATATGGTCGAGGAGAGAAGAGGTTTCGAATACACCGACGAGCAGAAAGAAATCTATAAAACCCTCGGCGGTTACCCCTTCCTTGATAGAGAATATACAGTTTTTGGAGAAGTAATCGAAGGGTTGGATATTGTGGATACGATCTCGGTCGTTGACACAAATCCAGGAGACAGACCGCTTCAGGATATTATTATTGAGAGCGTGGAGATCGTGGAATAAGATCGTAGTTCCCCCACTATAAAAGGCCTTGCCGTATATATTTTATAATAAAATATCCTCACAAAGATTGACATAGAAAATCACTGTTTTGTTTTTTATATATAAATTTACCGGAGGTGATACTTAGTGACTAAAGTTGTAGTTGGTAAAGACGAGAGCTTTGAAGGTGCTTTTCGCCGCTTTAATAGAAAAGTGCAGCGCTCGGGCGTTCTTTCTGATATCAAAAAGAACCGTTATTACGAGAAGCCCAGCGATAAAAAGCGAAGAGAGCTCAAAGCTACTTTACGTAAACTTAAACGTAATAGTTTCAGATTTCGATCGCGCTAATGTGTTTCGATAATTTTACGTAAACTTCAATGGATATTATTAATATCATTGCCCTCGGAATCATTCTTGTTTTCGGGGGTTTTGGTTTTATATCAGGATTCATCAAAGGAAGCGCCCGGCTCATCGGCTGGATCGTAGCGCTTATCCTTGCGATAAAATTGGGTCCAGCATCCTCTGCATTTTTCCAGAACACCTTCCATTTTTCACTAAAGACTTCAAACATACTTGGTGGAATTTTGGTATTTCTGATCGTGATGGTCATAATTGCTCTTATTGTGAAAATTTTGAAAAGAGTGGTTGAAGTACTCCATTTGAGCTTCCTTGACAGATTGCTTGGATTTATTCTTGGCTGCTTTCAGGCAATGATCGTGATCTTTCTGCTCTCGCTATTCATACAAATACTCCCCCTTCCTGAACAGACCCAAGCAACCATTACAAGCGCAGCTTTTGTGGAATGGAGCAACGAGAAGATCGCTCGAATTCTTGAAGCGACCAAGCTCGATTCCCAGATCCGCAACAATTCCTATTATAAAGAACTTTTAAAACTGCAATATAAAATCAAGAAGGACGTAACGGACGCCATCTCACCACTCTCATGAAAAACGCTTTTGAAGAACTGGAATTCAATAAAGTCAAAGCGTTGATCGCTTCATATTGCGTGTCTCAGTTGGGAAAACGGCTTGTGGAAGAACTTGCCCCCCTTGGAAAGAAAGCACTCGTAGAAAAAAAACTTTCCGAGCTTCAAGATGTTTTCAATTACCTCGAGCAAAGCCATCATTTTGCACTTTCCGGACTTGAAGACACGGAAGTGTTGTTTGAATATTTTGGCAGATACGAGCAATTCACAATCGATGAGCTTCTTATGTTTGGAAGCAATATCCGCATTGCGAACACGCTTAAGAAAGACAGGGATATCTCCCCTGAAGATTTTCCTGAATTGAATTCAATTGTGTCTACCCTCATCGAAATGAAAGAATTGGAAAAACGGTTTGATAAGATATTCGATGCCGGTGGCGAGATCAAAGATACTGCAAGCCCAATTTTATCTTCTATTCGAAAAAACAAACAAAAAACCAGAAAGCACATATATTCCGAGCTTGAAAGCATTCTTGACAAGAAAGATTACGAGAATGTTATTCAAGATAAGATCGTGACCTTTCGGGATGAGCGTTATGTGATCCCAGTTCGTGAAGGCGGTGTTACGCAACTTAAAGGCATTGTGCACGGACGCTCAAAAACCGGCGTATCATTTTATGTGGAACCCCTTTCGGTAATGGAACTTAACAATTCTCTGAATACGCTCTCCGAAGAAGAAAAGCAGGAAATTCATAGAATACTCGCGGAGCTATACAATGAGCTAAAAGATCATAAAGAGGAATTGAGACAGAATCTTGCCATTCTCCAAAAAATTGATTTCCTGAATGCCTGCGCGCTCTATTGCAGAAGTATTCATGCTTACATGCCACAAATTATTGATGACACTCGTTTGAGCTTGAAAAACGCCCGGCATCCGCTTCTTTTTAATAGTATAAAAAATCCTAATAATATTATTCCCTTCTCTCTGCATATTGGAAATGAATTTCGGGGAATCGTTATTTCCGGCGTAAATACAGGGGGTAAAACGGTTACGTTGAAAGCAACCGGACTTCTCACAATGTTGGCTCTTTCGGGTTTGATGATCCCGGTCGAAGAATCTCAGATCGGAATGTTCACTTCGTTTTTCACCGACATCAATGATGAGCAATCCATCGAGGATTCTATCAGCACCTTTTCCTCTCATATTAAAAAGCTGAATATAATTTTTGATAATGCTGGTGCCTCTTCACTTGTCCTCATCGACGAGCTTGGAACCGGCACCGACCCCGAAGAGGGCGCTGCTTTTGCACAAGCTGCCATGGAGGCGTTCATCGCCAAGAAATCAAAGGTGATCATTACTACCCATTTAAATAAGCTCAAAATTTTTGCATCGGAACATCCTCTTTGTGAAAATGCTTCGATGCGATTCGATCAGGAAAAGTTGGCGCCCACTTATCTGCTCGATCTTGGCTTTCCGGGAAACAGCTATGCACTGGATATTGCAAAGGAATATCATTCTCCCGAAAATATTGTAACACGCGCTCGCGAGCTTATTGATCAGAAAAGTCTGCAATTGAGTGAGCTTCTGAAAAAAACCGAGCAGCAGAGAATCCATCTTTCGCAAAAACTATATGAATTCGATTTGAAGAACAAGCTTCTTGAACAGCAATTGGAATCTTTGAACAAAAAAGAGCAAAACTGGACGCAAATCGAAAAAGAACGGAAACAGAAAGCTCTTCAGGAATCCGAAGAATATCTCTCACGATTGCATCAAGATTTCGATCATGAAATTGACGAACTAAAAAAGCAATTTAAAGCCGAAAAACATATAGAACACGATAGGGTACGCGACATAAAAAATAAAATATCAAAAGAAAGGTCCTCAATTGAAAAGAAGAATGATGAGCTTTCCGACATTGAGTTCATTCCGGCAAAAGAAATCTCTGTTGGTAAAGAGGTTTACGTCAAACCCTTGAATCTGGTTGGAAAAGTGCAATCTGTCGACAAAAATACCACTCGTGTCCTTGCTGAGGGATTGAATTACCGTGTAAAGAAAACCGATATATATGAAGTTCCCAAGGGCAGGGAACACGTTGATCATAAAGAAGATGCCGACATCTCTATTCATGCAAATATTGATAACGATTTTGCTTTTGAGCTTAATCTTATGGGGTTGACTTTTGACGAAGCGCGCATAGAATTGGACAAGTATATTGACAAAGCGATACTGCTTAACTATCCAAAAGTAAGAATCTTGCACGGAAAGGGCACAGGTCAGCTCAGGCGGAAGATACACGGGTATTTAAAAGATGACAGACGCATCAAAGAATATCGTTCAGCTCCGCTTCAGGAAGGCGGAGACGGGGTGACTGTAGTATTTTTGGATTAGAAAAATATTTATCTCATAATTTTAACGGGGGATAAGATATGTGTAAATTGTTGGTCTGTAAATTAGCTTTGAGTTATAACCAGCTTGCTAAAATGATAACCGGTTTGTCGATATAAATATTGATTTAGAAATTGATGATTATTGTAAAAAATAACATATAATTGTTTGTTTATAACTTAACAAACGAAGGTAAATCATGAAAAATATAATCCTAATTATTTCGTTATTATTTATCTTGTTTTGCTGTACCAGAACACCTTATGAACCCGAATGGGTAGATGCCATATTTATTATGTACGACGATGGTGGCAATGTAACATATCTGATTGACGATTATCCGGAAAATGTGCAATTTACACTTGATGATATGAAAATAATTATAAATATGGGACTAGGTGGAATTTGGTCAATGAATATTGATGGAACTGATTTAAAGAATTTAACTTCCAAATCGGTAGGAAGCGAGCTGCCTTCTCTCTCACCAGATAGTACAAAAATTGCATTTTCAACCGGAGATATCTATACTATGAATATTGATGGAACAAACTTACAGAATCTAACAAATACTCCCGATGTGCAGGAAGGGTATCCTCATTTTTCTTTTGACGGAAGCAAAATTGTGTACACAACAAGACAGGATAGTATTAATTCAATTTATATCATGGATACAAGTGGCGTAAATAAAAGAAAAATTATTTCCAATTCAACAAAATATTATCTTTATAGTTACCCTATATTTAATGTAAGTGGTGATAAAATATTTTATAAGTATACTGGACTAAATAAAGGTTTGTATTCTATAAATGTTGATGGTACTAATAATACCCTTCTTTATGAAGGGTGGGCAGGTTTTAGCTTTCCATCAGTCTCAGCAGATGGAACAAAAATTGTGTTTTATGTTAGTGATGATATTTTTATAATGAACGGAGATGGAACAGATATCACAAGATTGGCGGAGGGTGGTTCGCCAATGATCTCTTCTGATGGCGAAAAGATAGTTTTTGGTAACATTAAAATAATGAATAGTGATGGTTCGGGACTCACAAAGCTCGAATACGGTTGGGATGCTCGATTCTCTCACAATAAATATAATGACCATTACAAAATCGTCTATATAGGCGAAAGAGAGATTAATAAAAAAACAAACAAAGGAATAGTCTTCTAATAAATAATTGAGAATCAATATATTGTTTTGTATCTTCCTCATACTAAAAAAGCATAAAAATTGACAATAGTTTATTGGCTTCTCAATCATATACCCAAAAGTTAACGTTTTTATTAACCTTGGTGTATAATAATGAGAAATGCTCAAATAAGAAATCTGTCGCAAAACGGAAGCACTTTTACCTTTTCTGAAGCAAAAAGTATCATTGGGTCAGATAGTAATGTGACAAAGGTTGTCCTTTCGCGGCTCGAGAAACAGGGATGGGTCGAACGCATTGAAAGGGGAAAGTATCTGATTATCCCACTTGGGAGCGAGAAAGGCAAACACTCTCTCCATGAATTCGTCATTGGTTCCATGTTGGTACATCCATATTGTATCTCTTATTGGAGCGCGCTACACTATTATGGGCTAACCGAACAAATCCCCAACACTGTTTTTATTCAAACTTCCTCCAGAAAGAAGAAGCAGCATACTGAAATTTTTGGCGTAAATTATCAGATTGTGAGAATTAAAAAGGATAAGATCTTTGGAACAAGAAAGGAATGGATCGAAGAAACGCAAATTGTTCTGGCTGACAGAGAAAAGTGCATTATAGACTGCCTTGATAAGCCCCAATTTTCAGGAGGCATCATTGAGGTGGCAAAGGCGCTGAAGGACAACAGCTTCGACCTAAACAAGCTCGCTAATTACTCAGTTAAGATTGGAAATTCAGGAGTAATAAGACGGCTTGGATATCTTTGTGAAATATTCAATATTGAAATAGATTTACCCGGGCTCAACACAAGGAACTATCTTTATCTTGACCCAAAAATACCTCATGATGGACAGAAAAACGCCAGGTGGCGCTTGATCATCAACTTGGACGAAATGGACCTTTCGAGCTTGATATGATACCCATCGTTGAATTTAATGCAAAAGCAAGAGAGCTTGGTGTTCCGGTTTCAACAATCGAAAGTGATTATGCTCAAAACTGGCTTTTAAAGTATCTCAGTTCAGAAAATATGATCTTAAAAGGTGGAACGGGAATCAGAAAAGTGTACATTGAGAATTACAGATTTTCAGACGATCTTGACTTCACCCTTAAAAAATCTATAAACCCTGCCGGACTAGAAGAACATATCAAAAATTCAATTACTCGCGCACATGAAGAAAGCGGTATAAATTTCCAGCAGAATTTTGAAATTGTACCTTGTGAAAGCGGATTTACTGTAAAGGTCTATTTCAATATTGCTCGCCGTGGTGGATTGCCATTGAAAATAAAATTGGATATTACGCTTCCCGAAAAAGAGGATATATTACTTCCTGTAGAGAAAAGGAACATCATACATTTATTTTCTGACGAGTGCAATGCATTTATCCCGGCTTACAATCTGGATGAAATACTTGCAGAAAAAATACGCACCCTTTTTGAGAGGACGCGTCCTCGTGATCTTTTTGATGTGTGGTTTTTCGTTGTGAATGAAAATAAAATAATCCCTGAAACCTGTGTTCTACAGAAATGTGAATTTAAAAATGTGGATATCGACTTGTCGAAATTATTAAAACGAAAAGAGCTTTTTGTTAAGACCTGGCTCAACTCTCTTCGTCATCAAATTAAGAATCTACCCGATCCTGATGAAGCTTTCGATCGGGTTTATTCAAAATTATATAACATGAAATTTGCCTAAAAATCTTATTGGTTTATTATAACGTTATGCGATACGACCAAACACTTCTCGAAGATATACGCTCTGCAAACAGCATTGTAGATGTGATCGGGGAATATGTACCCCTGAAAAAGGGTGGTGCGGATTACAAAGCTCCATGTCCCTTCCATAATGAAACAAAGCCCTCATTCACTGTTTCTCCTCGGCTTCAGATATTCAAATGCTTTGGGTGCGGAAAAGGTGGAAATGTCTTTACCTTTCTCATGGAATATGAAAAGATCACCTTTAATGAAGCGGTGAAAAAACTTGCAGACAGGGTCGGAATAAAACTTCCGGCCTATAAGGAACAATCCAAAGAAGAAAAGAGCTTATATAACTCCCTGTATGGAATTTATGAATCTGCATTACGGTATTATCATAAAAACCTAACCACCAAAGAAAATGATGGGCTTGCTTACCTGCAATCACGAAATATTTCCGATGAAGATATTAAGACCTTCAATCTTGGGCTGGCTCTAAAAACCCAATCCGCTCTTTATGACCATTTGACTAAAAGAGGATTTTCAAAGAATGCTCTCGCAAAAAGCGGATTGTTTGCAAGTTCAAACGGTGGACTCCGGGATAAATTTTTTGAAAGGATCATGTTTCCTGTTTATAGTTCGGACGGCAAGGTGATCGCCTTTGGAAGCAGAATTTACAAAGAGGGTGACGATCGCGGTGCAAAATATCTAAACTCACCGGAAACCCCGATCTTTCAAAAGCGAAAGCATCTCTATGGACTCTACCAAGCAAAGGATTCGATCATTAAAAGTGATTCGGTTCTTTTGGTTGAGGGTAATATTGACCTGATAAAGCTCTGGCATCATGGATTTACGAATGTGGTGGCAAGCTTGGGAACTGCGCTCACTGAAGACCAAATCAAACTTCTTTCCAGATATACAAAAAATATTTATGTCCTCTATGACAGTGATAGTGCCGGCAAAGAAGCAGCAGCTCGCGCCATCAATATATTTATCGCATTATCTATTTTCCCCAAACTCATCATCCTTCCTCCCAATACCGATCCAGACGACTTCCTTGAAGAGAATGACGCAGGTGCGCTTCGGGATTACATCGATGACGCAAAGACTTTTTATAATTTTATCTACAAAATAAGGTATGCAGAAAAAAATCTCGATAATAAAAAAACCGCTCTGGATGACGTCATATCATGCCTTGATCTTATTGAAAATCCGGTGCAGAAAGAGCTTTATGTGCAGGAATGTGCAAACCTTTTCGGGATAAGTGAAACGAACATTTTCAAAGCGCTGCAGGCGTTTAAGAAAAAATCATGGAAGCCCCAAACCCCGCTCACCCTGCATGTTGATCCATATTATGAAGAAAAAAATATCCTAAAACTTATACTTTCTTATCCGGAGCTATGTGCGGATTATTTCGATGATATTGAGATAGATTATTTCACACATCCAATTATAAAGAAGCTTTTTACACTCATAAAAACAAAAGAGAATCCTGATATTCTTGCTGAAAATGGTGCCCGGGTAATGGATTACTTTGAACCAACGGATGCAGATTTCATATCTGGTCTTCTGTTCAATGAGCTGCCCTTTTCCAGAATCTCTTTTGAAAAAATGTTGATCGGTCTGCAAACAAAAAAGTTAAATGTTGACCTAGAGGTGCTCAATGAATATATTATTAAGCATCCAGATAATGAAGAAAAGATTCAAGAAAAGAAAGCTATTAAGCATAAAATAAATCAACTAAAGAAGGACTTTAAGGGCGGTACGGTAAAGAAACTTTTGAGCTAAGTTTTTACATTGGTGCCCGGAGACTTTATGAAGACTATAAGTGAATTTATCGAAGAATTGAAACAGCGTGGGAATGATCGGGGTTTCATCACTTATGATGAAATAAATCAATTGCTTCCAGATAATCCGATTTTTTTAGATAAAATTGATGATATTTTTCATGAATTAAAGGATGCCGGACTCGAAATTCTTGATGAGACCATGAAGGGCGGTATTCGCAAGAGAAAGCGTGCTCCGAAACCCAGAAAAGCTTCCATTAAAATTAGTTTCTACGACGATCCTGTCCGCATGTACCTGAAGGATATGGGAAAAGTTCCTTTGCTCACCCCTGAAGATGAAGCCCATATTTCAAAAAGGATCGAGGACGCACAAACGACAATCAATAAAATGACCCTTAATTGCGGAAGTAGTCTTCGCGAATTTCAAAATATTATCAAGCGATATCGTGAAAACAAGATTAAAATAGACCAGATTTTGAAGATCGAATTCGGAAGCTGGTTTGATAAAGAAAATAACGAACGCCTTATTAATCTGCTTGATGAACGAACTAATAAATCTCTTGAATATTCTGATGAAATTGAAAAAATCATCAACAAGAAACCCTCTAAACGATTCAGTAAAACACAGACGGTTGGTGAGAAGATCAAAGAAAACCGTGATAAAATAATGGCGTTTTTTAAAGAGATGTATTTCACTGAAATGATGATCCAGCGTTTAATCTATAGAATTAACAGCCTTCTGGGCAGAATAAACGTGAGTCTTAACCGCATTAATGCAGTAAGCAACATAAAAGGATACAGCACGGCAAAGATCTGCACCTTGGGCAGAAAGGCAGAAAAAGGGAAAACGGATTTCAATGAAGTCGCCGAACTCACCGGACTCGATCCACATATCTTCATGGATGCGCTGCGCAAGATTAAGAATAACCGAAGAAAAATCAGAAGGGTAGAGCTGGAAACCCGTATGACCGCAGATGAACTCAAACGTCTCATGGAGGACATTCGCAAAGCCCAGGATGAAAAGGAACTGGCAAAAAATGATATCATAAAAGCAAATGTTCGCCTGGTGATCAGTATTGCAAAGAAATATAATAATCGCGGGCTCAGCTTCCTTGATCTTATTCAGGAAGGAAATATCGGACTTATTCGTGCAGTTGAAAAATACGATTATCACAAAGGTTATAAATTTTCAACCTACGCTACCTGGTGGATTCGCCAGACAATCACAAAGGGGATCGCAGATCAATCCCGCACAATCCGCGTACCCGTGCATATGGCAGAGGCGATCAACAAAGTGAACCGTGCCCACAACAAGCTGGTGCAGGCGCTCGGGCGTGAACCTTATCCCGAAGAAATCGCACAAGAGCTGGATCTTCCAGTTGAAAAAGTAAAAAGCATTATGAATATCGCAAGGCGCCCCGTTTCACTTGACAAGCCAGTTGGCGATGAGGACGGAGACACGACACTTAGCGATTTTATCGAAGACGATAATATGATCTCGCCCGAGAAGATCGCAGAAAGAACTCTTCTCAGAAAGCAGGTCGAGGTAGTGCTTTCCACGCTTACAAAACGAGAGCGTCGTGTGATAAAACTGCGGTTTGGCATTGGCGACCAAACCCCACGTACACTTGAAGAAGTTGGGCATATTTTTGATATAACACGAGAACGTGTCCGTCAGATTGAGGAGAAGGCAAAAGAAAAATTACGCCATCACAGCAGAGCCAATATTCTGAAAAAGTATATGGACACTTTTGAAGAGTTCAATAGATAAAATCTTAATTGCCCTAACCTGGACAAGCCAGAAAAGATTTAACCACGAAATAAAGAAAATTTTTAAAATTGACTATCCCCGTGGCAGAGTCAAGGAGTATTTCGCCAATTTTATTTCAATCCAATGATTGAAAACCGAATTTTCATTATTTTACCTCCTACCTTTGACACCTAACCCAAAGCAAACATGCATAAACAGGGCATTTCAATTTTCAAAGTTGCGAAAATTGTCCCTACGGTTGAAATATATTTGCTCTTATTCAGCGATTAATTCTTGAATTTCTCCATATATTCTATTGTTTGCTCATTTGACATCAGATTCGATGGCTGTTTAATTTTTAGAACAGCAAATATCTTTGAAGTCAATGAGTTATGTTTTCCTTTAAGAAAATATTTCTGACCTTCTATCTCTATCTCGCTAAACTCCATTTTATTCAACGCTTCTTTAATCCTTTCTGTTGAAAAATCTACATTTCTTCTTCGCAGACATAATTCCAGTTCCCGCTCCAATAAAAAAGCAATAAAACAACTCACAAAATGACCTTCAATACGCTTAGGAGTCCACAGAAAAATCGGACGAGTTTCCATCGTAGATTTCAAGATGCGGAACGATTCTTCAACCTTGAAAAGATAATGATAATTATCGATTACTTTGAGCGGATCTAATGAAAGATCGCTGCATTGGATTGCATAAAATCCATCAAATTTGGATTCTTCCAATATTCTTTCTTCATCTAATTTCAAATGATAATTATCTTTAACAGATTCTTCTCTATCATCGGTCACAAAGCGTTTGTATCCATGTTTACTTGAAACCGCCGATTTGTTATTATTAGAAATCACCTTCATCGCTTTCTCGATAGCTCGCTCTCTATCTCGTGTATCTTTTCGAGCCCGTTTGGAAGAAAATGTGCATATCAATTTCTCAGGTAATTCTTCTCTGATCCATTTATTCCTTTTATGATCTTCAGCCTGATTTTCATCTTCACCCCGTTGGATACATATCCTACGGGGTTCATATTTGATCACATTTGTGTAATCTAATTCTTTATATCTGAAAAGATTATCTTCTTTATCAAAATCATCCCGCCAATAATAAAGATCATTACTGCTGATCCTTTTGTAATCTTTATCGGATAAAATTTCTTTCTGAACTGATTTCTTCATATTTTTGATACGGGCACTCACAATATAATCAAAACCGTTATCTTTGATCTGTTTGAGATTCAGTTTGGAATTGATGCCTTTGTCTGCAACGATGATCACTTTATTCAGATTAAATTGCTCTTTCAGTTTCTTTAAGATTTTGAGCAGTGTCTTGGAGTCAAAAGTATTTCCCGGATATAACTCATAACCGATCGGTCTTCCTTCACAATCGATCAGCATTCCCAACACTACCTGAACTTCATTGTATTTATGAGCTTTACTGAATCCAAAATCTCGCAGATCATCTTGGAGCTGAGATTCAAAATGGAAGGTAGTCACATCATAAAATACAATGTCCACCTGCATGTTGAAAAGGTCTCTATTCTTGGAAAACAAAGCATTTTCAATGGCAGGTTTATTATCTGCCAGAATATCGAGTGTTCTATAAAAATGATGGAGAGGTATATTCTTTTCGTCTGACAAATAACTTTCTTGATTTCTTTGCAGGTAATATTTGGAAGAAGGTCGTAACAGTTGATTGATAACCATCAGAAATACTGTTTGAATAAAATCGAATTCGATCTTTCGCTCACAAATTAAATTAGTCAGTAGTTCGGACATTGAATATTTGTTCCATAAAGTCTGAAAAGCAACATATCCGTAATTGACGCGAGTTTTTTCTTCAATCGTCGAGATATCTCTGATCTTATTTTGTTCGTTATCTTTTCGTTTCAAATACCTTTGCAAACCTTTGATAATATTTTCCAATCCCGATTCTGCCAGGATATCGGCTCTTCCAAGATTGACTATTGTTCTATGTTTTGATTTCCCTTTCTCTCGATAGCTTTCAACTATTTTCAGATAATCGTGTCCTTTCGAGCGAGTAGCTTTAACAAACATTCTTAATCTCCACAAATATTTTGAGGACACACTACTATTGAGACTTCTTTATTGTCAATAAAATAGTTATATAAATACATTGTTAATTAAATAGTTGTCCCTACAATTTAGAATTTGTTTGAAAACAAAAATAAAGAATCCTTTATTCATGCGGGTTTACACGATTTGATATTGAATTAATTGGGTACAACTGTCAAAGGTAGG
>JAUWMT010000083.1 GCA_030613025.1 Candidatus Cloacimonadota bacterium
TATGCCATTCTTCCAGATAAGGAAATTTCTCAAGAAGTACTGCTGCCTGCATGGTATCAAGCCGGAAATTGCCGCCGATTATTTTATGATAATATTTTGGTTTGCTTCCGTGTTGACGCAATATTCTGATCTTTTCAGCTAGTTCATCATTATTTGTCGTAACAAGACCACCATCTCCGCAGCAGCCAAGATTTTTGCTTGGGAAAAAGGAGAAGCATCCTACATCTCCAAGGGATCCGGCACGTCTTCCTTTATATTCAGAACCAATTGCCTGAGCAGCGTCTTCAATAACAACAAGATTATACTTCATTGCAATTTTATTGATCTTATCCATTTCTGCGCATTGACTGAATATATGAACCGGCATTATTGCTTTTGTCTTATCAGTAATTTTTTCTTCGAGCAGATCTGGATCAATATTATAAGTTTGGGGGTCAATATCTACAAAGATAGGTTTTGCACCGACACGAAATACTGAGCCGGCTGTTGCAAAAAAAGTAAAAGGAGTTGTTATTACTTCATCACCTTCACCGATATCTAAAGCCATAAGAGAAATAAGAAGAGCATCGGTTCCGGAAGTAACGCCAATCGCATGTTTGCAATGACAATAATCAGCTAATTTCTCTTCTAATTCTTTGATTTGAGGACCATTTATGAATCTTTTTGAATCGAATACGTCCTTCATTGCCTGTAATACTTTATCTTTCATTGGCTCATATTGAGCATTTAAGTCGAGCATTGGAACTTTCATTGTTTTTTCCTTTTATTCATCGAGCAAAGCTATATTTTTTGCATTGACCTCGATTGCTACTGCCTGTTTTATCAAGTTAATATTTAATACTAATTTAAATGCCCCTTTTCTATAAGAGATCTTTCCTTCATAGTTTTTAAAAGGTCCTCGGATGATCTTTACTCTTCTTCCTCGTGTAAGAAATTTGTGCGGGATCAATTTGGCACCCTCATTTTGAGCATAATGTATCTGCTTGAGTTCTGCAAGAAGCTGCTCTTGATCAGGAGCTTCTATAAATGCACAAAGCTGTCCTGTGCGATATAATTGTGTTTTCTGAGTATGATTGCAATTGCAAAATATATAGCTTGAAAAAAGTGGCTTCCTAAAAGTGATCGCTCTATTATGGTAATACCTCACGCTCTCTATTAATGGCAGATAATATGAAATATTATAATCAATACAACTCTTTGCCACTTTCTTTTCATGACGAGGTTTCGTGTATACTGCATACCAGCAACCATCATCTGTGAGTTTTAATTCACCAAATAACTCACTAATTTCATTTTTATCGCTTGGCATATTTATTATCAAAATCCAAATTATTTATGAATGAGAAGTGTCGAATCATAAATTCCTGTCAATTATTGCCTTAAAGAATTTCCATTAAAAAATGGCATGACCACAAACTCGGATCATGCCATTCTCACGTGACAATACTTGATTCTCTATCTTCTAAAGTTTCTTTGATTATCTCTTTTCGGACGTGCTTCATCGACCTTCATGGTACGACCTTTAAGGTCTTTTCCATTCAAGTCAGCAATTGCTTTTTCAGCTTCAGCAGGTTCTGACATTTCTACAAATCCAAAACCTTTTCCGTCAATGATAGTAACCTCAATCACTTCGCCAAATTCAGAAAATAATTCTGAAAGTTCATCTTTTGTGACTGAATAATCAAGATTACCCACATAGAGTTTTTTACCTTCCATTCTTTCTAGTCTCCTATTTTTTTTTGTTCTCATACTAATCATGAAGAATAGACGTAAAAAAAATCTACTTTCACTCTTAAATATTTTGAACTTATATAACTTAACAAGTAAGTTATTTTTTTTAATTGACGCATAAAAAATATCTAAAATAAAAATCGTCAAGAACTGTAATAAAAAAAAACTTTTAATTTTAAATAGATAAATGGCGGAGAGAGTGGGATTCGAACCCACGGTCCGCCAAACGGCGGACAACGATTTTCGAGACCGCCCCGATCGACCGCTCCGGCATCTCTCCTAAAAAAATGGCGGAGAGGGCGGGATTCGAACCCGCGGTAAGCTTTTGACCTACACACGCTTTCCAAGCGTGCTCCTTAAGCCAGCTCGGACACCTCTCCACTTCTATTAGTCCGCTTCTCTTTAAAAAATTTCCTTAAAATTGCACCACATTCATGTGCCAGTACACCGCTTTTTAATTCAGGATTATGATTCAGGCGAGTGTCATAAAGAATATTATACAATGATCCGCATGCACCATTCTTTTCATCAAATGCACCAAAAACTACTCTATTTATACGTGAAAGAACTATTGCTCCAGCACACATTGTACAGGGTTCTAAAGTAACATATAAGATACAATCATAAAGCCACTTGCCACATTTTTTTCGGGCTTGTTCAATTACAAGCAATTCTGCATGGGCAAGAACATCCTTACTGGATTCCGTCGAATTATGAGCACGCGCTACGATTTTTTCATCCTTTATAATTACTGCACCAACAGGAACTTCATCCTCTTGAAAAGCCCTTTCGGCTTCCTCAAGTGCTAATTTCATCCAGTATTCATCACTATGTGCTTTCATCGAATGTGTTCGTTTATTTGAAGCCGGAATTCATTGTCAATTTTTCCACAAAATGTATGCAATTGCAAAATCAATAAAGATATTGACCAGTTTCAAACCTTCTATACAAACTAACAAAAATTAAATTTCAATAAGGATATTCAATGTCATCTACCTTTAACTGGATACTCACAGCAACTGAATTTTGTATGACAACATTACGCACTCTTGTAAGCCATCACATCCTCTTTGCAATAGGCGTCGTGCTTATTGTCGGTTACCTTTTGGGCAAAGTTGCCGACAAACTCAAGCTTCCAGTTGTAACAGGTTACATTATTGCTGGTATTCTGCTTGGCGAATCGATTGGTAATGTTATAGAACTGAAGATGGTTCATGCTCTTCGTCCTATCACGGAAATTGCACTTGGACTTATTGCCATCGCTATTGGTGGTGAGTTCTCTCGTTCAAAACTAAAATCCATTGGCAAAGAATTGTTTATCCTTACCTTGTTCCAGATCGGGCTGACCTTTGTGCTTGTCTCCGGAGCATTGATGCTTATTGGCTTTAAATATGAATTCTCTCTACTTTTGGGAGCCATAGCCACTGCCACTGCCCCTGCTGCCACTGTTGCTATCGTGCAGTCACTTCGAGCTCGCGGAAAATTTATCGACTATCTCTACGGATTAGTTGCCCTCGATGATGCTGGCTCGGTTGTTCTTTTTGGTTTAGTATTTGCATTCGTTGGGCTTACATTGCCAAACATAAGCAGCATAAAAAATAATCCTATGATAATGATCTTTACTGCGCTTGGTGAAATTTTTCTCTCGATAATAATTGGTATTGTGGCAGGATTCATTCTTCACAAGGCAACGTATAAGAAACAAAATAAAAGCGAGATCATGATCATCGCACTTGGCATCATCTTTATTGTGATCAGTATCGCTCATCCTCTTCATATCTCACCGCTTATCACAAATATTGTGATCGGTGCAACACTTGTAAATCTATCCTATAAAAATCAAAGAATTTCACGAATTCTTGAAGGACTGACACCTCCGATCTATGCATTGTTTTTTGCGATTGCCGGAACTGAACTGCAGCTTGGAATTTTTACTCAACCCGGCATTCTTATTCTCGGAGTGATCTTCGTTGTTATGCGCATGATCGGAAAATATTTCGGGGTATATCTTGGAGCTCTCACTATGAATTCCGATAAACCAACAAAAAAATATCTTGGTATCTGCATGTTCCCGCAGGCAGGAGTTGCTATCGGACTTGTGCTGATGGTCCAGGCATCTCCGATCATTGCTAACGCTACATCCGAGATGCAGCACCTGGCGATCAATATGGTTAATATTGTAATCTTTTCAGTCTTTATAAATGAACTTTTCGGGCCTGTGCTTTCCAAATGGGCGATCATAAAAGGCACAGGTATCAAACCTTAATTTGAGGTAACAAAATGAATCTTTATGACAAATTATGCAAAGAAGGCTGCTCTGCTTCTTTTAAAGCGAAGAAGAAGGATGAAGCACTTCATGAACTTGTGGCTCTACTCAAAAAATGTCCTCGCGTTGAAAATATCGGATCATCCAAAATATATTCTGCCCTGAAAGATCGCGAGAAACTCGGCAGCACCGGTCTGGGAGGTGGCATCGCTATTCCTCATGCAAAAATAGATGGACTTGATGATTTTGTTCTTGCTCTCGCTATATCCAAAAAGGGGGTGCAGTTCGAAGCTGCCGATAACAGAAAAGTGCATATCTTTTTTGTTCTCCTTGGACCATCAAATTCACCAAACGAGCATTTGAAAATGCTTTCTGCAATTTCTAGAACTCTTCGTGATGAAGATATCAAGAATGAACTTCTCGCAGCCAGATCGAGTGAATCGATCTATGAAACAATCGTAATGAGTAGTGATGAACAGGCAAAAAAAGAACTTCCTCAAGAGAAGAAAAAACTCCTCATGATCGTCCTGTATGAACAGAAATATTTGGAAGACCTTATGGAGCTTTTTCTTGAACTCGGCGTGAAGGGCTCGACAGTTATTGACTCTCAAGGCATGGGAGGAATCCTCACAAAAGTGCCACTCTTTGCTGATTTTATTAATTTCCTTGGAGAAAATAAAAACTATAGTAAAACCATCTTTGCTATTATTAGCGAATTTGAGTTGCATACGATTATTCGCGGAGTAGAAAATTTACTTGGCGACCTTGACAAACACGGAGGCGCATCGATCATTTCATTAGATATACATTTTGTCAAAGGCACAATGGAATATATGTAAGGAGCATCATGAAAAAAACCGTCTTTTTTACCATAATACTATTGGCAGCAGCACTTTTTTTACAAGCAGACCCACCAGCAACTTTCGATCTGCGTGATGTGGGCGGACAAAACTATGTTACAACTGTAAAGAGTCAACAGGGCGGCACTTGCTGGACTCATGGCGCTATGGCATCGATAGAAGGAAACCTTATGATGACAGGCGTGTGGACAGCGAACGGTGAGATCGGAGAGCCGAATCTTGCGGAATACCATCTCGACTGGTGGAATGGTTTTAACCAACATAATAACGATGACATCACTCCCCCATCCGGTAGCGGTCTTGAAGTACATCAAGGCGGAGATTACCGGGTAACTTCTGCATATCTTTCACGCGGGGAAGGCGCAGTACGCGATATTGACGGACAATCTTACTCCTCACCACCTGCACGATACGAGCCGAGCTATCATTATTATTATGTAAATAACATAGAGTGGTACGTTGCTGGAAGCGACCTGAGCAATATAAACACGATCAAAAATAAAGTTATGGAAAATGGCGTCATGGGTACATGCCTTTGTTATGATTCGCAATTCATCAGCAGCTACATTCATTATCAACCTCCTACATCTGCACTGGATCCAAACCACGCTGTTGCGATCATCGGTTGGGATGATAATAAAATCACGCAAGCTCCTTTGCCAGGTGCATGGCTATGCAAAAATAGCTGGGGTGCGGGCTGGGGACTGGCCGGTTACTTCTGGATATCTTACTATGATAAACATTGTGGACAGAATCCTGAAATGGGGGCAGTTTCTTTGTACAATGCTGTACTTCAGACATACAGCAACATCTATTATCATGATTATCACGGCTGGCGGGATACGCTCACGCAATATAATGAAGCATTCAATAAATTCATTGCCCAAGATGATGAGATCATACAAGCAGTCTCTTTCTTCACCGCAACAGAAAACGTTGATTTTACTATCAAAATTTACGATGATTTCCAGAGCGGTTCTCTACAAAATGAGCTCAGTTTTCAAACTGGTCTTATTGAATACACAGGATTCCATACGATCACATTGGATACCCCTATCACATTAAATAATGGAAATGATTTTTATGTGTACCTTCTTGTCTCAGATGGAGGTCTCGCGATAGACAGAACTTCCGATGTGCCAGTTCTGCTTGGTGCGAATTATCGAACGATTGTGGAATCTTCGGCAAATCCTGATGAAAGCTACTATAATGACGGATTCAGCTGGCAGGATCTATATGATTACAATTTCTCAAATCCAGATTGGAATGAGACCGCAAACTTCTGTATAAAAGCCCTCACAAAAGAGCGGGGGATCAGCATAAATCCTGAAGAATCCTTCAACTCCTTAGGACCTGCAGGCGGTCCATTTACTCCATCGGAAATAACGTATTCCATTATCAATAATGAAGCTTCTACCATTTCTTTTGAAGTTTCGCACGATCTTACCAGTGATTGGATCACGCTTACCGGCGATGTGTTTGGTACGATTGCATCGGGAGATACTACTGAAGTTATCGTTCAGATAAACAGCAATGCGAACATCCTCACAGAAGGACTTCATTCTTCATCACTCTATTTCACAAATCTGACCAATCATTATGGCGATACCACTCTTGGTGTCCGCCTTGCAGTTGGCGAACCTATCCTGCACTATAGTTGGTATATGGACACAGATCCAAACTGGGATAATGAAGATCAATGGGCATACGGACAGCCCACAGGCGGTGGTGGTCAACATGGCGGACCCGATCCAACAAGTGGTTACACAGGAGATAATGTACTGGGTTACAATCTTTATGGAGATTACCCAAATTATCTTTCCGAAACAAATCTGACTTCTACAGCGATCGACTGCTCAAATATGTTTGGAGTAACACTTAAATTCTGGCGCTGGCTCGGTGTCGAGCAACCGGCTTATGATCATGCCTATGTGCGGATAAGTACCGACGGCAGCAACTGGCATACACTCTGGGAAAATGATTTTGAGATCGCAGATTACGTCTGGACTCAAATGGAGCTTAATATTTCGGACTATGCTGACAACCAATCTGAAGTATATCTTCGATGGGTTATGGGTGAAACTGATGGCGGATGGACATATTGCGGCTGGAATATCGATGATATAGAGATCTTTGCCTACGATGAAATTTCAGAACCGATCGAGCTATCTCATTTTTCTGCAACATATAGCCATCCCACCGGAAACGCTTATATCAATTGGACGACCTTGTCTGAGAATTATGTGATTGTATATAATATTTATCGTTCTGAATCTGATGTCTTCTATACTGCCGATCAATTAAACACATCATTAATACCAGGCCATGGAACGACATCAGAACCCAATTATTACCAGTTTCTCGATTATTATCTGAACCCTGCTCTTCAATACTATTACTGGCTGGAGGTCATTAACTTCGGTGGCACAACAAGCGTGTACGGACCCACCAATTTAATCATTCCAAATTGTGGCCTTTCTACTTTTGTTGCACAATATTTAGATAACACCCCTACTCTTTTTTGGGTTACTCAAAGTGAGACAGATAACGCTGGCTGGAATATTTATCGTTCAATAAATGACAGTTCATTTGCAAATGCTGAGATGATAAATATTGTGCTGATTCCTGGGCACGGCACAACTTCAGAGCCAACTAATTATATTTATGTAGATGAAGATGTAGAAGCAAATCCTGGAGATGTTCTCTGGTATTGGCTGGAGAGTATAGATTTTGGTGGCGGTTCCTATATTTATTATCCACCCGCACAACTAACCATTCCTGCTTCAGCAGAAGATTCACCCATCATATATGACACAGTAACACTCCATCAAAATTTCCCCAACCCCTTCAAAACCTCCACACAAATCTCCTTCTCTCTTCCCCATCCTGAAAAAGTTAAAATACAAATATACAACCTAAAAGGACAACTCATCGAAACACTTCTTAATGAAAACAAACCTATTGGAAGTCATTCTCTTGAGTGGAATGCAGAAAAAGCGAGTTCAGGAATTTATTTTATGAAATTATTGACGAAAGAAAGGGCAGTTGTTAAAAAATTAATTATAATAAAATAAATCGTCTATCGTAAGTTTTCGGAGGATTTG
>JAUWMT010000070.1 GCA_030613025.1 Candidatus Cloacimonadota bacterium
TAAAATATTTCGAATAATTACCAATAAAATTCTATATATTACACTCCAAAATCCAAAATCTAGATATTTATGCTTTGTTGAAATATGAAGTATATGAAATTTATCACTCACTCAAAACTGGGGTTTTTAAAGTGAACTCATATATAAATTGTAATAAAGATGATGAAATTCAACATATTTATACTCATCACCTGGTAAAGTATGTTTTGAAATAAAATGCGAGTCATCTATTTTCTTAAATCCTGAATCGTATGAATTATGAAAAGTAATTATCGCTTCAGCTTCATCAATTATTTTCGAGAAGTTTTTGTTTTTACAAAAGCTAATCATTATCCCAAAATTCTGACGCCAAGTTAGATATCCTAGAAGTTGTTCAATTGTTTCATGGTAAAGCT
The DNA here is from genome assembly GCA_030613025.1 of Candidatus Cloacimonadota bacterium. GTDB lineage: Bacteria > Cloacimonadota > Cloacimonadia > JGIOTU-2 > JGIOTU-2 > Celaenobacter. Next base: position 396 of record JAUWMT010000070.1, read on the forward strand.
TTTGACCTCCGTAAATTTTACATTCTGATACTAAAATATTTCCTTTATCAATGTTTAGATATATGTCTGTCTTTCCGTTACTGTTAAAAGTCTCACCAGTAGCTTTCCCCTCAAATACAGAGTTTAAGTTGGATAGTATTAAGTCTCTTAAATTAGGTTCATCGAATTTATCATATGTTTTTGGAGTCTTTTCAAATTGCAGACATTGGTTATTAATTAACTTGATAATATCAATAACCTTTTCTCTGTCCAATTTGTAATCTTCATATGGTGTCTTAGGTTTGATTTTTTGAATAAATGGTTTTCTATCAATTTGAACTTTCTTTACGACATCTCCTGCCTTTCTTTCTATTGGTATTTTTATCATTTTGACCAATTCTTCGAGCCTTTTTTTGTCCGAGTCAAGTTTAGTTTTTCGAGATTCAATAAATTGTGCTAATTGGGATTTCAGCTTGTTATTTTCCTTTTCAATCTCTGAATTTTTGGATTGAAACAAATTTTGAATTGCTGATTTGGTATTCAATATTCCTGAGGAAATCTGATCATTATTTAAGTTTTTACCATATCCTTTTATTTCAACCTCAACAACTACATTGTTTCCAGAAATAGTAAATTGAGGACCACCGGATAAAGAGATTGAATTGGTTCTTAAATTCAATATTTGGTCAATGCTTCTATTTAAAACAATAGGTAATTTAACAACTATTTTTTCGCACTCAACTTTTAAATCTCCGTCTTGTTGATAACCCCATTCTCTTTCGTGCGAATAGATTGTTTTTATATACTTCTCGTGTTTTATTGATTCTTCTTTATCGGAATCAAATTCAATTGGTTGCAAAGCGTCCTTAAAAAAATACTTTACAAGATCATCACTCGGTTGAGCAATTATGTAGTCATCAGATTCAGATTCAATTTGCAGTTTTAACCTATCAAATAGCTCTCTGTAAAATTGCTCATATGTTTTATCGCTTATTCTATTCATAATTTATATTTGATAAAGAGCTTACTTTAAATTAACCACAACTTGGGTGTATCGCTTATTGTTGTTATACCTCTTATTTGGTGGGATAACAACAATAGTGTATATTTTTCTTTTATCATTTATTAATCTCCTTTTAAAAAAAATCATCAGCAGGATTTTTTATTTTAGCAATTGCCTTCTTTGACACGTGAGTATATATTTCAGTAGTTTTAGAACTATTATGACCCATCATATTTTATTAAATTGCCTTAAAACATTTTTATCTAAAATTATTACCTTCATTTTTTAGTCAAGTAGATAAATTTTTTATACTGCAAAAGGCATAATTTAAAAAGCCCACCCAAATTTGAAGCACTCAAAATTGAAAATCATATCATTGTCATTATCCCAGATGGTATTACTGAATTTACCATTTTCTCCTATGATATATCTGCCGAGACTTATGCTCGTACCCCAATAAAATCCGGAATATGAAAAAATTCTATATCCGACACCGATTCCGACCCCGATCTTATTTTCAGTAGACTTGACTGGATCATCATCTTTACCCTTAAACCAATAACTACCTTCATACCCATTGAGGTTAGCGTATCTCACAAAACCGGAGATATAGAATTTGTTCAAAGAATTTCCGAGAAATTTACGATAGTGACAATCGAGTGTTATTTGGCGGATAGAGTTATCTTCTATATATTCATCATCCCATTTAACAGTTGGATCAGAGTAGAAGAAAGGGAATGCGATCTCGACCTTTTTCTTAGGATAAAAAAGCGAAAAGGTTCCACTCAATGTGTGGTTCAATAAATCCGTATCACTTCCAAAAAATAACAATCTGAAAAGATTAAACTCTATCCCATATTTCTTATTTTGGAGGGGTTGATCTTTCACATCCTGATAGATCTTCTTTTGAAGTACATAGATCGAATCGATCTTCTCCTCAGTTTTCAGGTTTGTATTTTCTTCTGCGTGTAGAGCAGAGAAAAATAACATTACTAAAATCACTATTAGCATTTTTTTCATTATAATCTCCTTTGGATAAGATATCTATTTCTTCAAATAATCAGTATATTGCTCCTGTACATTCTGGGCAATTTCGTTTAGGCGCACATCGATAGTAATTCCATTTTGCTGAAGGGTTTTCCACACCACATCCATCGCATCTTCTTTAGAAAGTCCGATCGATTCCGCAATATTCATGAGCGCTTCTTTTTCTTCTTTTGTGAATTTCCCATCAGAGAGGGAGATGAGTGTCAAAAAGTGCAGAGTGTAGTATCGGTCTAAATCGGTACTGTGTTGTTTAAGATATTTTTCAGATGTTTCCAGTTGCTTGAGGGCTTTGTCCTTATCGTATATGATTTCACTTTCCGGATCGTCAGTGAAGACGTCAGCGAGTATCTTTACCAGACTTTTTATCTCTTCGAGATTGATTTCCTTATCGGCAGCGATCATAGATATACCGCCTGCCGCAACGAGCTTCATCATCATCTCTCTGATCTTTGTGCGAGGATAGAATTTTGTCAGTGCGAGCAGTTCGTCAGTTTTTGTGTGCAGCTCTTCTTCTGAGAGTTTTCCGCCTTTTTTAAAAAGAGCAGAATTTGAGAACAGTTCAATCGCTTTCAGACGAACAGGAAGGAGAGGATGGGTCGAGGTGCTCAGTTCGGACATATACTCGGATTTTGCAAGATCATCGAGCTGTTTCATGAGTTCCGGTAGATTGAAGTTAAGATTTTTCTCTGTAAGACCATAGGAAATTTTCAGCAAACTCTGTACTGCGACTTCATATTTTTTGCACGCCATCAATCCAACGCGGTCGCAGCTTATTTCTGCTTTTTTCTGCCAGGTTATGAATTTTTTCTCTGCTAGGATCGGCAGAAACGTAGTGCGTTTCTTATCAGGATTATATAGCAGGAGCAATTTATTTTGATCGTAAATTATATGTCCCAGCTCGTGTCCCAGTACAAATTTGATCTCTGCATCATCAAAATTCTCAAGCAGAGCAGAAGTGAAAACCACGCTAATGATATTTTTTTGTTTGAAGGCAAAGGCGTTATAGGAATTCTCTCTTAGTGAAAAGAACTCGATCTTTTGTTTAAGTCCAAAATCTTTCTTAACTGATTCAATTATCTTATAGATGCGTGGTGAAATTATTGGAGTTAGACGGACAGAATCAGCAAGAAGTTTGTCCCGAAAAGTGATGTGCTCTTTGAGTATCTCCTCGTGAGATTTGATGATCTGCTGTACTTTGTACACATTAAAAAGTACTTTTGTGTCTTCAAGATCGCCTTTATAGCGAATTTTTTTCAAATCCATGACCCCTCCGAAGGGTTGTATTATTAATTGAAGTTTCGCATGAGTGGGAATTACTAAAAATAATCATATTTAACCTTTATGTATATTACTAAATAAATTTCTAAACCCTAATTTCTAATTACAAATAAAATGTCAAAATTATAATGTCGAAGTAATTTTTGCTTCATCTTTTAATTTTGGAACTGCTTTTGCAATCATTCTCAACCAATGTTTTGATTCTTTAGAATAAATACTTTTAACCACGAAAGGCACTAAAAGCACGAAAATGGTTTTCAAGAAAAATATTCTATAAAGCTTCATATTAATTTTTTCGCGTCTTTCGTGCCAGCCTCGGCGTATCCGCCAACTGGCGGAGAAGACTGGTATTTCGCCTGCAACGGCGTAGCGCAGTGAAGACGTGTGGTTCATAATATTATGCTTTTTATAGCAAATTCGATAATATCCTCACCAAATTTTGCAGTTCTCTCCTCTAAATCGAATCTCTTTTTATTTGTCATTTGAAATTTTATTAGAAATTAGATATTTGGAATTAGTAATTCAAATTTATCAGGATAGAAATAATTAAAATAAATCACATTTAACCTTTCAAAATATCTACTGAGAAATTTAAGATATTTATATGGTTTATTTCGACGATAACTAATTTTGCTCAGAATTATGTTTTTTGATTATATCGGAATGCACAGCTTCTGGTGTCAAAACCCAGCGGGTATCGATCTGCCCGTTCACTGCATCACGTCTGCGGAAAAAGTTTGCAAGTGCATCTCTGATAATGATATATTTATAAGTGATCTGCTTCTCGGGAATTTCAGTAAGTAATGTAAGACCTGAATTTCCCTGCATGAGAAAGTCAGTAGTTGCAACATTATAAGTCTTATCGGGATCCCAGGGTTCGCCACTAATAGTGAGATTGGTAACACGTTCAAAATTGGGATATTCTTTACTGTATTCCACTTCACCGCCTGCAATGCGCAGTCCGTGGCGTCCGCCTGCGATACGCACTTCCAGTATCTCCTTGAGTTTTGCACCATCGATCTCCATAGTTACGACTTCACTATCAAAGGGCAGCACATCGAAAACATCTCGATAAGACACAGGACCTTCTTGTATATCATCACGCACACCGCCGAGATTCAGGAATGCGAAGTCCGCACCTGTTTCTTCGAGCATTGCATCCATAACAAGATTTCCGATGATACTTTGCGCGGCGCCAACTCTGGACAAATGCATACCTGCGCGACCAACGATCTCATCCATACCTTTTTCTGCAACTGCCTGCATTGAATCGATCTTCTCTTTATACCAAGGATCCGGAATGAATTCCTCAGAAAAGAGAGCGATAAGATCACCATCAATATAAGCAGGAAGCTCATATCCGGTAAGGGTTTTGGTTTCAGTATCAATCGTAAGGATTAGATGTCCTATATTCGAACCATATCCGTAATTTTGCAAGAGAAGAGTGTGATTCTCCGGCTCTTCCCAGGGTTTTTTGTATCCCTTGTGAATATGTCCAGCCAAGAATACATCGATGCCAGGCACTTTATAAGCAACATGCATAGCATTATCGGGCCAGCGTCTGTCCACATCATTTATATGACCTTCAATGATATCATACTGGTAGGCGGATTCCACATCATAAGGAATACCAAGATGGCCAAGTACGAAGATCAGGTCAACACCGCGAGCTTGCACTTCTTTGATATACTTTTCTACCGTTTCGGCAGCATCGATAAATTTCAAGCCCTTGATGTTTTCAGGGAAACTCATGAGCGGAGTATCAAGTGTACAGATCCCAATTATTGCGATTTTAATTCCATTGATATTCTTAATTATATAGGGAATACAACCCGGAATGAGTTCGCCGGTTTCTTCTACAATAATATTGGAGCATACAATTGGAAATTTTGCGAGAGAAAGGGTTTTCAGAAGTGTGTCATAGCCAAGGTCAAATTCATGGTTTCCAATTGTCATCGCATCATAACCGATCCAGTTCATATATTTGATGACTGCGACACCTTCCGACATTGTGCCAATAGGATGTCCCTGAAAGAAATCACCGGCATCGAGAAGGAGCACTGCTTCGCCATTTTCTCTTGCATATTCGCGTACCAACTCGATATATGTAGCAGCAGAAGCAGCACCTCCAAGTGGGGGAGGGAAATCAGGATTTATAAAAGTCGCAGGGACCGCATCTATGCCACCGTGAACATCATTTGAGAAAAGAAGATTCAGCTTTATCTCTTCAGCATTTAGAATACCAAGGCAGAGCAAACTGAGCAACAAGATAAAAAATATTTTCTTCATAAAAAACCTTTTATATATATTTAAAATCTCCATGTCAGAGTTGCCATGAAGTTGATCATGACATCATCAATTTTATCAAGATTTGTTCTATCTACAGGTAGGTCAGCATGGGCAGTATCCCAGAGATTATCATTGGCATAGTAACTGTCCGGGAACAGGTCAGCATGATTATAATTTAGCTTGCCGATCTCGGCTCCAAGATCAAGCATTATATTATATGGAAGCCGAATGCTTGTACCTGCCGAGAATGCAGTCATAATGACCTCTTTATCGATGCCATAGGGTTGATAGCGGAATCCAAGGCGGAAGGGCTGGTTTTTGAGTATCTGATGTTCAACGCCGGCATAATATTCTATCACATCATACCATAGTGGATTGTAGTCACTCCATTTCACGTATGAGATCTCGAAGGAGAAGTGGGTGTCCCAAACATTACGCGGATGATATTCAAACCCGAAACCGATTCTTGAGGGATAGTAAACAGTGGTATCTGTCCATGCAGTATCTGCCGTTGCTCTGAAGGATTTATCGATTTCGGCGCGGCTTGTGTAGTTCATGCCTATCTTGAAGCGTTCACCCAGATCAAGCAGCATGCCTGTTTGGAAACGATAGCCGGAATAATCATTTTTTCTCTCGTAGATCACATCTGGGATGCTGTCATTATCGACTTGATTTGTTGCATCCATCTGATCTTTTGCCCATGGCGTGAAGATGATCGTTGAATCTATTGTGTTTTCACCTCTCATAAGAGAAAAAGATGCACCGATAGAGAGAGATTTGAAAAAGCTGTTCTCGTTCTCAAATGTTACTGCAACAGCAGGAGTGTGAGCATAGATCATACCACTTCCGTCATAGGTGTTTGTAGCGATTTTGTGGGGTTCGTTGCCGTAATCAGTTCCTTCATTATTGCGCACTTCCTCGATATATTTGAAATTGAAATCATAGAGCGACGCATAGGAATAGCCGGCAGATACTTTGAATTGCTGAATGGGAACATTATACATCAAGCCGAGAAAATATTTATTAAAGAAGTGAGCATTTGATGCATAGACCGCATCGTCTATATATGAATCAAAGGAATCAAAAATTGGGAATGCCCGATTCTCATCATTTTTGGTCACATTTGGTGAAAGCTGCACCATAAGTTTACAAGGCAGGTTGCCAAGAAGTGCAGGATTCTTTAGTGATGCAAGTGGTCCGTATCCGGTTGCAAGACCAGTGGAACCCATTGCAAGAGAGTGGGCTGAAAATGCGGTGACCTCCTGTCCGACAAAACGGTCAAACACAAATGCAGCCTGGGCAGGAATTGCCAGCAAGAGCAGGGTTAAGATTCCAAATATTACTTTTTTCATGTATCCTCCGAAAATTATTTAAAGATAGAACGCTGATTATCGCTGATGCGGCTGATAAACGCAGATAAATATTTTGTATTTTTATTTTTCATTTTTAAGTACATTTTGAAAAATTAAATTAAATAAAACGAGAAACCGTTAAAACGGTTAGTGTTTTTTTGTTTCATTAACCACCAACTTAAGTTGGTGGTTAATATGAAGATAGAAATCTGTAACCGATTCACTTGTCCCGTTAAATTTGTATTCATTTAACTGGGATCGGTTTCCAAATATTTGATGAATTTTTTAATATATTCCTAATCATATTTTTTTAGAAAAACTCATTTAAATTTCGTATTTCTTCATCTGTGTTAATCTGCGTGCTATTATTTCCATTATTTTTAAAACGTCCAATCGAGCTGTACTCTGATGGAGCTTTCTTTATGCTTTGTTTGAGCAACATAATCATTACCGAAAATCGGCTCATTGTATTTGCGAAGATAGAGTTCATCATCCTGATAATGTTTCACTTTATATTTAAATGAAATTGCCAGACTGTTTGAGATTCGATTATACAGATTAAACCAGAACTTCATTCCCTGGCTGCCCATAAAATCGATTTCCATGTCTTCCCAGTCCCAATGACTCACCCCGTGCCCGTTCCAGAAAAGGAATGAACCTTCCATGCTGAAATAATCAGTGAAATTATGCTGATAATTCACGCAGATCATATCTCCATGAATAAGCACATTTGCAGTTGGGATAATATTGGATTGTCCGGGTTCAGCAGAATTTGTAAGATTCGTATATGGTGCCATCCAAACTTTTGTATATCGGTATTCCAGTTCAAGTCTATCACGATTGGTAAGATATGTTCTGAATAAGCAGGTAGTTTCACTGGTTTTTGATACTGCTCGTGTGAAGAAATCTTCTGAACCGTTGGTCTGCAACTTCTGTTTAAGGCGCATAGCAATTTGATAAATTGGTCTGTATTCAAGCTCTCCCTGGAAACGTACACTTTTTCTGCCATCACTCTTCCGTTCCCACATATCGAGATATGCTTTAGTAAGAGTAAGCTCACGAAGGAACTTGTATCGAGTCTCGATGTACAAACCTCTTTCGGGCTGTGACCATGGGGAGTTACAGTACATCTCGGCAATTAGAGGATTCTTCAAATAATACTGCTTTTCAAGGATAGTACCATCAAAACGTTCATGCTCTGCAAATGGACGCGCGTATGGATTATCAAATTCAAGATCGTAATCGCGGTACAGCATCAAAAAATTAAGATTTGCGTAATTGAAATAGGCACTTACGACCAGCGCACCTGGATCATCTCCAAGGGCAAAAGGTTTTCCGTCAACTTCGAGCTCTGCATATTCACCTTGGAAGGTCACATTATCAAGTGTTGCCTGCCAGTCAAAACCATAAACTCTTCGATAATTTCTGCGATATGTATCTGTTTCTGTAGAATAAAGACCGGAAATTTCCGAATCATTTATATCTAATTTTTTATAATAATAGCTGTCATAGATAAGGTATTCATCGAGGTTTGCATAGTCTGCAATACTGAAATAACGGTCATATTTTGCTTCATAAGCTGTGACGCCGAGATGAGTGCCGATGAAAGGGTCGAACTGCAAATGCCCGCCCACCATTGTTTCACGAAGCGCATCTCTTCTTGGTGCCATATCGATCTTAGGAAGAGGATGGGGAGAGAGATTCGGACGATATTCATTGAAAAGTGCCTCAGCACTCTCAAGCTGCTCATTTGTGAAACGCGGTGTCGAAACGATATAATAAAAAATATCATCGTCATCATCTAATTTGTCATCATGATTGCTGTCCCAGATGACCACATCTTTCTTATCATCAGAGAAGAATAAAGAGGCATTCATAAAGCTGTTTCCATACTCAACTGCAGCGCCTTTGAGTGTGAATTCTTCTGTAGGGGAGAGATCTGGGAAAATTCCCCGAACGCGTTTCGAAAAACTATATCCGGATCTGCGGGGTTCAAATAGATCGGTATTTTCCATAACAAGTCCTTCACCCCAGGTCGCTCTGTAATGACCGAGAACCACTTTCAGGTTTGCAGGTTTCAGATCAATGCTTGCAGCATATTTAGAATTCTCAGCGAGCGCTTCGGATAGTTGATTGTTCTCCTGGAATATATTAAGATCTCGTTCCTCGCCCTTTTTGAAGAACAGCAGTGCACCGATTTCAAGATTGAACCAGTCTTCCATTCTTGCTCTGAATTTATGTGAGATCTCAGGAGCAGCATTATCAAGATCATATCTGCCCCACATAGAAAATTTCTCATTAAGACTGTCCGGCACAAAGCTTTCACGCAGTATTTCTTCGACATCCTCAGAGAAGGGATTATTATTAAATTTGAAGCGGTAGTTGAAATTCCATTTGCCTTTAAGTTCGGGTGGTTGATAGGACACATAATGACGAAGATTAGTTGCTCCGTAATGAGTAAGTCCCGGAGCGTTTCTCATACCTCGATAATCCTGAAAATCACTGAGCTTTCTCTGACGAAGGATTGCGCGCACATCAGTGGGATTAACGATCGGCATGTTCAGCAGGTCTTGATAAGTTGCAGTATTGATATTGATCGGGGACATGAGCATATCTTCCCAGAGATCGGAAACTGCTTCGGAAGAACCTTCATCCATTGCAAGACGGCGTATAAGATAATAAATTTGATCTCTTCGCTGTGCCCGTTCATCATAAACCCCGTAAGGCACGATCTTTACAAGAGGTTTGATCTTCAAAAATGTAACCTGATCGATGCTATCTATATTGAGAAGGTCATATACAGACTGGAAAAAGTCTATATAATTTCTGTAATAATAGATAGCTTCTGCTTGCTGAGGAGTGATCGGAAGTGCATGTATCTGCTGATAGGTTGCCTTGTTGAGGTCTAGCTGGTCCTGGCTTGCAGAAAGGGCTCCTGCAATGAGAACAAACAATAAACTAAAAATTAATGTTACTTTTTGCATATTAACCCAATTTAATTAATAAAATAAGTTCGATGACCACACAGCATAAAAGTAGTGCTGCAAGGAGATTGAGCCAGAAGATCCGCACTGTGAGCTTCTCGATCTTATTTTTTAAGTCATGAATATCTTTAAAAACCTTCTTTTCTATCACATCATATTTTTGGGAGAGTTCTTTGTAGCCCCTGTTGCTGAATTTATTTTCCCAGTCTTTCACTACATGATTAAGGAAGTTAAAAAACAGCTTAATAAAACTTTTGATTACAAAAGAATGATTGCCTTTTTCGTCCTGATTATTTCTTTTCATAGATACCTCATTATAATGAAATAATTAAAATTGATAGGCCAGAGAAAACTGATGTGTGATCGGAAGGACAGGATGGGAGCTGAAGCCATAATCGACTTTAATTCCCCTGAAGAGGAGACCGAAGCCACCGGAGATACTATTCGGGTAGGTGGATGCGCCTGTACGCAGCCAGAAATTATCTATAACCTCGAACTCAATACCTGCTTGTATTTTAGTTTCTTCTCCGAGTTTTTGAGACAGATCGATTTCTGTGATCACGCCATCATAGGGTTCGTAGGCAACACCAAGAGCAAGATGCTGAGGAAGATCAAAAGTTTGATCTGAGCCCATGGAAGGATTGTTTAGATTCTTTACAGCAAAAGCAATATGAGTTCTTTGATGAAGTGTTGCGAGCGCTCCGAGGTTGACACCATAAGTAGTTTGATTTCCCGGGTCCATTCCGCCAACCGTTTCTCCGAATTTCAGAAAGTAGAGGTTTACTCCATATCCTACATAGAGTTTTGAATGCACATCTCCAATAAGAAGGAAGGAGTGAGCGATAGAATAAGTGCCTTCCTGCTGAAGTTTATGTCCTTCAAATTCGACATCCATTGCCTGCATTCCGAGAGAGATCGTTCCAATTCGGGGTAGCCGATAGGCAAGAGCACCGGACATGAGAATTTGAAAACTATTATTGAAAAGCTGGGCATAGCCAAGAGAAATTCCCTGTTCGGCAGAGGCGAGTGCTCCGGGATTGTAGAATATCGCATTCGGATCATTACAGCTTGCAACGAACGCTCCGCTCATACCTCGAGCGCGCGCAGAGGGTTGGTAGTTGCCAAATACATTTGAGTTTATCTCCGCATAGATAAATGAAGTGGTCAGAAGGATTATTATTAATATGAAACCTAATTTTTTCATTGGTATCCTTTCATTAAAAAATTTATTTCAAAGGTGCTGAAATGACGATAGGAACAGACTTATTCTTAATATCACCATTATCCGGATTAACAACTTCCAAATTACAGATATACAGTCCGGGAGGAAGGGTGTTCCAATTATCATCCTTACCGTCCCATTCAAATGTATGCATACCCGTTGACATTTCATTCGTGAATGTGTTCACGAGCACACCTTCACTATTATATAAGCGTAATACGATCTTATCGCCCGAGCGGGAATGATACTGTATCTGAAAGGTTTCTCCAAGAGTGGGGCAGAAGGTATAATGAGGAACTTTTAAAATAGCAGCAAAATCAGCTACTTCATAATCGAATTCCAAAACTTCGTCAGGTGCATTATCTGGAAATGAAATTACATTGCCAGATGTATCTTCTGCTACAATATAGAAAAATACAACTGTACCTGCGGACTGTCCGGGTAGTTCGACTTCCCAGGAATAATCTTTTGCAGGGCTCATTGCAACATCGCTAAACGGATTTTGACGAATTGTATTCCAATAAAGAACAGGATTCCGGAGACTATCAGAATAAGTAAGAGTAACTGTTACTGCTTCACCGGGGGTAGGATTAGTTGGACTGACTTTTACATTTTCGTCATATTCCTTATAACTAATATCATCATCATAACCACAAGTTAATTGAGGAGTCCCATCATAAAAAGAAATGATGCCATAACATTTAATATCGTCACCAATTATGTATTGGGTTAGAGAGTCTGGATCAACTGCAGTATTCCAGAACATCAAGTCAATTTCAGTTTTATTACTGATGTTTACGGTTATTTTATAGAAATTATATGTACTCGCATCCCAGACATCTGTAATAGTACCAATAACTTCAGACCATGTTCCATTCCATGTCTCATCTTCGTTTCCAATTACAGAGTGTGAAACTGGAAGATTTTCTCCTGTGCTAAGAAGAGTGATCTCAGGACTTGTAATTTCTACATCTGATTCATATTTATCTACAACTCCGGTTACTTCAATCTTATCTCCTCTTTGATAAGTAATAGGTAGTGAAGTATTATTGTAAATTTGAATACCTTTCCCAGAAGAATCTTGTATATAGAATTTAGTTTTGCCAGGATATAACAAACCATCACCAATTGTTACAATACCTTGTATTGTTACTTCTTGCCCTTCATAGTTATCATAATTATCTTGGATTTCGGCTATTGGAGTATAACCACCTTCTTGATAACCGGTGAAGTTAATTGTGCTACCTGGCTCTATGGTATTTCCGGCAAGGTCTTGAATATTATTTACTTCGATAGTATAATTTTCTCCGGGAGTTTGCCCCGAAGTTGTTAAGGCAACGGTTTTGCCTTCTGCTTGAAGAACTGCATCGCTGATGGTTAATGTTGCAATAATGTAATTTGAAGTATTTTGAGCTGTATCCAATGAAATTTGTTCATTAAAGGTGATATTGACATTTGTGGAAGAAGTAGCAGATGC
>JAUWMT010000004.1 GCA_030613025.1 Candidatus Cloacimonadota bacterium
AGCTATCTCTGCTACGGTCGTATCGGAATATACGGTATCTACAGTAATGGGCATGTAATCGACGGTCTCTTCATAGGTGAAGTACTCGGTCTTTTCTCTTATGTATGGTTCAACACCACCGCCTGAATTGTTCCAGATGAGCTGGCAATCATTTTCTACTCTGATAATGTATAATTCTCCCGGATTTACTGTACCTCTTATATTTGGTGTTTCTCCGGAGTCACGAGTAATTGCCCAGTGTTCGGATCTTATAGAAATCCATTCATCCCATATTGATTCAAAGGCATCTTCTCGAGATGCGGATTCTTCAAGGAAACATCCTACCCAGTTTCCCTGACCCTGATTTGCATAAAGCTGGATCGGTGTACTTTCATTTTCCCATGTACCGGATATACCCTTCATTGGTATGTCATCGTAATCTTCCTGAAGTACAACTTTATATCCCTGCTTACTGTCGAAATCACCTAGAATATTCTGCCATTCGCCATTTTCGAACATTATTACATCATCATCTTCATACAGCACATGATCGAGGATGTCATCGGATTGAGTGGTATTAAAGTTTAACAATTCTTGTCTATAGAGAACACTATCTGCAACCATATAATTATTTGTAGTTCTGTTCAGTGCAGGGAAGGATATCCATTCTATTCTATCGAACACTTCACCATCATACTGGTTAACAAAGTAATCGTGGGAAATTGCGGGTATAGCACCCATATCAGAAGGAGTTCCATCAGGATCGTTGTATTGCTCATCAGGGTCGCCGGTGTCTATGCAGGGGGAGAAGTTGGTGGCGTCCCAGAGGAGGGAGTAGTCGCCGTAATAAGGATCTGCAAAGAGCGGGGGTTCGGAGATGCAGCCATCACCAGCAGAGCAATTACTGTAATTTGTTCCATTCTCAACCACATTACAATACTCGATAGTTTCATTACAGCCATAGACTGAGATGCCATATTCGTTTCCTGTAATAATATTGTTCTTGATTATTGATGTTCCACCTTCTGCCCTGATAGCCATTAAATCAATATTGTGTGCTATAGTATTGTTTTCTACTAACGAATTTGAGTCATGATCTAAATAGATCACATATGAACAATAGTTATCAGTGTTATTATATATACAATTGTTTGAAATTGTAAGTTGATTAGTACAATGGTCAGCATAGATACTGGCACAATCACCTGAATTTAATTCCAAAACAGATACGGTATTTTCATATATGTGATTACCTTTAATTTCGATCTCACCATCTCCCGTGCAGAATATTGCACCACCTTCATAAGCACTGTTGCTGTAAATCTGATTGTTTTCGATGATTACATGCTCTTCGGAATCGCCAGAAATGTTAACATAAATTCCACCACCGTAACTATAATCGAATCCATCAAAAGTTATAATATTATTACGAATAATGTTGTTTTTTATCAACGAAGAACTTCCGCAATATATACCTGCACCATTTATTTGACCACCACTAAGAACAACCTCGCAATCTTCAATTATGTTGTCCTTGATCTCAAAATAAAACGAGCACTCATCGGGTATTTCTATTCCATGTCTTGTATACCTTTTTATAATATTTCCTTGTAAGGTTATTGTGCCTTCTCCCGATTCAAGTAAGTCGGGACTAAATAGAGTTCCACTAGAATTTTCACCATCAAATGTAAGGTGCCGGATATCTAAGTTCAGCTCTTCAAAAGAGCAAATATCAATAATGCCGGCAATAATAGTATTTTCAGGATGCGATTGGGAAGCTCCTCTCACGGTAATATTAAATGGGGAAGTATATGGGCAAAACCATAGATCATCCTCATAGTATCCTTCGTCGATAACGACTGTCTCATTATTCAGAGCTGCTTCTATAGCATGACTTGGTTGCGAGAAGTGTGCTACATCATCTTGACTCACAATGATGTACCCATTATAATTTAAACTGAAATCAACAGTTGTTGGATTGGATGGCGTAACTTCAACATCATTTTCTTGCCCGATTCCGTATCCGGGCACTATTGCATAAACATCGTAGGTTCCTTCTGGTATGTCTAAGGAATAATATCCATTCTCATCGGGATTTGTCGTATAATCACCTGCTTTTATTGTAACTTCAGTAACAGGACGAGCATTGTCTCCACCTCCGGAGAGTGTTATATGTCCAGATACATTACAGAGAGGTTGTAACACAACAACTGGCAAATAAAGAGTTTCTTCATTACCATAAATTTCAATATCTTGTAGTGTAACTGTTTCATAGTTATCAAGAGTATAGATTATATCGTAATTGCCAAATTGCTCATAGAACAAAGTAATTGAGAAATTTCCATCTGCGTTTGGATTTATGGTAAAATCATCACTAGAACTATGTTTATCGAATGTAACTGAAACATCTGTAATATTCCCGGAGCCACCGTTAAGAGTGACGTGACCAGCCACAAGTCTATAGTAGACAGCGATTGGAGTAAAATTATTTATTTGTGCATACCATTCTAAGAAAGTAGCAATTCCTCTAATGGAAGTAGGAATACAGAAGTCTCTAATCGCTTCTCTTTCTCCAGTGTCCGTAATTTCATGGTCATTTTGAATATTAGGAAAATTAGGAAGAACCTCATTTTCAAATTTATCTTGCATTTCTTGTATAAAGGGATATTCACTAAAAGGATGGTCAGGATGTGTATCAAAATCTCCATCAAGGTCATCACTTGCAAACATATCTGTAACCTGATTTATTGAATAGAATAAATCAAAAAGAAAGTCCTCATCTTCATAATCTGATGGAATATCTATAAGACCACCATATTCTTGCAAAGTCATATCAGCATCCCAATATACATTATCTAAATTATTTCTTAGATATCCTCCATAACCTGTTGGTTTTGGCCAATTATTATCTGTAAAGTCCCAGCCCTCATATTGATCACAGTTGCCATAATCCCATGTCGGCCCCCCTACCCAGACAAGTTCTGGAGCATGACCATCATTATGCGTATGAGCTGGAACATCCATATCAGCAATCAAGTGTATTATCCTTCCAAGATATGAATATTCCCAATCAGGATTTTGTGATGTAAAGTGATCCCACATAGCATCTCCCATATGAACATAATATGGTGGGTCATAATCATATAGTTGCCCATTATTAGCAATGTGCGCTACAATATAAACATTATGTTGATTTATAAAATCATCTAAGGATTCTATTGAGACCTTATATAGTTTTCCTAATGACGAAAGGGTTACCGTTCCGCCATTGACTAACTGAAATTGTTGATAGTCGCTCCAAGAAGTATAATCTACTCGTTTATAATGAATTTCATGGTTATGTCCAAACAATGTTGTGTAAGCTTTTGTAACAGCACTTGGTATATCGTGAATTATGAATTCGTTTCCCCATAGATATCCTGAAACAATATCATGGTTAGTTGTTTCATAAACATAAAAATTATCAGCATCCCAGAAATGTGTAATACTCTGCAACTCATTTTCGATAAACCATTCTCCTAAATCATCAACTCCTGTAACATATACTGTAGGACCGTCAGGTTCAGCATATCCATATACCCAATCACTCTCATCTTCTTTCCATGAGCCTTCCTTCATTTTATTATATCTCGGGTTTTCCACCCCAGCATTATATTCTTGATATTCTTCATATACTTTATAGTGTTCAAGAAAGTTAACACCTTCTTGAAATAAGTATTTATGAATATTTGAATAATATTTTTGTGCCTGTAAATTTGCACAAATCAATAATACTATGATTATTATGACTATCTTTTTCATTTTTTATCTCCTTTTAAAAAACAAATGATAGTGTTACACTTGCAAGGATCGCTTTTAGACCAAGATCACCCGATATTCTGAAAAATGAACTTCTGCCAATTTGAAAACTATAACCAAGACCAAAAGAAACGTATGGAAATAAAAATTCTTTCGAATGTACGTCGCCTCCACCAGGTTCAACTCCTGCAATAAGAACATAGTCTAAGCCAATATTGTAGCAGGTATAAAATCCTTTTCTTTCAGATGACTTGAAAGTATTAATTTTTGAATGTATGCCGGCAGTAAATACCGGCCATATTCCTCCAAAATTTGCATGAGCAATAAAAATCTTTTCCATGGTTGAGGTAGAATCCCGTTTGATAAATCCATAGCCAATTTGAATTCCAGGCATTACAATCGTATCAAGAGCAAAAAAGAAACAATCTCTGGGTCTCTTAATCGGTTCTGGTAAATTAACACTATCATTTTTTGTTGATTTAGTATAATAAGATTCGATTATATAGTTATCATTTTTTGTAACAATTACAGTTTGGGGATAATTTGAATTGTAGATATTTTGTTCCTGCCATCTTTCATCAGAATATAAATTACTGATAGAAAGTATTGTAAATACTATCGCAATTAATTGCTTCATTTTATCCTCTTCATACTGTAATATTCTATAAATTTAAATACGCTACTCCCTCAACTCCAGCTTCTATCGATATTTCTGCGCATTTCATTTCATTATTCAATATTCATATCAACATACCTCACTATCCCGGGATATGAATAGAGAGGTTTTCATAAAATAAACTTATTTTTTTCCTTACAATTGGTTCTAGAGATGTCAATATTTAATTTCAGATATTCTACATCTCTTTGTTTATAAGCAAGTCTTCCTTCGCTATAAACCATTATCCTGTATGCTTTTGCACACATCCTTGAATTATATTTCTTCATAATATATATTCCAAAAATACTATCTCTACTTATATATCATTAAAAGTGCCAAATTGTGACGCCATCAGACGAAAAAAATAAAATTTTCTTTATCTTTGCGAAAGTTTTAAACCTTTCGCAAAGTTTTATTGCTTGCACAAAGGTTAAGGTCATAGTATCGAATAACACCTGATACCCTTACAATAACTCACATAATATAAATCTTTCATCTTCATTTTACACCTTTCAAAACTTTCTCTACATATATATATCATAAAAATACCCATTTTGTGACGACACCACTCAAAAAAGTTTAAATTATTTCTTTTTTTGGAAGTTTAGTTAAGATTTGTTTTTCTTTGCGTCCTCCAAGTGGTAGCAGTTAAATTTGCTTTGCATTTAACGTCCTAAAGCTTTGTGAACGAGATTATTATAGTGCTTTGAGTCTCAGAAAGCTATATTCAATCTTATGATATGACGACTGAGACTTCTATTCCAAATACATTAATAACAAAGAATTTGAATTAGATTGATAAACTCTTTTGATGATACCCCAGTACTTCACCAATAGTATATAAAGAACCACTCACGCAGATGAGGTCTTCCCTGTCTGCAATATTTTTTGCACGTTCAAAAGCAGAAATGCTATCGGGTTCTTTGTAATATCTTATTCCTGTTTTATGAACTTCTTTCTCCAGAGTTTCAACTGCAGCAGCCCTGTGAGATTGGGATTTACTGATGACAATAATGTCAGCTATCTCGGAGATCGAACGCACCATCTTTTTGATTTCCTTATCATAAAGTATGCCAAGCACAACGATGAGCCGTTTGTATGTATATATCGATTTGATGTTCTGGACGAACTGTCTCATTCCGGCAGGATTATGAGCTCCATCGAGAATAATTGCAGGATTTTCTCCAATCTTTTGAAGGCGTCCATTCCATACAACAGAGTGCATTGCTTTCCTTATTTTATCCTCATCAAGTTTAAATCCATACATTTTTGAAAGAACAGCGCAAACGAGAAGCCCGAGTGCAGTATTTCCAACCTGATGTGCTCCCGCAAGATTGCAGTACACTTGCTTCCAGTTTATATCGTATGATGGAATCGAGATATCATAATAAACACCTTTCTCATCATACCTTTCATTTGTAACAGTAACCAATTCTGGATATTCAATAACAGAACAAGCAAGGGATTTTGCTCTATGCAGAATTGCCTTTCGTGCTGAAGGACGTGTCGTGCCAAGCACAAGCGGAATTCCCCGTTTTAGGATTCCTGCTTTTTCCAGTGCGATCTTCGGAAGAGTTTTGCCCAGTGATTTCGTGTGATCATATTCTATATTTGTGATGACTGTTATAATCGCATTAAGCAGAACACTGGCATCGAGCCGTCCCCCAAGCCCGACTTCCATGATCGAAAAATCTAATCCCTTTTGATAAAAAAGCTCGAATGCAAGTGCGGTGGAAATCTCGAAGTAAGTTGTATCATATTTTTCGTGAATGTCTTTTCTCTTGAGATACAATTCAAGCAGATCTTCAGGATTAACTTCCTCTTTATTAATGCGGAAGCGTTCTTTGTAATCAACAAGGTGCGGAGAGGTATTGAGTCCAACTGTGAAACCGTGAGCATGTAAAATTGATTCAACAGCAGCACAGGTGGAACCTTTACCATTCGTGCCTGCAACATGAATTCCCTGAATTTTCTTTTCCGGATTGCCGATCTCATCAAGAAATTTCTTGATCCTTGTGAGTTCGATTTTTCTGTCTGTTGCAGTTTTTGCAAATATTTCTTCTAAAAATTTATTATAATTCATAAGTTCAATCTAAAAAGTCAAATTTAAGAAATCGAGAAACCGTTCCCAGTGAAATAAAAAAGAAAAGCATTTCACGGGATAAATAAAACGGTTATTGCGTTTTTTTGTTTTCATTATCCACCAACTTCTACTCTCGTTACCAAGCCCCTGCTTGGTAACGGAAGACGATAAGACATTGCGTTCCCAAAGTGGGCTTTGGGAACGAGAGGAGGATAGTAATGGTTTCCAAATATTTGATACATTTTCTAACATATCTACAATCATAACCTTTTTAAAGTAGCTCTTCATATTATTTCAAATAGATCATTTTATGAAATGCCGTTTCTACATTTTCAGAAACTATCTTGTAAAGATATACACCACCGGAAACTATCCTGCCATTCTCATCTTTCCCATCCCAGACTGCTTGAAGCGTTCCCAAACTGGGGTTTGGGAACGAGGTAATGATTTTGGTAAGTTGTCCCTTTATGTTGAAAATATTAATCTCTGTGTTCTCTGCCTGCCACGGCGTAGCGCAGTGAAGCCGGGTGGTTAGATTGAAGTATATTGTGGTCGAGTTTGAGAATGGATTGGGATAATTGTAGGCAATTACACTTTCATAATGAGGAATATCCACAGCAATTCCGGGATAGTAAAATCCAGCATCTTGCGGATTGACACCGACCGTAAGTGTGTGAAGAAGCTCCTCGTTTTCAGAATAGATATATACTTTCCCATTATTGATCCAGTCAACAGAATCACCGAGATAGAGTATGCCGTTCTCATCGAAGTGAATGAAACTCCCGCCGCTTGCCCATAGGTCTGTTGAGGAGTGAATAATTGAAAGATCAATCGAATTATACGCCATGAACCCGAGTCCGAAACCATCACAAAGATAGGCAGTGCCGTTTGGATGGATAGCAATTTTAGTTGGAGAGCCGCCAATTTCCATGGTTGTGATCACTTCATGGGTTGTAGTATTTATTATGTAAATTTTTCCATAAACAGCAGGATTACCGTAGCCGTAATTTCCGGTACAGACCACATGCAATCTTCCCATTGCATCGACCGCACCAAACTGCGGATTGTTCCCGACAGGAATTTGGTCAAGTACAGAATCATTATTCACATCTATTACTGTTACGCTTCCTGTGGGCGAACCATAAGAGGAATTCATAACGAATAATTTATCATCAAATAAAACCATCCCCTCTGGAATAGAACCAACAGAAAGCGAGTTTACAACGATTTTATTTATCAGATCGATCACATAAACAGTATTAGTAAAAAGACCGGATACATACGCTTTATCACCGCCCGGATGAAGCGCCATCCAGTAAGGATTTGAGCCATTCGGACACTGAATGTGATCAAGTGTAGTTTCAGTTTCCAGATCGATGATCTGTATGTTGTGCACACCGGAATTTACAACGTATGCCATGCTGTTCTGTATGACAATTTGATTAGCATACTGCCCGAGCTGGAGTATGTGATTTTCTAAAATTTCCGTGACCGTATCATAATGGGAGAGTGTTTCGTCATTGCTGTTCACAATATACACGTCATGACCATAAAGGGGTGAAAATAAGATGAGCAAGCTAATAAGAAGCAATAATTTTTTCATTGTGTCCTTTCTAAAGAAAATGCGTTGAGAATGATGCTTCGAAATTTCTTCCTGATGATGGAACATTTCTTGAAGTTTCATATTGTACATCAAAGATATTATTTATCCGAAAAGTGATCGAAGTTTTGATTTTTTTGGCTATTGGAGATGTTAAATGCAAGCCCGCATCATAAGTGGTATAACCATCAATTACAACTGTATTGCTGAAATTATCATATTGTTTTCCTACATTCAGCACCGATGCAAAGAGTTTAATATTCATAAATGAGTATGAAACCTTTCCCTGCACTTTATGGAGAGGTTTATTTGTAAGAAATTTATTATAATGGTCTGCCGAAGTGGTCTTGTTTATCGGATAATTCTTTGAGCCAGACAGTTCAATTTCGAGATCGCTGATTATGTGCCAGTTCAATGATCCTGAAAAGCCGTAAAGTTCTGCATCAGCAAGATTTTCGGGTTTCCATACTCCAAGCGCGCTTCTGTACCAATATATTAGATTTTCAATTCGATTAAAATATGCTTCCCCGGTAAGAGCGAATGTGCCAATTTTCCATTTTAGATTGCTGCTTATCCCATAAGAACGTTCGGGGTCAAGGTCCGGGTTTCCCTGCACGCGTGAGTCACCTTTCCAAAAGAGAGAACTGAATTCCGGCATCGCAAAAGAGTTTCCTCCTGAAATGCTCATCTGAATAGTATCAGATTTTGCTGGATATTCAAGAGTAAGATGAGATGACAGATAGACATCCTCGTCGATAAAATAGTCAGCACGAAGAGAAGGAATGAGCGAAAATTCCTGCTGTCCAAAAGAAAACGGAATTAAGGTTTCGTTTGATAAATAAAGGAAAGTTCTATTTTTTTGAGAGATCGAATTTTCCGGGTGTAGATGGTCGTCATATTTGTAGTTTTCATATCGCAAGCCACAATTAGAGATAGAAGACAGACTAGAACCTTTTGTATTCAGTTTTGCCCGCGCTTCGAAGACAGAAGTTGTATTTGCAGAATTATAGGCATAAAAGGGGTTTTCGGTATTATTTTCATAATTACTTTTATTAAATTGATAAAAGAGAGAACTTGTGAAATCGTTTTTCCCAAACGGAATGTGCAATTCATTTTTTATATGTACTCTATCTGCTCTTGCCCGTGCATTTTCAAACCACATATAGTCGGTGGATTGCCCGGGAATGCCCTTCTCGGCTTTATAATAAAGAAATGAAAATTCAGAATATGTGTTCTTTTTCAGGGTTATTCGAGATTGTAGAGATAAAGAACCCTCCGTAATGTCATTATTCGAACGTGTGACCGTTTTTTCTTCCTGTTCATTATAATAACTGAAATTGTTTTTTGCTGAACGTCCATAAATATTGCATAAAAAAGAAGAATTTCCCAAAGCAAAATTATTTTGATAATTTAGTGAATAATTTGCCCAACTTCCGGAATGAAAGGTGAGTTCATGATTCTGAAGATGTGAGCGAGAATTTTTCAGTACTATGTTCACAATGCCGCCAATTGCCGATTCTCCAGATGTGCTACCTGCATTATGGGAGATAACTTCCACATGATCGATCATGTTTATGGGAATTGAAGCAACTGTGTTTCCCGTTGAATTGTCAGCTTTCATGCCGTCTATAAGATAGACACAATGACGTGGTTCATAAGCATAAAGCTGAAGTTGTTTCTCGCCGGTTGCACTTTCTTTTAGAAGTAAACCCGGATGAGATGAAACAAATTCCTGTGTGTAATTTTGTCCGAGATTATCTGGAGTTAGTATTTCAACATCTGCAGAGGATAATTTGAGCGAGGTTCCTTCTTCTGTGATTACTTTCAGTCCCTGTATTCTGATGGGGTCAATTGAAAGAAAAATAGTATTGTCTTTTGGGTCGTTAACAGTAAATTCTTTTGTCTCATAACCTTGCGATGATATAATTATTCTGCATGGAATTTCGCTGCTGCGCAACAAGAACCAGCCATTATTATCTGAAAGTGTAATATGATCGGCATGAGCAGTTTTTACTAACGCATACTGTATCGGCTTGCCTGTTTTTCCGCTGAGGACGCGCCCCTGAATATCTGCCAAAACAAGCGCAGGTAGTATGAAAAGAATAGAAATGATAATAAATAATTTACTCATCTTGGCTTTCATTTTGAGTATAATTATAAAGTATGTTTGGTTTTCCCGTGAAAGGATTTGCAGTTACCTCGATTGGAATCCTGAAGACCTTTCTAAGTTCTTCCTTTTTCAAAACTTTCTCGGTTTCGCCGAAAGCAACAATGCGTCCTTCATCCATGATTAGGATCTTATTACAAAATTCTGCTGCGAGATTTATATTATGAGAAACTGCGAGAATGGTTTTGTTCTGTTCCTTATTTTGTTTTTGTAAGAGTGAGAAAATTCCTATCTGATGATGAATATCGAGATGTGATGCCGGCTCGTCAAAAAGAAGAATATCCGTATCCTGATTAAGCGCCCTGGCGATCATGACAAGTTGGAATTCACCGCCGCTCAGTTCACTTAGATACCGATCGGAAAGATGATCAATATTGAGTTCTTTAAGAATGTTATCGGTTTCTACGATTTGATCCCGTGAATAATTCTGCCAGAATCCAAGATAGGGGTATTTTCCCATGAGCACAACATCGCGAACTGTAAAATCAAATTCAAAATGGGGCTGTTGCACCACGACGGAAACCTGACGTGCTCGTTCAATGTCCGAGTGATCAGAAAGCGGGATATTATGGAAGTAAACATCTCCCTGATAGTCTTTTATGTAATTGCACAAGCACTTGATCAGCGTTGATTTCCCTGCGCCGTTAGGTCCGATCAATCCAACAAAATCAGTACTGTTTACAGTAAATGAAATATCATTTAGAACAGGTTTTTCGGAGTAAGAATATTTTAAGTTTGAAATTCTTAACATTTTTTATTGACGTTCACATACTGGTTTTGTATGTTTTAGTAAAATATGATCATGGAGGTCATAATGAAAATTTCGATAGATACCGACTACTGTTTGCGAGCTCTTCAGGAACTTGCATACCAGGATAGGGACAAGCCCTATTCCATTGTAAAAATAGCAACAAAGAGGAAAATTCCTCACAAATATCTCGAGAAACTTTTCAGAAGATTGAGAATAGCCGGAATCGTTAAATCTGTAAAGGGGCGTAAGGGCGGCTATATGTTTACCCGCGATCCCGATAAGATAACTGCTAAAGATATCATCAAAGCAGTTGACGGCAGAACTAATATTCATAACTGTACTGATCGTAAAACCGAAAAGCTTTGTGAATTTCTCGATAACTGCTCGTTTAAGGATTTCTGGACTGATTTTAATACTCATATTAATGACTTTCTTGAATCTTATACACTTGATGACTTTATTAAAAAAGGAAAATAACTGAGTGTTCGATGAGCAGTAAGGAAGTTTATCTCGACAGTTGTAAAACATCTCGACTGGCGCCCGAAGTGCTGGATGCAATGATGCCATATTTGACAGAGAAATACTGGTATCCCGGCTCTTTTACCAGCATTGGAACTGAGATCGCAGAAGTGATAGAGGAAGCACAGGAAACAGTTGCCCGTTCGATGAATGCTAAGCCGGAGGAAATCACTTTTACTTCCGGCGGAACAGATGCCAATAATATTGCAATTCAGGGAATTCTACAGGCAAACAGGGAAAGGGGTAGGCACTTCATCTGCTCAAATGTGTCCCATCCCTCCGTTCTGGCAGTATTTCAGGGAATGGAAAAACAGGGCTTTGAAGGAACCTACATTTCTGCCAACAAAGATGGCTATCTCAATCTTGATGAATTGAAAGCAGCGATCAGACCGGATACGATCCTGGCAGCTTTTACGCATGTCAATCATATTCTCGGTACAATTCAGGATGTAAAAGCAATTCGAAATATTCTTGATCAGGCAGATCATAAGATATACCTTTTCATGGATTCCTGTGAAGCTTATACCAAAATACCACTCGATGTCGAGGAGCTTGGCATTGACTCGCTTTCAATCTCTGTGCATAAATTCAACGGACCAAAAGGTATGGGAATTCTCTATGTAAAAAAAGGAACAGAGATCGTCCCAACACAGTTTGGAATTACAAGATTGTACAAACTGAAACCCGGGGCAATCAATGTGCCGGGAATAGTTGGTACCGCAAAAGCTGTTGAGATAGCATTTACCAATTTTGATCAGAATACCAGGAGCTTGAGAGAACTTCAGAAATTGCTGTATGACGAGATTATGAAGAGAATTCCTGATGCAGTTCTCAACGGACCACCTCTTGAAGAACGAAGTCCAGCTCATCTGAATGTGACATTCCGCTATATCGAGGGCGAGGCAATAATGATGATGCTCGATTTCAATAAGATTCATGTTGAAACCGGCTCTGCATGCTCATCTAAGGATCTTCGACCAAATTATATTCTGATGAATACAGGCAGAACTCATGAAGAATCCCACGGTTCGGTACGTTTTACACTCGACAGATTTGTCACAAAAGAGGATATTCCCAAAACAGTTGATGCGCTGGAAAAAACAGCAAAAGAGCTTCGGCGCAGAAGTCCGCTTGGTAAGAAGGAGCAATAATGGCAATAAAATATTCGGAATTGGTGATCGAGCATTTCAAAAATCCACACAATGTAGGAACAATAGATAAACCGGATGCTTCTGCTACCGAGGGAAGTCCTGCATGCGGGGATCAGCTCACAGTGTATCTCAAAGTGAATTCGGAAACGCAGATCATAGAGGATATCAAATTTCAATCCTATGGATGTGCATCCAATATCGCCACCGCTTCGATAATTACTGATCTTGCAATGGGTAGAAATATAGAAGCAGCAAAACAGATAACCTGGAAACAGGCAGCTGACGAACTTGGCGGTCTGCCACCCATAAAAATGCACTGCTCTGTACTTGCAGTCGATGCGCTTCGTTCAGCGATCAAAAATTGGGAGCATAAACATCTTGGTAAGGAAATTGATGATAGTCTCAATAAAAAGAACATTGTGAAAGAACTTCAAAAAGTGATTTATGGGCAGGTGGGCGTTGATATCGTGAGTTTGAAATTGCTTAAATATATTGGCGTTGACGAGAAAAATAATGTACTTCTCGAGCTTGCCATCAAAAAGGACGATCCGTTTCTTGATGATGTGAAGAATGAGATCAATGAACGCATGGAGAAATTTCCGAAGATAGCTTCAGTTAAGATTTCGCTGGTTTAGCGAAACCTAACTCGGATAACCCCCAGTTAAATAGTGAAAAATGATTTAACGGGGTGAACCGAAACCAAAAAGAATTCACCATCCGTCTTCATTTCATTACGCCGAGACAGGCGAAATAATACGAATGGAAAAGTTGATGATAAATTTTGACCGTGTGAATCCTCCCTGTCAAGGCGTAGCGTAGCGAAGACTGATTCCAATAAAGGTTTCACAGAGACTGATGAAAATATTTTACCAAAATATAACAGAATCATAGAATTAAGTGCCTAAATTTTTATCTAAGTCAAGCTTAGAAAAAGAGCCACTCTCCGAGTGTGTATATTTTCTTTTTTTCCTTTGCGCTTTTTATGTCTTTGTTTCTCTGCGCCTTTGCGTGACCTTTTTTGTTTTCACGACAACTTGTTGGTAAATTTTATTAGTTAAGCAACTAATGCTCATCTACACTCTATAAATATATAAAGAACGATTTATTTTCTTTTTAACAGATAAACAAAAAATGGCGCACCGAAAAGTGCTGTCACCACTCCGACAGGAATTTCAATAACCATTACAGATCGGGCAATTGTATCGCACAGCACGAGAAAGCTCGCTCCAAGTAAGGCGGAAAGCGGAAGCAAATATCGATTGTCGGATCCGATAAGGAGTCGGGTTATATGAGGAATGATAAGTCCTACAAATCCTATAATTCCTACAAAAGATACAACAATTCCGACCAGAAATGAGGTTAGAATAAATAGTAATTTCCTCGTTTTATAAACATTTACTCCAAGCGTTTCTGCAGAATAATCTCCAACTGAAAGAATATTCAGTTTTACTGAGAAGAAATAGAGAATGATGACTCCAAGAATTGAGAGACCTGCGATAGTCCAGAGTAAAAATGATGTAGATTGTGAAAAGATAAATCCAAGATTTCCCATGAGGATTGAGAATATTTGAGCGAGGTCTTTATGGAACACGCTCATCAGGAAAGCAATGATAGCTGAGAAGAACATATTCACCACAACACC
Organism: Candidatus Cloacimonadota bacterium; assembly: GCA_030613025.1. GTDB lineage: Bacteria > Cloacimonadota > Cloacimonadia > JGIOTU-2 > JGIOTU-2 > Celaenobacter. Next base: position 14,349 of record JAUWMT010000004.1, read on the forward strand.
TGCAAGAATGAGTTTGGTTTTATCGATGTGGCGTTGTTTTTGGGCGATCTGCCAAACAAGTATCATTGTAAGAAGCGCACCGAGAAATCCGAAAAGCGGCATCAAAAAAATCTTGTTAAGAAGGAGTCCGATAATACTTCCCAACGCTGCACCGGAAGAAATTCCCAGAAGATATGGTTCTGCAAGAGGATTGTGCAGCATTCCCTGAAGCACTCCACCACTCGATGCAAGCACAAGACCAGCAACGATACCAAGAACAATTCGTGGTATTCGTATGTTGAAAAGGATATTTCTGCTGCTTTCCGTAAGTGAAAAAAGGTTGATGGAACTGCTGCCAATCTGTAATGAAATGAACACGACAATGATCAGCGCGATAAAGCCAATTAGAATAGCTAATTTCTTATTCATGATATTGAGCAGCTATATGTGATAATTTTTGTATTCCTTCTACAACCCGCGGACCGGATCGAAGAATTAAATCAGGATCGATATTTTTAGTAGTAAAGACCTTATCGTTTTTCACGGCAGTAATAGAATCCCATCCCAATCGCTCTTTGATGTCATTCTTATCTACACCCGGATACGTGATCAGGATTATATCGGGATCGAGCTCAACCACTTTTTCTGAGGAAACGGCGCAGTACTCGCGTGGTAGTTCGGGAAAGATATTTATCAAACCTGCTTCTTGAAGAACATCACCCACAAAGGAATCAGAAGAAGCGGTCATAAGCGGTTTGTTGTAGATCTCGATGTAAATCGTCGGGCTTTTTGTAGATTTTGGAGTAGAGACGATAGCTTGTTGCATGTATCGTATCAGTGAATCTGCATTTTCTTTTCTATTAAGAAGTTCTCCAAGTTCAAAGATTGTTTCATAAAGTGCTTGAATTGATGAGGGAAAAAATTGGTGGACGGGGATATTGAGATTTTGCAATTTCTGTTTGATCATTTCCTGCTCCATGCCCGTGAGAAGGACCGCATCAGGTTCAAGAGCAACGATCTTTTCTATATTTGGAGCGCTGAAACTGCCGACCATGTTTTTTTCATAAAGTGCGTTTGGATAGTTACATTCATGTGTGATGCCGATGATATGCTCTTCTGCTCCAAGCGCACAGACTATTTCCGCAAGCTCGGGAGAGAGCACTGCGATTCTTGGATGAGGAGCATCATCTTTTTCAAGAGGCATACTGCAGCTAATGATCAGGATCAGCACAAACAGGGGGATACATTTTTTCATTAAAAAAACCCAATCTCGGTGAAAATTGGGTTCTCGTAGTATGAGAATTATTTTTTCCACCGAAAAATAATTGTCTAATATATAAGGCAGGTTTCCTGGCTTACAGCCGAACAAGGATGCCTTCCCATTCCCGACCGTCCTCCGCCAGCTGGCGGATTGGGGATCGGGATCAGTGACGTCTCCTTAGAAAAGATGCTGATTACAGTGGCGGGGACCGCTTCCGCTTTTCACGGAATTCCCTATTGGTATTGTGCCAATGGCACGCACACAAGCACCTTATATATTACACACTATGACAAAAATGTTGAGGGTTGGAAAATGCCTGTCAAATAAAATGGAAATTTATCTTGAATATGCAAAAAATAGTAAATGTGTGTCTAAATTTTGGGGGTATCCCTGTTATTTGGTGGATTCTGCCGGAACTTAGTGAAATCTTTTAATATATTATTCCATTTACATCTTCCCATGCTTCAAAATCGAAATAAGCAACCAAAATCCCATTATTCCTGCAGCAATATATCCCACAATTCCAATAATAGGAATTCCTTGCCATAGGGGCGGAATTTTGGAAAGCACAATTAAGGATGAACCGATAATGAGGGCGGCGAGAACAATTGCAAAAGCAATCCGGTTACTGATCTGATCGTGTTTGGTGAGCATTGGTTCTAAGCCCTTATGCACGAATTCTACTTTTAATTCACCGGTTTTAATCTGCCGAATAATTTCCCTGATATCAAAAGGAAAATCCTTGATTAAAAGACGAAATTCCGCAACAGATGAATATAGATCTTTTACCAGTTTAACAGGATCCAAACGCTTTTTCAGTAAGTTTTTCGCAAAAGGTTCAATATGTGAAACCATATCGAAATCAGGATCTAATTTTGTTCCTACTCCCTCGATGGTTATCAATGCTTTTGAGAGTAAATAAAAATCTGAAGGTAATCTCAATTTGAAATCTATCAACATTCTAAAAAGTTTGTTTAATAACTCACCTACTTTTATCTCTTTCAAAGAAATATAAGCATATTGATTAATCAGTTCAGAAACCCGATATTCCAATTGATCACGATTTTCGACATTATAAGTGCCGGTTAAATGGAGTAGTGTTTCGGTTATTTTATTTGAATCTTTATTCACGACTCCCACGACAATATTTCCCAAGTAATCCTGATATTTCGGTAACAAAGTTCCCATCATTCCGAAATCGAGGAAACAGATAATATTATCTTTCAGGATCAGAATATTCCCGGGATGTGGGTCAGCGTGGAAAAAACCTTGTTCAAAGATTTGTTTAAGAACAAGATCACAACCTTGTCCGGCAATAAGCAAGGGATCGTTTCCTGCTTTGATCAAACCATTCAGATTCGATACTTTGATGCCGTCGATAAATTCCATTGTCAGAATTTTTTTCGTAGAATAATCTTTATAAACTTCAGGAACATAAATAGACAAATCAGTTTGAAAATTCCGTGCGAACCTCTCAATATGCGAAGCTTCAATACTAAAATCAATTTCTTTATGGATAGAGCGTTCAAATTCTTTCACCATTTCGACCGGATTTAATATCTCAATTTCAGTTATGTGTTTTTCCATTAAAAGTGAAAGGTGAAACATTATTTCCAAGTCTGTTTCGATAATTTTTTGAATTCCAGTGCGTTGCACTTTAACCGCAACTTTTTCTCCGCTGAATAATTCGGCTCGATAAACTTGAGCTATGGAAGCAGAAGCAATCGGATTTGGATCTATATTTTTGAAAAGCTCTGAAATCGGTTTTCCCAACTCATGCTCGATCATTTTTATTGCTGCTTCATTCGGCATTGGAGGAACTGAATCCTGAAGTTTTTCAAGTTCAAATAGCAGAGGTTCCGGTAAAATATCAGGTCGATTACTCATAATTTGACCGAATTTGATGAAAGTCGGACCAAGTTCCTCAAGAACCATCCTAACCCGTTCCCAACGTGATAGAGAAATTGGTTTCTCCATTTTTTTATTAGGAATGAACTTCTTTCCAAAATCGAGGTATTTTTCGATTTGAGAATTGGTGATCAAATCACCGAACCCGTGTTTAAAAAGAACGGTTATGATCTCTCGATAACGATTTATATGGCGATAAGTACGTCCGATCAATCCGATTTTTCGCATTATTTTTTGTCTTTTTTAGCTCTTAAATTTTCCAGCTTTTTAATCCGTTTTTCCAATCTGTTAAAATCTTCACGTGTTGGAATATCTAATTTTTCCAAAGCATTTTTTACAAACTTCTGAACTTGTGCTTCCAAATTCTCTCTTGCTTTTTCAGATTGTTTCAGCAGGTCGTTGACAAATTTTTTTCCTTCTTCAGCGGTAAGTTTACTTTCTTCCGAGATTTTTTTTCCTAATTTCTCGATTTTGTCTTTGGTCATAGAAGCGATGCCAATTCCTGTTAGAATTGTTTTTTTTAATAGATCAAACATTTTTGTCCTCCTGTTTAGTTTGATATTTTTTACTTTTTATTCTACTTGGGATTTTATGTAAAGTCTTTTTTGTAGTTGAAACTGCTTTATGACTTTTTTCTCTAATACCTTTAATTACACTTCCGGAAGTTGAACCAATAAAATCGATAGTTCCATCTTTTATTTTGGTAATACTTTTCCATGCAAAGTTTAGCTGATTTAAAAGTTTTTTGGTTACACTGGTTGGATCATAAACTTTTAGGAGGGCATACAAAATAACGGGATTGAATCGTGATGATGAATAAGCTAAATAACGACCTTCCCAGGAAGTTGGTCCGAATTGTCTCTTAAATTTATAAAGCGGTTTGAATCTATGAAAATATCCCAGATGGTTAAACGCTAATTTTAGTGCTGTTTTAATTATTATACTTTGCTCCTGATCAGTTGTATGTTCGTATGATAAAGGAGCTGTGCCCAGAGTTGCCATAGCGTATCCTTGTTCTTTCAGAATGCGAAAAGATTCGGTGAACAACAATTGACTTGTGCCACTTATCGTTTTTTCTTTACGACGCATCACATCGAAATAAATACCGTTTCTCGTATAAATGGGTGTGCAAACCACAAATGCCTCTACTTTGTTATCAATGAGTGCTATAAAATATTTTCTTTCTTTTGGATTATCAAGAGAAGGCTCCCCCTATCAGAAAAGCAAATTCTCCGGAACCTTTGAAATTTTTCCAAGTGGCGGAAAGTTCTTCCATATCCCTTTCCCATTCCGGTTGCCGTTTTATCAATGGACAATATTCTTCAACTGTCAGACCTCGTTTCTTTGCCTGGTTTATATTTTTCCGTAAACTTCGGAACTTGCTTCCTTCCAGAGAAAACTTTTTCAAATCAAAAATTGGCTCCTCTCCAATCTTGATTATTCCAAAGCCCATATCTTCGAGTATATCTTTGCAACGCTCCGTGACAGATTGGAAGCAACAAAGCCATTTATGCTCTTTACAGAATTGTTTAAATTCAGTTACGAACTCGCGAATATCAGAAGGATCGCATACCGGATCAGCCGCCGCCATAGCAACATTTGCTTTGACTACATAAGCGATCACTCCATCGATACCGGAAGGTGAATAGAAGTATGATTTGTCCCTGGGCAGGATGTTATATGATTGTGAATGATAGCCATATTTTTTCAGTAATTCAAGCACACGAACGGCTTCATTTTCTTTACGCATTTATGATTCTCCTTTTGTTTTCAGTAGTCATAATTGGACTGGACTCATGAAACTTTTGCAGGAAATCGATGTTTGAATATTTCTCTTTAAAACCGGTAGCTTTACGCAAATAGAAGACAACGACTCCTTCCAAATGAGCCATTGCAATACTAAAAATTGCAAGTAAAATAAATTTCAACCAAATAGTTGAACTATTCCAAAAGGATTATTAATAACATAAATAATCCTATGAAACCAAGAAAATAACCAATTAAGCAAAATAAATTAGTTGGCAATTCAGAGCATTTTTTCAGCCAGTTTTTTACTTTTTCTGGAATAATTGTTATAAGAACTCCACAAACAAAAAGCATAGATGAGAATATTATCAATATAATTTTTGTAAATATCATAATAAACCTTTTAAAAACTTACCTTTACTTTGAAATAAATTTCATCATTACCCTTCAAATTACTGAACATATTGCTTCCTTTTCCATCGATAATGTAAGCTCCAAACAACAATTCGATATTATCATACGGGCAATAAATTATTTCCGGATTTGCAACGAATCCATAATTGTTTTTATAATCATCCCAATCGGTTACAGAAATTGCTCCACCGATTGGAACAATTTTCAATTCATCATTAAAGAATTTCTTTTCAATGCGAAGAGTTAAATAATCATTCAGGTCATCATTTCCTCTTTCGTGAATAAAACCGTGTAGAAATTGAGTATTCAGATATATTCCATTTTTGAAAGTATAATCTCCACCAATAACGAATTTGCAATACGGATCATTTTTCAAGGCAATTGATTTTGTTATGGAATCCCCAACTATAGTCTGCATTTCAACTTCATTAGGAATCGTGAGAGCAGCTTCTCCCCAAATTCCAACATCGAGAAGACTGCCAGCAAAGTCGGCACCAATAATCTGCATTTTTGGATAGATCATCTCTACTGACGCATCTACAGTTCCCAATGTATCGACAGGATTAATAATTACTTTATTAAGCAAAGGTAAATCGTCTCTGCCGTAATAATAACTTACCGATAGATCATAATCGAATAAATTAGTGCCAATCTTAAAGGCTGCCTGCGACGATTCTGTAAATTTTTGTTCCGGTAAGATTATTTTGTCCCAATACTTACGAAGCGTCATTCCCTCCGGAAATTCCATCGGTTCGGATAGAGCAGAAGCAAAAATGCCGGAAGGTAAAACTGCCGGAGTAAAGGTAGGCACATATACTCCGGAAAAAGTGAAATTTTCCAAGTAATAAGTTGCCAAAACAGAATTTACGCCCGATTGTTCACCAAAATTGAAAATATCTTCCAGATCTTCAGGGCAAATATTGCTAGTCGGATTCAGTCTGTCCGCAGTTCCCCAAGTAATTATCTGACGTCCGATCCTGACATCCAAATCTTGTAAGCCAAACTGGTATAGATCAAGATATGCTTCCCGAAATTCTAATTGCCATTTATCGACTTTATCTTTGCTCTGCAAATCTGCTGCTTGATATATTTCAGGAAAGCCGAATCCTCTTAAACGAACTTCACTGAATAGATGATAATTGTCGGAATAAGAACCTTCAAATTTGAGCCCTAATTGATTTTCATTCCATGTAAAAGAATTATCATCTATGAGCATACGGTTATCTGTTTTCAGATATCCATTGATACTGAAATCTGCTTGAGCATAAGAATTGCTGAATATCGCAACTAATATGCTGATGAATAGAATTATTTTTTTCATAATAAATTTCTCTTTTTATCTTCTCGTTACCAAGCCCCTGCTTGGTAACGCAATTTGTTGTGAAACCCTGTTTCACATTTTGTAATTATGTTCCCAAAGAGGGCTTTGGGAACAAGAATCGGTAATGGTCGGTGTTTCATGATTCAATCATTGCGAAGGTCTTCGACCATTCGCAAGGTTTTGGATAATCTATTTAGCTCTTTTTAGATTTCTTTTAGTGAAAATCTTATCTGAAAGACCTTTATCCAATTCTATTTTTTCAGTGATCATTTTGGTGCTGTGCTGTTTCTTTATATCTGTCATTTCTGCTTCTGATGCAATCCAATATTCACCGTGTTTTTTGATGTTTCGACTTTCAAATAATTTCCAAAGAGTTGAATTCTTATCATAAAATTCCACTTTTACAGGATAAAAATTATCCTGCCTTACCCACATTTTCAGTTTGCTGTAACTCTTTTCCACACCCGGTTTGGGAATAAGTTCGAGAATATACAGAATATCGGTTTTTTCTAGAAGAGTGGCATCATGTTCTTCTGCATATTTGCTGGCACTCATATCGTCATAACTAAAATCGGTTCCTGCAAAATTATCATTTTTGATGTGAGAAGCGATTCGTCTTACCTTATTAAATGCAGGAAGGTATATATACTGAATATCATCAGGAAGTGATAAAAAGCTGACGCCTTTCTGGTCTGCCGGTGAGAGAAAGCGTACTAAACGCATTTCATCACCTTTCTGATACATCTTCATCTCTCGAATTTTCTCATTTCCGCCTTTGTCCGTTAAGGTCATTTTCAGGGATATTTCCTGATCTTGCGGTGCATTCACGACTGCATCTGCATTTTTGAGAATGTCTTCTGCTAAGTGTGTTTGAGCATAAACGCTTCCACATGCCAAAATCAGAAGCATTGTAATGGTTATTGCCTTTTTTTTCATTTTTGTATCCTTTGTTTTTTTTTATCTTTTTTAAGGGTTTTGCATAATTGGTGAATTTTTATCAACCAACCTCATCCCCTATCCCTTCTCCTAAAAAGAGAAGGGGGAATTCTGACTTCCTCTCCTTTTTTAGGAGAGGATTGAGGTGAGGTAAAAAACGCTCCATTTTGCAGAACTCATTTATTTTTCTTTTAAAATTTTTTCGGCAGCATGATATCCTTTTTCGATTATTTTTTCTGCATTGTAAAATTCAAACATATTTACGCTATCAACTTCCGGTTCGATCAAAACATCTGGTTTGTATAATTCGATAGATTGCTTTATCATTTTTTCTTGAGCTATCTTAATCGATTGATTGAATATTTTTTTCATGCTGGGTAGATCTTCTTTCTCTTTGTGTTTGATGAAATTCCTTATCCATTTCTTATCGACAATCAAGTCTTCGAGTTTTCTTTGCAGAGTAGGAATAATTTCGAGAGGTTTCTCTAAATTTATTTTATTGTCACTCTTTTTATCGCGTTTAATGTCCGACATGTTTTTTGACGACAAAACATTAACTGCAATAATATGATTTGCACCCATTTCACTTGCTACATTAATTGGAACAGGACTAACGAGACCGCCGTCAACGAGAATAATATTATTCCAGATTACCGGTTGAAATACAATAGGGATTGAAATACTGGCACGAATTGCTTCTACGAGATCGCCTTTACTAAAATGGATTTCCTGCCCTGTGAGCAGATCGGTTGCTAATGCCGTAAAAGGAATTTGTAGATTTTCTATCTTTTTTTCACCTAATATTGAGGTTAAAAATTCCTGAACTTTTGTTCCTGAGACCAAACCTGATTTGCCAAATCCGGGTGAAAAAAGCTTTGCAGTGGATGCCAGATCGGCTTCCAAAGCTATATCCTCAATCTCTTTGATACTTAATCCGCCGGCGTAAGCACCTCCGATCAAAGCTCCAATACTTGAACCGGCAATAAAATCAATTTTTACATTCATTTCTTCTAAATATTTTATAACGCCGATATGAGATAGCCCTTTTGCGCCACCGCAGCCAAGAACCAAACCCACTTTTTTCTTTTTAAAGTGCTTCATCAATTTGTCTTTCCATTCCATAATTATTTCCTCATTTTTTATCTTTAAAATTATTCACTTTCTGTTTTATGTTTGCTTTGATATTTATTGCCCGTCTCAACGCCATATGTTTCAAGTCTCCAATGAAGGAAGCGTGTGTGATCAAAAGAAGTGAAGGCAAAAATGTTAAGGATGCTGTAGCACTAACTACCATTGTAAGTGCAATTAACCAGCCGAATCTTTGCATCGGAACAATACTACCCAATAATAATGTCAGGAAACCGAGCATTACAGAAAAAGCATTAATTATGATGCCTTTACCAGTTGTTTGTAATGTGGTTTCAAGAGCATTTTCCACGCTGTTTTTCTTGCCGATCTCAAAATGAAAACGGTTATTAAAGTGAATTGTATAATCGATTCCAATTCCCACGGCAACACTCCCGATCATCACCGTGGCAGCATCTAAGGGGATTTTAAAAATCCACATAATTGCAAAATTGAAAAGAACAGTGAGAACAATTGGCAAAATGGAAATCAAACCACCAATGAACGATTTGAACTGAATTGCTAACAAAATAAACACAAGTCCAATCGCAAAAAGAAGACTGTATGTCTGGCTGGAAACGATGTTGTTGTCGATGTCTTTATAAATTATCGGCATACCTGTTTGCTGTAAATCGAGAGAGATCGTTGGATTCTGATCATCTTTATTTATGTTTTTAAATTTTGTATTGGAAATGAAGATTTGAGTGTCATTAATTTCCCAGACATCACCGATCAGATTCTTTTTAAAATCAGGATTTTGCTGAATATCTTTTGAGAATAACGGGGTTATTTCTTTTATCAGGCTATTAACTTTATTCCATTTTATCTCATTCTCGATGATAGATACAATCGACATCGCTGCATAATCCAGCATTTCAGGATCATCTTCATAATATGAATTTGGAACAATTTTCTTTAAGTTAGAAACAATTCCTTTTTCAGAATGATCCTGATTTTTCTCAAAATATTTCAGGAGAGAATTTATCACTTTATTCTGCAGAGCTGAAGATTCTATCAGCAGATCACTGTCCTCGTCATTCATATAATCTACCAATTTAATAGTTATGCTGGAAGTTGGAATTTCCTGATCATCTTGAGTTAGATGTTCATGCAGGATTTCTTCTAACGCATCTCGATCTTTTATTTCAAAACCATAATGAGTAGCATCATAAAAAATCATATTAGAAATATTTACCACTCTTTTTTGATTTATCTCTTTTAGATTGGAATTTGCTTCTGTTAAATCTATCGTCAAAATATCAGAATTTATATTTTCGGAAATAAACCGATCTATTTGGCCAGTTATTAGATTTGCTTTTTTTGTATTAACAGTTCCCAGTTTTGCCTGAATTAATCCTTCATTATTTTGCGAATTGATTAATTGTGGGAGAATTTCATTTCCCTCTAAAAAGAACCAGAGATTTGCCACTCCTTCGCGGGTTTCGGGGATGCAATAACTGTCATTCATCACATCGTTCATTTCGCAGATCAGATCGGCAATAGATTGAGGACTGTTCACATCCGGCAAACTTTTCAAGTATTTTTCCAATTTTACAATCTCTTTTAAGACAGCAGGTTCCTGCAGATCACCTTTTACTAAGATCTGGATAGGAATGGAACCGCCGAGTTTTGATTCCATCATATCCTCTGCCTGACGAATTTCACTATCCTTCTTAAAATAATCCACCATATTTACTTCTCTGCTAATATTGAAAATAGAAAAAATGCCGATTGCACAAATAGAGAATCCTACAAGCACGATTCCAACTTTTCTTTTTATAATGACTCCACTTAACCTTTTCATAAAACGATTCGTTGAGGTGTATTGGGTAGATTTCTGATTCTTTCTGATTTTAGGCGGAGGCATAAATGAAAGCAAAGCCGGCAAAAAAGTGATTGAAACAATAAAGGCGAACATAACTCCGATTGCCGTGAAAATTCCGAATTCTTTGATAATCGTTAGATTAGAAACTAAAAATGCCAAAAACCCGATGGATGTGGTCAATCCTGCCAGAAAAATCGGCACACCGACTTCGCTGATAGTATTTTTGATAGCTTCTATTTTATTATCACCTTTGCGGATATCTTCTAAATATTTGTTTACCATATGAATTCCGTAAGCACTGCCTATAGCAAGCAGCAAGATAGGCATTCCGTCAGAAGCGATTGTAAGTTTGATCCCAAACAAAGACATTAGCCCCAAACCCCAGATTGTGCTGATGATCACAGTTGCGAGTGGTAATATCACTCCTCGCTTACTGCGGAAACTTATTGCCAAAGTTATGATCAATAAAAGAAGAACTACAGGAAGTAATTTGGCAACATCGGAATTAATAACATCTGTCAGATAAATCATCTGGAAGGGAATACCGGCAAAGTATAATTTTTCGTTTCCTTCTGTGGATTGAACCAATTCTTTCATTTCTCGCCCAACAACAAGCCGGTCTGCATCTTCATTTAATCGGGCAATAACTACTGCTATAGTTCCATCATCCGAAACGATATTTCCACGATACATTTCTTTGGATAATGTGTAATTCTTGATTTTTCCCAACTCTTCTTTATTTGATGGAATATTTCGCTCATCAACCAATTTTCCGACTTCCAAGCCATCTTCCATCTTCTTAATATCGATAACATCTGTAAGACTGGTTACATAAGATATTTCCGGCATTTCTTTCAATTGTTGAGTTATCGTGTTTATCCGGTTTAAGGTATTTGGATTGAACACATCATCTGTTTCCAAAGCGATCATTGCCAGAGAATTGCCTCCGAATTTATCTCCGACTTCATTGAATAAAACCACATTCGGATCTTCCTGCGGTAAGTATTCCAGGATGTCACTGCTTATTTCCAGTTTTCGTAACTGGAATGCCATAAATACTGTTATAATGATAGTTACAATAATTATCGGAACACGATATTTCAGCACCAATTCTGCGAATTTTCTCATTGATTTTCTCCTACATATCCATTTTTTATATTTTTTTTCGTGAATTTTATTTTGATTAATATCTTCATCAATTATGGCAATTGATAAAGTGTTGTAATGTCAATATTTTCTAAATCATCTCCCTTGTTGATATGGAGAGTTTGTGGAATCGTAACACCTGTAAGTGTATCAACCACACCATAATAGCCAACTCTATCAGTATCAAGATCGAAAATAAAGTTATGATTAGCATCATCAATAGCTGCTACATAATGGTCGCCAGCACTTACTGCAACCATTGTATAATTTCCATTAGAATTTGTTATCATTCCATTGGAAAGCGAAATACCCTGGGTTACTTCATCCCCTGCTTCTAATAATATGACATAGGCACCTGAAACTGGCTCTCCATCATTGCTTACGTTCCCTGAAATAGTTGTAGTTATCGCTTTCACGATATCGTCACAACCGGATATTGTGATAACTATCAAAACTGCTAATACATAAAATCTTTTTTTCATTTTAATCATCCTTTTTTTGTTTAAGATAGCTCTGCTCTATCTTTTATTGCTTTAATGTTGATTCTTAGAGGAGACAGATACAATGGAAATTCCATCTCCGGTTTTTTATTGATCAAAAATTTTGCAGCACCTGTAAAGTTGTCTCCATCAACTTCCTTTGTCCGAAAAAGCACAACACGCTTCCCTTGGTCAATCGGAATTAATTTATAACGCCCTGTCTCCCTATTTATTTCGGTATCTATGATAATAAGTTCGGGTTTTTTTAAAATATATTTGGTAGTATATCTAACAGTAGAACCAATAACCATAAATTTAAATTCTACAGCAGATTCAACTGTAATCTCATTATTGTCTTTCTTTATAATTTTACAATCTTTATGTCCTGGTATAAATTCAGGATAGTTTTCAAAATCAGTTAATACCTTCCATACTTTATCCAACGGTGCATCAATTAGGATAGCCAATGTTATGTATTTAATTTCTCCATTTATTTCTTCAAGATGAATTAATTCACCTTTGTTTAGTAATATTTTTAAAGTTGATTCATCCAATTCTTGCTCTAATATATTTGCAAAAGTACTATTTGCAACCAAAATAATTAAACTCATGGTTAATATAATTGCTGATGTTTTTTTAATCATTATTTATTATCCTCTTTTTTAAATATATACTTCTCATTTGCAAAAAAGCTAAAAATTCCGGAAAAACATAATGCTATAACATTACAGATAACGATATGAAAATGGAAAAGTTCATTGATTACAGCTAATAATCCTATTTTCAAGACAAGAGAAATTAATAATGCAAAATTATAACCTAGAAAAAGTCTTAAAAAATCAGATCTATCATTATGAACTCTATGATTCCATATCCAGAAATAGCAGATAATATAGGTTACAACAATTCCTAATTCATAGGAGATTGCCGGAGATAATATATATTTTGTGAAATAGGAATGAAAAAAAAGTGTTGTAAGTAACCATAACATAGATGTATCGACAATTGCTCCGGCAACTCCTCTTATTACAAACTTTATGAAATTTTGCAGCATATTAATTCACTAATTCAGGCAATGATTTTTCTTAAATAAACAACAACCGCTTCCTCAAGGAATTTCTTTGATATGCCGGAATTTGATAGAGGGTTAATTTTTTTCATTCTAAATAATCGGCATTAAACAAAGTTATCCAATCGCCTTCTTGCCATGCTTTATCATATATCTTCTTTACTCCTTTAGCATATTTATCCAATTCATCTTTAAATGGGGATGAAAAAAGGCAATCTCCCCCTGGATATGATGGATGGGCACCAAATCTTTTTACATGTTCCCGTAAAATTTCAGGACGGTCAACTACCATACAAGGACGAAGAAGATTTCCATCGTATGGAATACCTTCTCTTATTGCCTTAAAAAATGGTGATTTCAGTGCCTCGGTTATTGTTTTATTTCTAATATTATCAATGGCAAACTGGGCAAATGCACAGGGTTCAATATCACCAAGTGGATTTATATGCAGATATGATTTCCCACCAGCCATACAACCATTCATTAAAGGACCATCATTCCAGAAATCGACAAGAAAAATTGGTTTTGTATTCCTTAATTTATAAATTCTTTTCCGTAAATAATTTCTCTGCTCAGGTGTAATCATTAGAGAGGTATCGGGATTTCTTCCAATGGGAATATACTGAAAATACCATCCATTCAAACAACCTTTTTCAATTAGATCATCAATAAATTCATCAGAAGTTATTTCCTCTACATTGTAGCGGGTAGCGGTCACTGAAAAACCAAAAGGGACTCCTTCATTTTTCAGATTATTCATTGCCTTTATTCCCTTTCTATAAACACCTTTTCCCCTTCTTGAATCAGTTTTTTCTTCACCGCCTTCTACACTTATCATCATAGCAGCATTACCTATTTCACCAAGTCTTTTTGCTACTTCTTCACTGATCAGTGTCGCATTTGTATAAATCTGGAAGTATACATCAGGATATTTTTCATAAAGATCAAAAAGGTCTTTTCTGATAAATGGTTCCCCACCAGTAATTGTAATAAAGTTGACCCCCATCTCTCTTACTTCTTCAATAATTCTTTCTAACAAGCACATTTCAAGGTCAGGAACTTTTTGGAATTTTCCAGCCCAGCATCCTTCACAGCGGAGATTACACTTCATTGTTGGACTAACCACTATGTTTGTAGGACCTTCAAAACCTTCTCTTTTGGCAAATTTGTTTTTCTTTTTCTTCCAGTATAATGCTTTTAAAAATATATTCATAAAAAGCAGATTCCTGCAATGTGGATTTAATTCGCCATTTATTCTTTTTATCCACCTTTTTACAGGATGTTTCGCTTCACCCAATTTTTTGAAATAGTCAAATTGCTCTTTGCCTTCCTTCGTTCCTCCAAGAATCAATGCCAGTTTTTGCATAATTTCTATTTCCCTGATAAAATTCTTATCTGAGGAATTTACAACAAGTTTAATTGCCTGATTCTCCATTAACTCCATCAAGTGGTTTTTTATTTTTTTAACCTCTTTTTTCATATCAAATCCTCATTTTTAAAATGTGTTTTCATATTTCCATTTCATAAATTCTATATTTCTTATAGATCTTTGCACCAATCGCTATCTCAAACTGGTTTATTAAATCATTATCTTCTAAAATCCAGCTGTGTTCACCCCATTTGTAACCTAATCGTACAGCATTCATTTCTGTCTCATAATACAAAACAGCAACTATTCCTGTGTTGCGATATTCTTTTTTAACTCCACCGATAAGTGAGCGTGTTCCATCAATTTTCTTCTTATAATGAAGGAACTTCAAAATTTCAACTGGTCCTAATCTACCATTTAATTTTTTCAATACTTGATTTATATCAGGTATTGTAACAGAAACTCCTAACGGCTGATTATCAATTTCAGCAAATAAACCCAGTTCTGGTTCGGCAAATTGTTTAAACTTTTTTGCGGATAAATCCATCTCCTTATCTGTCATTGGGACAAATCCCCAGTTCTTTTCCCAGGCGGAATTATAAATATCTTTAAGAAATTGAGTATCTCTTTTGAAGTTTTTCATATCAAAAGGGCGAATTTTCACTCCTGTTTTCTTCTTTATTCTTTCTACTATCTTTTCAATCCGTTCAGGAACACCATCTTCTGTTTTTTTTATGAAAGCATTAAGGTCTTTTGCTTTATGAAAACCATATCGTTCCGCAAACTCTAAATAGTAAGGTAGTGTATAAGGCATCATTACTGTCGGTGGTTTATCAAACCCTTCCAAAAGAAATCCACATTCATCATTTAAGCTTGGACTTGCCGGTCCACGCATAATGTTCATCCCATTTAGTTGTAGCCATCCTTTTGCCTCATCCCATAATAATCGTGCTACTTCAAATTCATTTATACATTCAAAAAAACCAAAAAATCCAGTTTTTTCCTGATGGAAATTATTATGATTATCATCAATAATAGCCACAATTCTTCCAATAGGTTCACCATCTTTTCGGGCTAAAAATATTTTCTTCCTTGCATGCTCCCAAAAAGGATTTTTATTCTTATTAAGAGTGTCTCTTACTTCACTTAAAAGAGGTGGAACCCAATATGGATTATTTTTATAGATTTTCCATGGCAATTTAAGAAAGGGTTTCACGTCTTTTATGGTTTTTAATTGAACAATCTCAATATTCATTTTTTACTTTCCTTATCACCAGGTTCCAAATAGTTATTCTCCCAAATTGGATCAAGAAGTTCGGCAAGCTCATCGTCGTATTTAATCATTGCATCGTAGTATTCCGGGTCACGAAGGCAGAGAGCAGATGGATATCCAGGTTTGGATTCAGTCTTCACAAACAAATCATGTGCTTCTTTGTGGTGATCTCGGATAAAGCAGGGTCTGATTTCATTACCGCGTGTATTGGGTGGACACATATAATTATATGATAATTGCCAGTTACGAACTCCTTTGAATAAATCAGAAAATAAAGCATCTGTTAATGTTTTTCCTTGTGAGAAGAGATCATGAATATTATCCTTCCAGAATGGAACAAAAACGCAAGGATAGATATTCCCATTCCAATCGATATAGAGATAACCTTCGGGGCGTGCACCAGCAATGCAACCTGAAGAAAAAGTACCACCATTCCAGAAATCAGCAAAAAATAAACGCTCTTTTCGTACTATCTCTTGTTCCCGTTCCCACATTTTAGTTCGTACTAAAGGAGAGACTTGGTGATCAACATCCGCACCTCTTCCAATTGGCATATATTGGAAAAGCCATTCATAAAGTGCTCCCTGCTCATCGAAGTAGAATTTGATCATTTCTTTAGAGATAAGAAGTTCTGCATTCTCGGGTGTGGCAGTAACAGAAATGCCAAAAGGAACACCGGCATTACGCAGATTTTCAAAGGCAGAAAGAATTCTTTTGTATGTTCCCTTTCCTCTTCGTTCGTCGGTTTCCTTTTCAAATCCTTCTACAGAGATAGCTGGAGTTATATTTCCAACTTCTGCAAGTCTTTTTGCTTTTTCTTTATCAATGAGAGTGCCATTTGTATAAACGAGAAAATATTGTTCCGGATGAAGTCTTGCGATCTCAATGATATCCACATCTCCATCTTGCCAGAGAAATGGTTCTCCACCGGAAATAACAGTGAACCAGCTTCCCCATTTCTCGTACTTCTCGTGGAGCACACTTTCTAAATCCTCCGCAGATAGTGATGGCAATCCCTTTGGAATACTTACAGCGTAGCAATCCTTACACCGCAGGTTGCATTTTCCCCCAGGCGAGATAGTCAGGAAACCGGGTGGTTTTACACCGTATTCATCTTCATATTTTTTCATCTTTTCTTTTCTGTTTACCCTAGTCAGAAACTCTTTTAGAAATAAATTGATCATTCGATCTCGCACAGCGGGGGAGCCGTTGTCGTACGCCTTGAGAGCTGCTCGCACTACATTTGACGCTATATAAAACTTGTCCTCTCTTTGTCGTCTTGGGCCAATCTTAATTGGATCACCTTTATTAACATACAATCTATATGCAACCTTTTCAAGCGGTGGCAAAGTTACCTTCCATGCTTTTGTGATCGAACTTAGATTTGCGACTTGCTTTGCGATAAATTCGCTGAGTTTCAATGTACTCGTTTTCATGATTAACTCCTGTCATGAAATTTTATTATTTTTACTTTGTAAATCAAATATGTTTGATAAAACTTCTTCTTTTATGATTTTTTCAGCTTCATAACCCAAAAATATATTCGACCATATTGGTTCTGGGTTCGAGTTCTTATTAAAAAAATATATCATCTTTTTACGATTCCATTGAAAAGAATTTCCATGAGTTTATCAATATTTGATTCAATTTCAGGAAAAGAAATACCTGTTGACCAAGGATACTCCATACCTTTTAAAGCGGAAGCAATTGCAAAAGCTGTTAATTCTATATCGTTAATATCAAAGATTCCGTTATCTTCTCCTTCCTGCAAAATTTCCCGGATTGTAAACAGTTCTTCTTTACTGTTCTTTTCCCGTATTTTTTCAATGAAGGCATAATGCTCCAGATACTCATCTTTAAGGGCACTATTGATATTAACAAGTTCTTTGAGATATTCCATTTTCTTCAAAATGTAGATTTTCATTTTCTTTTGTGGAGTATCTTCATTGTTTATCACGTCTCTTATTTTTTCTTTGAGATATTTGTTTTCTTGCTCAACAACTTCTTTAAATATATCTTCTTTGCTTTGGAAATAATGATACAAAGAAGCTTTTCCCATTCGGGCTGCCTTGGCAATCTCATCAACTGTTGTTTTTATTAAACCATATTTTGAAAATATATTTTGAGCAACCTGGGTAATGATTTTCTTTTTTTCATTTCCTTTCAAACAAACCGCCTATTTTTCGAACAATTAAGTTTTAGGGTCGAATAATATTTCGTATTCGGTTGTGTCAATATTATTTATTTATTTTTCTGCATGTCCCCAAAAACTTAAAGAAACATGGCAATTTCAGAGAGTGTAATATGGAGAAAGGAAAATGGAGAACGGAGAAATTTTTCAATGTTCAATTTTCTTGACTGATTTAAAGATATATAATGATTAAAGGAAAACAAAGGAGTCAGATATGAAAAATTATGTAAAAATATTACTTATACTATTATTAGTGGGGTCAGCATTCATGCTTACCAATTGTGATTCACCTCTTTCGGACGAACGGCTGAACGATCCTTCAAAGATCTCGCCCACTCTTACGATTGAACGCACCTATGACAATTCGAAAAACCTCAAAGGTGAGGCAATTGCTCATCTTTTTGATAAAAATCTTGCCCTTGTAAGAATTAAAGACGGCGGAGTTTATGTGAATGGAACAGCTCTTACTCTTGAGTATTATATAACCGGGGGACCATATTATGAAACCACCGGCAATTACCCGATTAATCATAATACGGTCTACACTATGACCGTCAAAATGAGCAATGGAGATGAGTATGACTCTGAAGTGAGAACACAATTTCAGGATTTGCACACTTTTAACATTCCAGGCACATTTAATAATACAGATGATGTTCAGATAAGCTGGGAAGAAATTATTCCGGATCATCCTATGTGCCTCGAGTTCTCTTATGAAGACGATTCAGGAGTCGGTTCAGTATATATTGACATTCCTGAAGATAGCGTAAATACAGGCAGTTATACGATACCTCATGAAAATTTTGCAACACTTGCAGGCAAGACAGTTCAGGCAAAAATAGTGTCAGAAAAATTCGGCACAGCGAATGAGCATTTTAAAACAACTGCCTCGATATCTTCACAATTTGCTGTTATTGTAGAATGTCATATTAATTAGTAACGTTGCTCTCACTCATGTTTCATTTTCTCATTCAGGTTGATAGATCCGTATTCCTGTTTTTCAATAAAACTCTAGCAAATTCGTTTTTTGATACGATATTTCCAATCATTACCGAGCCGAGAAACTGGCTTATCGTTGGGCTGATAGTAATGATCTTCTTCATTTTCAAAGAGAAGAAAAAGGCGATTGGGATCATAGCTCTTGTACTTGTTGCTGCAGCGCTTTCCGACCTGATCGCATACCGAATATTAAAACCACTTTTCAGTCGGCTTCGACCATGTCATCCTGAATTTTTTATTGAAGGTGGCAGATTTCTGATTGGTATGAAAACCTCATTTTCCTTTCCTTCTAACCATGCAATGAATATGTTCACTGCTGCAACAGTTCTCTCTTATTTTTATCAAAAATACTCCGGCTACTTCTTCGGCTTTGCAGCTCTGATAGGCTTTTCCCGAATTTATGTAGGCGTTCATTATCCCCTCGATATAATCGGAGGAGCGGTCTTCGGTATAATTCTTGGCAGCGGTGTGTATTGGAGTTATGTTGGTATAAAAGTGTGTATAAGAAGGAGAGCGAATCCCAAAAAAGATAATGAAGCTCATGCAGAAGCAGATAAATGATTTTTAGTTTGATATTTTACAATTATGAGTTTATTCTAAAAAAGCAATCAACCACGAAAGTCACGAAAATACACGAAAAAAGAAATTTAAACCTTGCGAATGGTTGTTAAACCTTCGCAATGGTTGGGAACCTAGATCACGTTTTCAGCTTTTTCTTCTTTGCGGCAGGGAAGAGAATATTATTGAGGATCAATCTATAGCCGGGTGAGTTTTTGTGCAGTTCAAGAAGAGTGGGAGGGTCTCCGATACGGTGTTGATAATCTTCCGGATCATGCCCACCATAAAAAGTGAATGTGCCTCTTCCGAAATTCCCATGTAGATATTTAACCTCATTTGCTCCCTCAACTTCGCCAAGTATAATGACGCTATTTTTCACAAATTCTTTATGATAGGATGTTGTTTGCCCGAGAAAGCCGTTTACAACATTTACATGGCACTGCGTGAGCATGGTGGGAACAGGGTCATACTTTGCGGAAAATTGGAAAAGCGTAAAATAGTCCGCTTCAGCACCCCTTATTTGCGCATAGTTACTTGCGTCTATGCTCGAGAATTCATACTCATAAGGATTTTTCACAAGTGAAAAATTTTCAAAAGCAAATGTTCTTTCAAAATTGAGTTTTTGCTCAGCTTGGAAGTCCATAGGATCACCGTCAAAAGGTACATCGCAAATATCAATTGCTTGAGCTGCCTGGGCAATATCATAGGTATCTGTGGCAGCACACATTGCAAAGAGGAATCCCCCGTTTTTTACATAATCCCTGATCATCTGCACAACTGCATGCTTTAGCTGCCAGACTTTGCCGAAACCAAGCTTGTGAGCAAGCTCTTCATCGATCTGCTGTATTTCTTGGTACCAGTTCGTGCTGTGGAAGCCGGCATAGAATTTTCCGAACTGTCCTGTAAAATCTTCATGATGGAGATGAAGCCAATCATAGTCTTCCAGTTTTCCTTGCAGAACCTCAGTATCATACACAGTATCATAGGGAATTTCAGCATAAACCAGCGCAAGTGTGACCGCATCGTCCCAGGGCTCTCCGGCGAATCCGTGAAGCTGCCCTGCTTTACTCTCCGGCAGTGTATATACTACGATCTTTGGAGCTTTTTCAAGATGGACGATATCCATATTGGATTTTTCAATTGTCTGCTCAATAGCAAGATAATCCATTGGAGAAATATGCTCGTAGGAAACACCTTTCATGCGGCACAGGGCTTCAAGTTCATCAGTTTCGGGTATTAAAAATGAGCCACCCCTGTAATTAAGAAGCCATTTGCCGTCGTAACCGTTTTCCAGTGTTTTATAAACTACGCCGTATGCTTTGAGGTGGTCGGTCTGAGAGAAATCCATCGGGATGAGAAGGTCTGAATATACCAAAATTGGAATGAAGATAATGAGAATAAAAACCGCTATTTTTTTCATTTATACAAACTCGCTTAAAATTTCATCGGAAACAAAGAATGCTTTTTTTGTAAGTTTCAAATGATCATTTTCAACTGTCAAATATCCGAGCTTCGAATACTTATTTATTATTTCAGAATACTCATCAGTTACATCAAAATTAAATTCCTTTTTAAGATATGATAAAGAAACTCCCTGGCTCAAGCGAAGCCCAAGAAAGATCAGGTCGGAGATGTATTCTCTTTCTGAAATAACCTTCTTGGTTTTACATACAGATTGATCATTTTGCATGTATGTAATGTAGCGGTGAACATCTGCAATATTATCTCTACGGGTCATGTCATAAAAAGTGTGAGCAGCAGCACCGCATCCGATATATTCTTTTCCTTTCCAACATGAAATATTGTGTTGAGATCCATATCCCTTTTTCGAAAAGTTCGAAATCTCATATTGAAAAAAGCCATTGATTTCCAGGAATGATAACATCCTAAAATACATCTCTTTTTGCACGTCTTCAGAAGGAAAGGTGTATTGATCCTGCGCATCAAAAAGTGGCGTTCCCTTTTCCAGAGACAGGCAGTATGATGAAATGTGTTTTGGTTCGAGCTCGATCGCTTTTTGAAGACTTTTCATCCATGCTTCATATGTTTGTCCGGGAATTCCATACATCAAATCGAGTGAAATATTTTCTGTGCAATGATCTCTTACCATTTCGACTGCCGGGCGGATTTCTCTTTCGGAATGAATCCTTCCAAGAATTTTAAGCTCATCATCATTAAAGGATTGCACGCCAATGCTCACGCGGTTTATACCAAGGATTTTCCAGTTTTGTGCTGCTTCTTTTGTGATAGTTGCCGGATTTACTTCGATGGTTACTTCAATATTGGGAGGAGTAGAGAAAGTGTCATTGATTGCAGAAAAAAGTGAGAGGAGATGCGGAAAGGATAGAAGAGAAGGTGTTCCTCCGCCAAGGTAGATAGAAGTTAATGTATTGTTTCTGTTTTTGTATTGGGAAATCTCTTTTGCGAGTGAACGTATATAGTTTTCTGTCAGTTTAGCATCATAAGGAATTGAGTAGAAATTACAATAACTGCACTTTTTATTACAAAAGGGAATATGTATATAGAGAGAAATTTCTTTCACAGGTGGGAACAAACTATTGATGCAATTCAGCTATTTCGGGATTTTGAGTATCCTGCTCCACCGGATCTTATGATGATCTCCCATTGACCAGTAAATGATCATCGGAACACCCTTTATATACTCCCGTTCAAGGAATCCCCAATATCGGGAATCATTACTGTTATCCCGATTATCACCCATTACGAAATAGCAGCTGTCCGGCACAACAATAGGACCAAAATTATCCCTGCTTCCCATAAATTCATTATTGATATACAGGCGTCCCTGCTCGCGCGGAATTATCCTGAAATCCGTATGTTGCGAGTAATTTTCTTTAATATATTTCCCGTTGATATAGATATTTTTGTCTATGATCTGCAGGGTGTCACGTGGTACACCGATGATACGTTTTATGAAATCTCTGCGCTTATAGAATTTGAAGAAGAAGTTCTTTTTATCCCAGTAGATCGGACGGATCAATTTTGCATATCTTTCTGCGGGTTCAGGATGATAGGAATCAAAGGGATATTTAAAGATAACGGGTTCGAACTGCTTTGGTTCTCTAAACCAGTAAATGAATTTATTTGCTACAAGCTGATCACCTTTTAGAAAAGTACTCTCCATAGATTCAGATGGTATGAGGAAGGTTTCGATCAGAAAAGTCCGAATAATTATCGCTGCAATGCCTGCGAAGATTATCGCTTCGATCCATTCGCGAAGTACGGATTTCTTTTTCTTTTTTCCTTTTAATTCAGCTTTTTTATCCTTAGGTTTTGCCATTCAGTTCGTCTCCATCCTATGTATTATGATTTATGTTTTTTGCCATTATCGAGATATTCGCGGCAGATATGTTCAACTTCTCTGAAATTCACCTTTCCGGTTCCCATCATTGGGATATCCTCGATAACATGGTAATCTTTTGGTATGGCGATAGAGGGAAGATCCTTTGCCATCTGTTTCTGTATTTTTTTGAAATCGACTTCAGCCGTGGTGAGTGCCGCAACGATATCTGCGCCCTTTGTGGGATTCGGGACATCAACAACACAGCAGATCACGTCATCCGGAAGCAGTTTATTAAGCACGTCTTCGACCTTTACAAGGGAGACCATCTCACCGCCGATCTTCACGAATCTGCGCAAGCGTCCACGATGCCACAGGAAGCCATCTTCATCCATAACGCCCATGTCGCCAGTATCATACCAGCCGTTATGAATACGAAGTGTAGTTTCTTCGATATCGCCATAGTAGCCCTTCATAACAAGGTCACCCTTAACTATTATTTTGCCCTCTTTGCCCCGAGGAAGTTCTTCATCGGTTTCTCGGTCGAGAATTTTGACCTGAACTCCAGGCATGGGCTTTCCTATACTGCCGGGTTTGTTTGCTTCTTTTGTATTAACTGAGATTACAGGACTTGTCTCGGTTGTACCGTATCCCTCGAGAAGTTCTATACCATGCTGCTTTTTATATCCTTCACGAAGTTGATCTGTAAGCTTGTCCGCACCTGCACATGCAATTCTAACTGAAGAGAAATCTCCCGGGTGAGAACGCTTTAAGTAGCCGAAGAAGAAAGAAGGAGTGCCAATCATGATGGTAATTTTATATTTTTTGATTGAATCAATGATGTTTTTATATTCGAGTGGATTTGCATGAGCAACGACCGCAGAACCAACAAAAAGAGGTATCCAGAAATTAGTGGTAAGTCCAAAAACATGGAAGAGTGGAAGATTGCCTAAAAATATATCTTCATGAGAAAACTCAAATACCTCAGTAATTGCATGAATATTATGAAACAGATTTTTGTGAGTGAGCTGTACTGCTTTGGGGTCTTTTTCGCTACCACTTGTAAAAAGAATGACGGAAGTCTCATCTTCATCTCCGTGCTGAACAGATTTTTGCAACATATCTGTGGGCAGCTTGGAACGGAGAGCAGCCTTGAGCTTATCTCCTGTTGTGAGGGATGCCATGATATCCTCAAGAAAAACCATGCCATCAACAAATTCAATGTTGAGCTTTTCAAGTAATTTTTTACTTGTGATGATGGTCTTGAAACTGCATTTTTCCTGCGCGTATATGCAGTTTTTAGCAGCTCCTGTCGAATAATTTATCATCACGGGTATTTTTCCGCTCATTAATGAACCAATTATCGAAAGCATGCATCCGGCTGAGGTTGGGACCATTATTCCGATATATTGTCCGCGGTAAGCTGAGAATTTCTTTGCTAATATGAAAGAGGCGATAAGCATTTTATCAAAAGTAATGTCTTTTTCGGTGGCTTGATCGTAGATTGCGATCTTTTTGGAGTATTTTTTCGCCGTTGAAATAAACGCTTGTTGTAATTGCATTTTGGCTCCTTACGGGCTATTATTTTATTTGCGAAAACAAAATTCCGTTAGGACATATGCAATGTCAATATTTTCATTTATTGAAAGCAAGTGTGGAAAAAATTGACACTACATCAGTGCAGCTTAAATTTCTAATATGAATATTTTACAGCAGTTCTTTATTTTAATATTTCCTATACTCTTTGCATTGACCATCCATGAATTCTCACATGGATACGCTGCATACAAGTTAGGAGATGATACCGCCAAAAGAGCGGGACGACTGACGCTCAATCCGTTAAAACATCTCGATCCTATCGGGACGATAATGCTTTTTATTGCAAAAATAGGATGGGCAAAACCTGTTCCAATTAACCCATATAATTTTAAAAATATGAAAAGAGACATAGCAATCGTTTCTCTTGCAGGTCCCTTTGCGAACTTTATCAGTGCAATTGCTTTCAGCATAATTTTTAATCTTTTATACTCCCCGACCGCCCCACAAAATATTTTTATTCTGATAATATTTTATACAATTTTTATTAACATTGCTTTGGGATTATTTAACCTGATCCCAATTCCACCTCTCGATGGCTCGAAGATATTCGGTGCGCTTCTTCCCGACAGGTTATATTACAAATATCAGCAGTTTGAGCGAAAAGGCATGTTCCTTTTTATAGCAATAATTTTGATCAGTAACTTTGCAGGGCTGAATATCATTGGAGGGGTTATTCTTCCTCCTATCAGATTTTTTGTGAGATTACTTACAGGGGTTTCAATATAACAAATATGATAGAAGAAGCAGCTCAGGTCGAACAAAAAGATAAGTATAATATCAAACTGCCGAATTTTGAAGGTCCCCTCGACCTTCTTCTTTATCTAATACGTAAACATAAGATTGATATTTACGATATACCGATCGCATTTATGCTTGAAGAATATCTAAAATACCTTTCCGTGATGGAAGATCTGGATATTTCTATTGAGGGCGAATTCATGGAGATGGCTGCAACGCTTATTCAGATAAAATTGCGTTCACTTCTGCCAAAGTCTGTTGAGGAAGATTTGGAAGATCCACGTACTGAGCTTGTGAACAATCTTCTTGCATACCAGAAAGTGAAAGAAACGACAGAAATACTTTCTGAGCTCGCAGAAGAGAATAGGTATTATTTTTACAGATCAATGGATGATGATGCACGAAAAGAAATACAGCAGTCGGCAGTGAGCTATGTATTGGAACAGAAAGATGTTGACTTGTACGATCTCATAAAAGTGTTGCAAAAATTCATCATTCAAAAACCGCAAGAGATCTCTGAAAATATTTCTCTTGATGAATATAAAATAGAGGTAAAAATAAAAGAGCTAAGAAAGCTCCTTCGCAGTCATAAAAAAATTCTCTTTTCAGACCTCATCAAGCATAGCAGCAGGGTCGAAGTTATAGCTTTTTTCCTAGCGATCCTCGAGCTGATGAAGCGGAAAAAGGTGAGCGTATTTCAAAGCAAACAGTTTTCAGAAATACATATAAATAAAAATTTCTAAATCCTAATTTCTAATTACAAATAAAATGTCAAAACTTAAATGTCAAAGTAATTTTTTTTGTTTTAATTATAACTGATAAAAATTCAATTAAGTTAATATGCTTCTTTCCGATAAATTAATTTTTCATCTTTTAATTATGGAACTGGTTTTGAAATCATTCTCAACTAATGCCTTGAGTCTTCAGACTCTTTTCTGCAAATAATCATTTTATTTTCTCAATCTCTTTTTAATTGGAATCAGCCAGTGAACAGACAAGTAATGCCATTTGAAATTTTATTAGAAATTAGATATTTGGTTTTAGTTATTCAAGTTTCTCAGGATGGGAATTACTTAAAAAATCATATTTAAACTTTTTAATATCTACTACGAAACCCGAGTAAGCTATTTATTCTGAAAATTCTTGGGATGTCCCTGGAATTGTTTGATGTCTTTCATCATTTTTATCTTATCCTGCAACTCTCTTCCAAATCTTTGTATAAATATGAGATAACGAGCAAATTGATCTTCTGTTAGTTCATCCCGGAGCTTTTTGTATAGTACAGCTTTCTTTTTATTGAGCTCTACTTGCTGCATAAGCAGCTTGTCGATATTCTTTGAAATTTCTTTCTTGTCATTATTATCGAGCGCAGTTTCAAGTTCTTTCATAATTTGATGATGAGTATCATAGAAGTTGCCCATAAGTTTATCAATATCTTTGATAATTGGAAGCACTCTCATGCTTTGCTCTTCATTAAGATCGAGGATTTTGAGGAGCTCTAGATTCCGAAGCTGTATGATGATCTTCTTATGCTCACTCATGGGGCGAGACATCCACGGCTGAGCAAATACAACTGTGGAAAATATCAACATGCCCGCAACAAGTATTAAGATTTTTTTATTCATTGTAACTCCTAAAATTACGTCACACTATTATTATACATATTTTTTATTAATTCCTCTAATTCATCTTGATCGAGATTGTCCAGAACTTCTTCATAATACTGCCAATCACCGTATAAGATATCATCTGTTAATTCATCGTTTGCATATATTTCTTGAAGATAAATATTCTCAAGATCCTCGAGATATTCATCGTTGAGATAGATTTCTTCTGTGTAGGCAATATTGTCGATCACGTAGTAGTTTCTATCAATTGATGGCACAGATTTAGGAGAAAGAAAAAATATTATAAGAGAAGCAAAGAGAACTGCAGCGGTTGCAAGCGCCGGCTTTGCCCAGTATCTTACCCAGAAATATCTCTCGGTTTTTTGTGGGATATTTTCAAATCTTTGTGTGATATGGGCGTGTGGAGGTGCAGGATGAATTTTAACATCCTGATCGATAAATTGTTGGGTAATATTCAAAACCTTTTCCCATTCTGCAAGCTGTTTTCTGCAATGCTCACACTCTAAAAGATGAGCGGCGATCTGCTTTTGCTTTCGTGCTGAAAGCTCATTGTTCAAATAATCGAATAATATTTTTTTATTTATACATTTCATAGTTACTCCCGAAATTCAATCAGGTTTTGATCCTGTAAATTATTTTTTATCTTTTTCATTGCAAAGAAATAATTACTTTTCACGGTTCCAAGTTTTTTTTTCAGTATCTGTGCGATCTTTTTAAAGGGAAGCTGATTATAATACCGCATTACAAAGACTTCTTTCTGACGTGGAGAAAGAGAATCGATGACTTTTTCCAGGGATTCAAAAAGCTCCTTTTCCAGAAGTACAGATGATGGATTTTCATTCATTTCCGTGCGCACTTCGTGAGCTTCAGGAAGCTGATTAAATTCTCTGTTTTTCTTTGTGTTCATATAATAAATATGATTAAGTGCGATCCTGTATATCCAGGTCGTGAACTTTGCTTCTTGCCGAAATGAGTTAATATTTGCATAGACTTTCAAAAAAATTTCCTGTGTAGCATCTTCTGCATCTTCATAATTTTTCAACATCTTTAATGCAAGCAAAAAGATCTTTTGATAATTTTCTTCAATCAGTTGATTAAGCCGAATAGAATCCATTTTCAATTTTCGTTTATTTTCTTAGATGTGTTAGCCGGTAAAAAGTTTAAATTCATTTTTTTCATGATTTTTTTGATACTCAAATTTGCAAGAACCGCACTTTTACTGCAAGAAAAATATTAATTACTTTTACATTGACAGGAATATCATATTTTTTCGAGGATGATTTCAGTTCGCATGTGTTTGCAAATCTAATTGTAAAATTTATCATCGCATGACGACAAATAAGGATAAATATGAAAAAAAATGAACAAAAAACCTTCAAGAATGTACTTCAAAACAGTGTCATACAATACGGAAGTAATATTGCGCTTTCAATGGTAAATGGTGAGCCAATTACCTATAGGCAATTCGGGAAAAAAGTGGATATTATCTCAAAAATATTACAAAAAAGAGGAATCGTAAAAGGCGATAAAGTCGCTATATTATCTGAAAACAAGCCCCAATGGGGTATTGCGTATTTTGCGATCACGACACTTGGGGCAGTAGCTGTTCCAATCCTTCCGGAATTCCATGCAAATGAAATTCGTCATATTCTCAGGCATTCCGAAGCAAAAGCAGTTTTCATCTCACAGGAGCAGTATAATAAACTGGAAGATGTGGAGCTAGAGAGTTTGAGCACAATATTTCATATCGATGATTTCAGTATTATTCCCCCAAACACTACAACGGATAAACTCAAAGAAATAATAAAGGAAGGAGAGGTTGAATTTGCCAAGCTAAGAGATTCCGCAATGAAACTTCTATATCCTACACAGAGTTATCTCAAAGAAGACGATATTGCGTCTATTATTTATACATCCGGTACAACCGGTCATTCAAAAGGCGTTGAGCTCACTCACAAGAATTTTATTTTTGATGCAGAAGCAACACTGAAAATTCAGAACGTTACGGAAGATGACAGATTGCTCTCGATCCTTCCACTCTCCCATTCCTATGAATTCACGATCGGCTTTCTAATTCCCATTATACGCGGCGCTTCAATATATTATCTTGATAAACCACCGGTTGCACGTGTGTTACTTCCGGTATTACAAAAAATAAGACCCACAATGATGCTTACAGTCCCTCTGGTCATAGAGAAAATATATAAAGTCAGGATTGCTCCTCAATTATCCAAAAGTGGACTGATCAGGCAATTAATGAAAGTGCCTGTAGTGCGAAAAAAACTTCATAGGGTCGCAGCGAAGAAAGTGATGAAGTTCTTCGGAGGAGAGATGAAATTCTTCGGCATAGGTGGCGCCGGGTTAATCGGTGATGTTGAGAAGTTTTTAAGGGAAGGCAAATTTCCCTATGCGATAGGATACGGCCTGACAGAAACCTCGCCGCTGATTGCAGGTAGTGGAGCACACAATACCAGATTCCGCTCTACAGGCATAGTTATTCCCGACGTAGATGTAATAATAAATAATCCTGATGAAAAAACAGGCGAAGGTGAAATCTGGGTAAAAGGCGATAATGTGATGAAAGGGTATTATAAAGACCCGGAAAGAACCAAAGAGGTGTTTTCCGAGGACGGATGGCTGAAAACAGGCGATCTTGGCTATATGGACAAAGATGGCTACCTATATATAATTGGAAGATTAAAGAATGTGATAGTCGGACCGAGTGGTGAGAATATCTATCCAGAGGAAATAGAATCACAATTGAATCAATATGACAATGTGCTCGAATCTCTGGTTTTTCAAGAAAACAGACAGATTGTTGCGCGTGTTCATCTCAATTATGAAGAATTGGATAAAGAATTTAAACATAAAAAAATGACAGAAACGCAGATCGCAAAACGAATCGAAGAAATGCTTGAAGAATTAAGAAATAAAGTGAACAGTAAAATGTCATCATTCTCCAGAATTTCCAGAATGATCGAGCAAACCGAAGCATTTGAAAAGACGCCAACTAAGAAAATCAAGAGATATTTATATACGAATTAGTTGATGTAATTAGTTTTCATCTTTGTGATAATGGTAAATTAAGAGATTTATCTTGAAAATCCTACTCATCAGGAAAATCTTATGAAACATTTTAATAAAATCACTGCACTGTTTTGTGCATGTATTGACAGAGAATCAGGGCGCCCGATTTTACATGAAATAATTTATATTGGTTTTTAAAATTAATAAATTAAACTAAGAAATGATAATCCATAAAAATGAACAAAATTAAAACAAACAAGTTTGAATTGTTATTTTTAACAATTTCCGTAATTATTATTTTGCCGTTATTGTACTTAACCAAAACGATCGATCCGGTGATGACCATAAGAATTTTATTTCTAGCATTTATTTTGTTTTTTGTGAATATGATATTACTTATCAGGTCGAATATTTACAAAGAAAAATCTTGTATTTTAAGGCAAATTATCTTTATTGCTTTTTTAGGATACACAATTTTTTCGGCTCTTTCGCTAATAAACGCGATAAATATTACAGAGGGAATTTTTGATTTATCAAAAGTTGTTTTATTTTTAATTCTGTTTATTTCTACTGTTTTAATTTTAAATTATAATGAGAATAACATTAAAATCGTATGTAAAACAATAATTATCAGTTCCATAATTCTTGCAAGCATTGGATTAATACAATACTTTTTCAATTGTTTGTACTTCATTCCTGGTGTTGATGTAGTTTATTCAACTTTTACCAATAGAAATCTTTTTTCATCCATCCTTTTCCTGACATTACCTTTTGTGTTTTATGGATTTTCAACATTTTCAAAAAAATGGATAATCCTAAGTTTTTTCTCGATTTGTTTTTCAATTTTTATAATAATAATTATAAAAGCAAGATCAGTATGGCTGGCTATTATTATTTCGTTTTTCTCATTATTGTGTATCACCTTTTTTTCTAAAAACAAATTATTCTATAGAAAAATTTTATTTTCAAAAAAGTTTATACTGTTGAGCTTATTCATTATTATAGTGATAATTAGCGCATTCGTATTACCCAAGCCAATGATAAGTTCTTATATGAGCAGAAAGAAAATAACCGCTACTGGAACCTTAATTGAGGTCCGCCTGAAAGCATGGGAGAAAACAATCCCAATGATAAAAGAATATCCCCTTTTGGGGGTTGGGATAGGAAATTGGAAAATAATGCTCCCCAAATATGGTGTAACAGGAATGAAAACAGAGCATGGTGCTTACCAGTATATCAGGCCCCATAATGATTTTTTCTGGGTTTTAGCCGAAATAGGTATATTCGGATTTATATTCTATTTATCAATCTTTATTATAATATTTTACTATATTTTGAAAATCCTGTCAAAAAACACAAAAAGAGACGATAAATTACTTTTGTTTTTTTTACTTTTTGGATTAATTGGTTATATAATTATTTCATCATTCAGTTTTCCCAAAGAAAGAATTTTTCATTCGATTATATTTATTTTTATAATTTCAATAGTTACTGTTATTTATCACAAATATTTTCCTGCCAAAAATCCGGTTAAACATTTTTATTCAATTGGTATCATAATATTAAACTTAGTTGTTTTATCAACCATACTATGGTTTGGATATCATCGCCTGAAATCAGAAGCCCATCTCTTTTTTGCCTTACAAGCAAGACGGGTAATGGATCTGAAAACACAAATTATAGCAATTTCGGAAATAGATCCAAGATTTTACAATATGTCTCCAACTGGTATTCCGGTTCTTTGGCATAGGGGAATTGCCTATTATGAGCTTAATCAAATTGAACTGGCTTTTAAAGATTTTAATGAAGCTTATTCAAAACATCCTCATCATATTTACATAATAAATAATCTTGCATCCTGTTATGAAATATTGGATAATCATCAAAAAGCAATTGATTATTATAATGAAGTTCTACAAATTTCACCAAAATTCGAAGAAGCACTTATCAATCTTAGTGCTGTATATTATAATATAAAAGATTACAAAAAGGCATACGAAGTTATTCGGCGTTGCAGTTCAGAAACTAATAATCCCAAATACTTCATATATAAGAAAAAAATTGAGGAAAAGTTAAGAGTGATGACAGAATAAAAAAAATTCTTGACAATGTTATGAAAAAAAAGCGAAAAATGATTTTGGTAATCTTATACATTATAAGTCTGTATTATGCAGTTTTTATTAGTAAGATATCGAAAGTAAATATCTATGAAAATTAGTGAAGTTAAAAACAAATTAAATAACTAAAAAAAAGGAGAAATTCTTATGAAAAAAACGTTATTTGTTTTATTAATCCTACTACTTATTTCTCAAATTTGTTTGGGAAATCCCAATGTCGGAGAACAGCAAGATAGACTTGGTGTTAGTATTATTGGCTCTTACCTTCAAAGAGACAAATATGATGTTTATTCTGCTACTTTTGTTACACCAAACAATCTTCCCTTAGTTTGCACGGATACCTATGTTTATGGCACTGTTCCTGTTACACATACTCTTACTACATTAGAGGAGGTTTATTTATGGAGTCTTGGTTCGAATAGTTGGATTGCTGATAGCTGGGGTGTAACTACACCACATAGTTTTACTGCTACTTTTAGTACTTCGTCATACACTATTCCCACAGGTCCAACTACATTATATGCAGCAGGTCCAGGTTACGCTTATGAATTTGTAGCAGATTTTATGGTTACTAACAGTGTTCCTACTATTTGCTCATTATGGCCCGCAAGTGCTGATAGAGGTACTACAGCAAATACATGGGTTTATACTATGGGAGTTAACCCTACCAGTACTCTTGTTACAGACGAAACTCCATTTGGGCTTACGAAAGATGGTGATTTTGTCACAGCAACAGGTTGGAGCACTGAGGATCCTGGATATTGTTATCAGGTCACAACTACTCTTCCGGAAACAATGGCAACAGGTGATTGGCTTTTTTATATGATATTCAATCAGGATAATTTCAGATATAATATCAATAAACCTTTTGCAGTGACTGATCCTACCGTTACATGGGTCGGAACTTATAGTTCATGCTGGAACTATCCAAATAATTGGAATCCGGCAGGTGTCCCTAATTCCAGTTCTAATATTATTGTGCCTTCCGGGGTTCCCAATAATCCTGGACTAAATGAAAATGGTTTTTGTAACAATCTGGAAGTTAACAGCGGTGGATATTTAAGTATCCCCGACTATACACTTTATGTTTACAATGATCTTATCAATAATGGATATGTTTATCAGACTGGTGGTACTTTAGGGTTATATGGAACTATTACAAATACAGGAACATATGATGCAGATGATGGTACGTTTTTATATGGAGGTACTGCTATTAGCCAAACGATTGCCCCATCAATTGATTATAATAATTTAAAGGCAACTGGTGAAAATAAAGTTCTATCCGGTAATACCTCTGTGTATGGAAGCACCTATTTAGATGGTGCCAGTATTGACATTGGTGATTATGATTATACTAGTTATAGTCATCAATTCACACAAACTATTCCTACTCAAGATTATATTATAACAAGCGGAACGGGTGCTTTAAGGTATAGCTCAGTCAGCACACCCACTGTTGTAAGTGGAACCTTCCCCGTAGGTCCTGATGCAAATAATTACAATCCTGTAAGCATTAACAACAATGGCGTTGCCCTCAACTGGTTCGAAACCTATGTTCAACCAGGGATCGTTCCGAGTCATCCTAATGCTCCTTGGTGCTTGCCACTTACGTGGGATATAAAATGCGATCCGCTTAGTTTATGGAATGCAACTATAGGATTTGAATGGAGTCTTTCTCAAGAGAATGCTCTGTTTACTGCGGCAAGGCAAAGCAATAATGGTGTATTAAATATTTGTGAAGAGAATGCCTGGCAATCTCTTGGGCCTGTTTCTTTTACATCATTAGGTGATGCTCGTTATTCTGCAGGATTTAATAATTTAATGCTTGTCTCGGGTTGCGCTATAGGTGATGGTGATCATACTCTTCCTGTTGAACTTTCCTCTTTCACCGCAGTCTATTCAAACGATTTCGTAACCATTCAGTGGGCAACTGCATCAGAAACTGATGTCATTGGTTTCAATCTATATCGTTCTTGTGAAGATAACTTCGCAGATGTGGAACAAGTGAATATGTCACTGATTCCCGGGCACGGAACCACAAACCAACCCAATGAATACTCTTTTATTGACGAAACCGCCGATGCTTATTTCACAACTTATTATTACTGGCTTGAAACCGTAAACTATGGTGGAACTTCAAATATTTATGGTTCCATTCAATATGATCCTGTTGATGTGGATGGCGACGGACAGCTCAATACAGTTGTGCACTCCATTCTTAATAAATCTTTTCCGAATCCTGTTAAGGTTGGCGAGAACATTACTTTCAACTTCATGATCGGTGGACTTGAAGGAACGATGCATGCAGTTTCTCTTAATATCTATAACATTAAAGGTGAACTGGTAAAAGAAATCATTAATGAAGACATGATGGTGAATGACTATACGGAAACCTGGCTCGTAGATGATATCGCAAACGGTGTATATTTCTATCAGCTCAAAACTGAAAATTATCAGGAAACAAAGAAACTGCTTATTCAATAAAAAAAAATAATAAAGCTTTAACTCATAGCCCTTCTGACCATTTCGGGAGGGCTTTTTATAATCGAATTCTACTGAATTCCGTTTCCAATCAATCTAAACGAATATAATATTTTCATACAAAAATTGACCAATCTTAAGAGAAACAAATAATGCTCAAAAAAGAAATTCCGATTTAGGTTTCAGCATAAAATATTTGTTTAAATCACGAACTCGGCTATTTTTTAAATAATGAAAAAGCATTTTAATAAATTCAAAATCCGAAAGATAATCCAGCTTGTTTCGCTGGGCATATCTGTATCTCTATTTGTTCTGCTGATACAGGGAACCCTGCCTATCGCGCACGAGTACTGTCCTTATGCTTCAGTATGTTTCGGTGTGTGGAAGATCGGGGCAAGATTTGCGCCTTTCCTTTTTCCGGTTGCTGTTATTGTTGGCGCTGTAATTGCATTCTGTTCGTTATTTTTCGGAAGAGGGTTTTGTGGGTATATATGCCCTATCGGAACCATTCAGGAACTTATCTACTCTGCGAAAAAGTCAAAGAAAAAGTTTGATCAATTAATTCCCTACAAAATTCATAAATTCATGAATTTTCTTAAATATATAATATTCCTATTTACTGCAATTACAGCTTTTCTTGGAGCCCAGTATCTTTATATGAAATTTTGTCCCGTTTTTGCGATAGCACATATTCAAAATGTTACTATTGCCGGAATTGTAGTGCTTTCGATAATAATATTTTTAGGATATTTTGTTGAGCGATTCTGGTGCAGATACCTTTGTCCTTATGCAGCACTGATGAATATTTTTCAGAAGATCGCAGACCTTATCAGAATAAAAAGATATAAGATATTCAGAAATATTCACACCAGCATAAATTGTTTTAATTGCCTGAATTACTGCCCTATGAACATTGACATAGGATATAACAAAAAAATTTCTGACATTAATTGTATCAAGTGTATGAGCTGTGTGCGCCAGTGCTCAAAAACTGATAAAGAGAAAAGTAAATGTATTTATCGAGATTGAGGTTTATAAGATGAAAAAAAAATATTCAATAGTAATATTCATTGTAATGATTGCACTTCCACTTATAATATTTGCTCAGGATACAACGAAGGTGTATGAAGTAGATGCATCAAAATGTGTCGGCTGCACGATCTGTGTGCGAAGTGGTGAGTGTCCGACCAATGCGATAGAGATGAAGAATGGAAAAGCGGTCATTGATCCAAGCAAGTGCATTGGCTGCGGAATTTGTGCAAAAAAATGTCCTTTTGCAGCTATTCATGAAGTAGAGTTTGTTGATAGTACCACAACGATAGATGAGGAGATCATTCCCGAACAAGCAGATTCGAGTGAGGTTCAACAATCAGTTTATGTAGTTGATGAAGGATGTATCGGGTGTAAGATATGTGTTCGTAAATGTCCTGTTGGTGCGATTACAATGAAAGATGGGAAAGCAGTTATAGACTCGACAAAATGTATATCCTGTGGGATATGTGCCAAAAAATGCCCGGTCAAAGCAATACACAAGACTGATGAAAAAAAGTAAAAAATATAGCATATATATTCTCGCTATTGTTTCTTTATTCTTCATCCTTCTGCACTGCTCGGATAAAACAAAAAAGCTTCTCATTTATGATGGTGATGTCCGAATCGAGTACTAAGGATGCACCGGCTGTTATGAGTGTATCAATGATTTTGAATGTCCACAGAATGCGATCATAAAAGATAATAAACACCTCACTGCGTATATTGATCCCGATAAATGTATTCAATGTATGAAGTGTATCGATGTCTTTACCTGCAAAGAAAATGCGATCACAATTAAAAAGGATGTTATTGCGCCTTGTGAAATAAAGGATTTCTACACATGTTCGGATTCTGCAGGACGCCTAGAGATCCAATTCACTGTTCCTGGTGATGATTCTACCGAGGGAAGGGCATATAACTATTCACTGATCATTACCTCGAATAATGACATTATTGAGTATGATTTTGAAGTGCCTATTCCTTCAGAAGCCAACACTTTGGAATATTGGCGGATTGATGATCTTCCTTTTAATGAAATCGTAACTGTAAAGCTCGATGCTTATGACGAAGTAGGTAATGAATCGGGAAGCGTGCAGGAAACACTTACTATTGCAGACGTTGATACTATTGCTCCTGCTGCGATAACGGATTTGGAATCCACTCCACAGCTTACAACAATAGAACTGCAATGGACATCCCCTGACGATGACGGATACAAAGGCAATGCAGTTTCCTATGAGATAAAAAAAGCCGAGCAGTATATAACTGAAGAGATTTGGCAGGATGCAGAAATTTTGAATAATGTCCCCATTCCGGGAGAGCCCAATACTCTTCAAACCTTTGTGGTAGATGACAGTCTCGTGCAGGATATTATATATTATTTTGCGATAAAAACCACCGATGATTCCGGGAATATTTCAGAACTTTCGAATTGTACATATAATGAAATCATTGGTGATACCATACAACCCGCTACGATAACCGATCTCGAGGTAACCTCAACAGGCATTTACACCGTGCATATTCGCTGGACTGCCCCGGGAGATGACGGCTTGGAGGGATCTGCCGAATACTATGTGATCAAAATTGCACAGGATGTGATAACTGAAGACAATTGGAGTTCTATTGAAGAGTATGCCAATACAATTATTCCTCAATCTGCAGGAGGTACGGAGAATTTCCTCTTCGATGGTCTTGAAGGAAATACAGAATATTATATTTCCATAAAAGCTGTAGATGAAATTGGAAATATATCCGGGCTTTCAAATGTTGTACAAGCGGTTACACAGGAACTTCCCGACGAGACGCCGCCAAATCCTATTAGCGATCTTGCAGCAGAAGAATCAGAGACGGAAATCACCCTATCATGGACAGCACCCGGCGATGATGGGAACGTGGGTACAGCTTCATTTTATGTGTTGAAATATAGTGAAGAGTTCATCACTTCCGATAACTGGAGCGCAGCACTAACTCTGCCAAACGCACCGATTCCCGAAGAATCCGGCTCAGTACAGGAATATGTAGTGAACGAGCTCAATTCCGGGATTGAATATTATTTTGCGATCCGATCTTATGATGATGTGTTGAATATTTCTGATTTATCGAATGTGGTTTCTGCATCTCTCCTTCAGGACACAACTCCGCTGGCAGATATAACCGATCTGCAGGCAGAATCAGCAGAAACCGAAATCGTCTTACAATGGTCAGCACCCGGTGATGATGGAGATGTCGGAACTGCAACCTTATATGATTTACGGTATTCTTTGGTGGTTATTTCAGAAGCGAACTGGCAGGATGCGACAATGATCGACGATGTGCCCGACCCTCTTCCCGCAGGCACAGTTCAGTCATATGTTTTTAATGACGGCTCCGTAGGAACGGACTATTTCTTTGCTATAAAATCTATAGATGATAACGAAAATGTTTCGGGAATATCAAATGTAGTGACAGGTCAGATTCTTGGAGATATTAATCCTCCGTCTGCCGTTCAAGACCTCTCAGCGAATGCAACCGAAGAGACCATTACACTTAGGTGGACAGCGCCCGGCGATGATGGGAATATCGGGACTGCTCAATCCTATGATATCAGATATAGCACAGAACAGCTTGATGATACAAATTGGGATGATGCAATTCAGTGCGATGACGAGCCGGCACCGTTGCTTTCCGGAACAGAGCAGCAATATGTATTAAACAATTTAATACCAGGAGAAATATATTATTTCGGCTTGAAAACTGCTGATGAGAATGGAAATATTTCACTCCTTTCAAATGTTGTTTCGTCAGCACTGTTACAGGATACCACACCCCCGGCAGCTATTGATGATCTTTTAATCATAAATGTTTCATCCTACTCAATTCAGATTCGGTGGACTGCGGTTGGTGATGATGGTAATGAGGGAACTGCGGATTCCTATGTAATTAAGATAAATAACGAAGAAATAAATGACAGCAATTGGGAAAGCATTCCTGAATATGATCAGAATATCACACCACAGCAATCGGGTATGGAAGAAACATTACTTATTTCGCAGATACAGCCGGAGACTGAATATTATATCGGCATGAAAGTGTTCGATGAAGCACAGAATATTTCCGGTCTCTCAAATATTGTAAATGCTACTACAACTGCGACCCTTGATACTATCCCGCCTGCACAAATTACCGATCTGTCAGCCAATTCAACAGAAATAGATATCACACTTTCCTGGACAGCAGTTGGCGATGATGGGGATGAAGGATTAGCTGCACTTTATGAGATGAAAAGAAATACAGAAACGATCACGCCGGAGAATTGGGATGCATCCGAACTTTTATCGAACCTACCTTTGCCTGCAGAACCCGGAACGATACAGTCTTACGTAGTCACAGACGCAGAACCCGGGCAAACCTATTATTTTGCACTCATAACCTATGATGATGCGTCAAATGCTTCATTGATTTCCAATAATGCCTCGGGCGCTCTTCTTCAGGATACTATCCCGCCTGCACAAATTACTGATCTGTCAGCCAATTCAACAGAAATAGATATCACACTTTCCTGGACAGCACCCGGCGATGATGGGAATACCGGAACTGCCGAGTCCTACGATATGCGTTATGCTTTAGAAGAGATCACAGAAACAAACTGGCAAAACGCAATTGTAATTAATGATGTGGCGGCACCTTCTTCGGCAGGAACCGTCCAATCCTATATTTTTGATGATGGACCTATCGCACTTGATCTATTCTTTGCGATCAAGACAACGGATGAAAACAGCAATGAGTCCGGGCTATCAAATGTGGTATCGGGACAAATTCTTGGTGATCTCACACCCCCTTCAGCAGTTAACAACCTTATCATTACTAATGTCACATATGAAAGTATGACGCTTTCATGGACAGCAGTCGGAGACGATGGTCTCTCGGGTACTGCATCAGAATATGTAATAAAAATCCATACTGAAGAAATTACAGAGCAGAACTGGAATTCAATTCCGGAATATTCTCAAAACATGACACCCCAGCCATCCGGTTCATTAGAAATGCTGCAGGTTGAAAATCTTTCACCCGAGACTGAATATTTTGCAGCGATGAAAGTCCTTGATGAGAATCAGAATATTTCCGAGCTCTCAAATGTGCCGAATGCCACTACACTTGAAGAGCCGGATATTATTCCTCCGGATGCGATTACCGATCTGGATAGTGAAGCCGATGAAACTACGATCACATTGAGCTGGACTGCACCGGGAGATGATGGCAGCACCGGAACTGCTGCGTTTTATGAAATTCGAAGATCAGAAGAGCTGATCACAGAAGCGAACTGGTCTGATGCGACACTTCTCGATAACCCACCTTCACCTCAACCTGCTGGAACTGTGCAATCCTATGATGTGACAGGTTTGGCAAGCGGGATCGTCTATTATTTTGCAATAAAAACCTTTGATGATGCAATGAATGTATCTGATCTTTCAAATGTCATTTTTGATATGCTCGAAGAAGATACTACTCCACCTGCACAGATCACCGATCTTATGGTTATAACTGGTTATGCAATTAATAATTCCACGATAAAGATCCAATGGACAGCACCCGGTGATGATGGCAACGTTGGAACTGCCGATCATTATGAGATACGCTATGCAACCTTTGAAATAAATGAATTGAATTGGGGTTCAGCTCAAATATATCCAATTCCTCCCACTCCTCAACCTGCAGGAACGATTCAGACATGTAGCGTTACGGGATTGAGCGCTGCAACGATTTATTACTTTGCAATTAAAGCATATGATGAAAATAATAATGCAGGCAGTGCTTCGAATTCGCCCAGCGGAAAAATTGTTTATCAAATCAATGCAGGTCCCTGCAATGGTTGTGGTAACTGCGTGAGTCATTGCCCGGAAAATGCGATCACAGATCATGGCTCCTATGCATCCATTGATCCGGATTTGTGTGTAGCTTGCGGCGTTTGCGTCAATTGGTGCCCGAGAAATGCAATTCATTTGTATGTGGTGAGTTATTAAATGAAGACAAAAAAGAGAAAATCAATCATAATAGTCATTGCTGTTTTGGCGATTATGCTGGTGATCATTGCTGCAACAGAATCGAAACCAATTGTGTGGAAAGAGAGTTGCACCGGATGTGGAGACTGTGCAAATTACTGTCCTGTAAATGCGATTAAAGTGATAAATGGCAAAGCAGTCATCGATCATGAAAGGTGCGTCAACTGCAAGTTGTGTATCACCACCTGCACATTTGGAGCGCTTGAA
Organism: Candidatus Cloacimonadota bacterium; assembly: GCA_030613025.1. Taxonomy (GTDB): domain Bacteria; phylum Cloacimonadota; class Cloacimonadia; order JGIOTU-2; family JGIOTU-2; genus Celaenobacter. Next base: position 55,123 of record JAUWMT010000004.1, read on the forward strand.
TAGTATGAAAAAATTAGTACGAATTTTGATATTCATAATCTGCGTACTTATACTCTTCTGGGGGTGTAAAAATTTTATCGGTATCAAGTACACGGTTGATGAAGCAAGCTGTATCGGTTGCGGTCGCTGCTATGATGCCTGTCCTCATAATGCAATATTTTATAATGCGGGAAAAGCAGTCATAATTCAGAGCAAATGCAAACAGTGCGGACTGTGTGTGCCCGTATGTCCTAATGATGCGATCCATTAAGAGTCTATGAAGAAATATTTTCTTTTTATCATACTATTTCTCATTGCACAAATCTTATATGCAGAAGTGCAGCTTTCTTATGATTTTACATATGATGAGAGTGAAGGTGTTAGTCATAGGATCGCTTCGTATATAACCACACTCTCACAATCGTGGCTTATTGAAAATATCACAAACGGCTCATTTCATCCTGAAGCTGATAAAGAAAAGCAGAATGATGATACACAATATTATTTATTGAATTACATCAGGAACAAAATTATTGCAAGTCACTTTTCTGATAATTATATCATCTCTGCATATCTTTCGGGAGAGTATGATTTTGGGAAAAATATTAAGACCAATATTGCAGGATTGCCCTATCAATATACACTTCAGCACGGACTTTATCCAGGTTTCAGGGCAAATTATACATATTCAAATCTTGAAACGGATCTTTCTGTGGATTACGACTCAAAAAAATTCAGATATGAAACTGCCGACAGCACCGAAGAATATTACACTGAGGCAAATGTTCAGGGAAGGATTAAAACCTCACTTTCATTATCCAATCCGCTAAAAGCATACTTCGAAGCGTATCATTATAATGACTTGAATGAAAGCAGCCAATTTGATTATTCCCAATTATTTGCCGGCTTATCTTTTGATAAAAAGCTCAATCATATTCATTATCTCAGCATGGATGTTGCTGGTGGATACTCGGATATAGATTCGTTATTCCCTTATACTTTCCGCTCTGAAGCACGGTTGACAAGCAAGTTCATTCATAACTGGATGATGGTCACTAAACTTTCTTATGATGTGTGGGCAAACAAAGAAATTGATGGGATTTATGTCGGAAAGCATTTTGCCGAACTGCTTGTTCAGAAGAATTTCTCGTTCACGCCAAATAATGAGGTGAGCAAACTGCAACTATCAGCAGCACATTATTTTCTGAATAATTATACTTTATTGAAAACAAAACTGGAATTTTATATCAAAAAAATGATGTTCTCGATTTCCTACAGACGATATATTGGCAAGAACTCGCCTTATGATAATAAATTCATCGGGAAGATTTGCTATCCTATTTTCTCCAATGTTCGGTTATCCTATAGCTATCATTTTCAGGATAATCATGTGATTCCTGAAGTCAATGCTCATTCATGCGGGATCGATGTATTCTTTTAGATTATGCTAAAAACACTTGCAGAGGGATTCATGCTTGGGCTCGCAACCGGTTCTGTTTGTCTTGTAACCTGTACTCCCATATATTTGCCATATCTGCTTTCTGAAGAACGCAGGTTGATAAAAAGTATTGGTGTTGTCGCAGAAATTTCTGTCGGAAGATTTTTTTCTTACATTGCCTTTGGTGCTATTGCCGGTTATGTAGGCGCGAATATTTCACAGATAAATAGAACAATTTTTACTTCAATTGCATACGTTCTGCTTTCGGTTTATTTAATTCTAAATGCAGTTCGTGCACGTCAGCACGATAAGAAATGTCATATTTCAAAATTTGCAAATATTACAAAAAGTGCCTTTATCCTGGGAATTCTTACCGGAATAAGTTTCTGTCCCGCATTTCTAATTGCTCTTTCCAAAGCAGTAAATCTTGGGGGAGTGGTAAGCGGCATGATGCTTTTTCTCGGATTTTTTGCAGGTACGACGCTCTATCTAATACCAATTGCATTTATCGGTCTGCTATCACGAATTCAGATAATGAAAAAGATCGGACAGGTTGCTTCTCTGGTCATAGCAGCATGGTTTATTTTCAGTGGTATAAGAGGATTGATCCAACTAAATAAGCAACATAGCTACGCAGAAATCCAGCTAAAAGGCAATGAGCGGTTAGTAGATGTCTTTGCACCTGATCAACAAATAATAATTTTATCTTCTGATGAAGATGCTGAGTATTTTATGTCTTTGCAGGATTCCTTTAAACTACGAAATAAACAACATGTCCTTTTTCTGCAGAATAACGCAGAATCTGCGGATTCATTACTAAAATACGAAAAGAGTATCGTGTTTTATGATAAGGGAATTGATGATGAAAAATTCAAATCCCTTCTTCATAATTTTGATGTATTTTATATAGAAAAAAAATATCCGATCAGCCGAATGCTAACTTTTTTGAATAAATTTACCTTTAAGACAGAAACAACGCTTCAGTGGGATTTCAAAGAAAAGTAATTACAGATACTGCATCATATCTTTATTTTTGACTTGTCCGTAAAGTTCGATATAGGGCTTCACCGGACTTGAAATGATCTTTGGGAATAGCACTTCTTCGATCTGGAAGAAACCGGCAGACTGCGACATTTCTATCAAAATTTTAATAGGTTTCTTATCTCCCGGAAGAATATTCACTTTTTGAATCGAGCTTGCTGAATACTTGTGAATATCTCCTACTCGCGGTTGCTGAGATAGGAGTGTGGTGATGCGTGAGCGACCTTTTTCCATATCACAGCCATCACCGATAAGAACAAGACCTGCTTCAAGAGAATATATCTTTTCTGAAGCCATGTGTCCGAAAATGCCTTCTATGATCATTGCTTTCAAAATTGTTTTTTTGTGGATGTTATCCTTATAAACTGTGTCGAGAATACGCCGGATGATCGGTTCGGCAAAGATAATTCCAATAATCTCATGATGATCACGAGTAGCGGTCATGCCTACGTCATGAAGCAGTGATGCGGTCAATACGCATACTTCACTATCCTCATAAGTGCCCAGTTTTTCAGATTCAAGATTGAGCTTAATGCCTGCACCATGAAGCAGATCGAACATGATGAGTGCATTCAAGGCGGCAGTTCTCATGTGAACGGGACCGTGATCATTGAAACCGAGACGCTTTATGGAAACAGTATTTGCATAGTCCTGAAGCGCTTGTATCTCAGGATCATTAAAAATATAGTTCGCTACTTTGGTGGATTTTCCTTCAAGGTGAGAGAGAATTGCTTTTTCAAGAGCAATTTGTTTATGAGTTTTCTTAAACATAATAAGTTATCTTTTCCATTTATTTTTTTCATTGATAGTTTAGTGTTTATGCAAATCGTGTCAATAAGATTGTGATGAGTAAGTGCTATATTTAAAAAAATGGTTCCTTTTATTTATAAGTAGGTCGATATACTTAAAATCTGAATATCCAATATCCAACACGGAATATCCAATATCCATCTCCCGTAATAAAGGGGACAATTTTGTTGAAGGTTGAATTAATTTTGCCTTTACTATTATCTTCAACCACAATTCGGTTACCTTGCGGATGGTTGAAAACCTCCGCAATGGTAATCCGCTCACAACCATTGCGAAGATCAAGACCATTCGCAAGGTTTCAGAGTGTTTCAGCACTTTGTGCCTCTCCGTAATTTGGAGCAGGTGAAATTCCGCTTAGTATTTGAGAAAAGATGTGTTTACCTTCTTTTGTTTCAGGTAGCTGTTCAGAAACGTTAATAATTTTAACCGCATAATCACTAAGACGTTCCTGCAAGTTGAACTTCTTTTACTTTTTCTCTTTATTCTTTTCTTTCTCACTCATTTATTTTTTTCCTTCATTATTGGATATTCCGTGTTGGATATTGGATATTATTAACTTAACCACTCAATTCTCAAAAGAGTTAAAAAAATTAAGTAGCAACCTGATATGTCTTATTATTCCAAATAGTTAGTTGTTTTAATCCGAAATCAATTTTATTAAAAGGTTCAAAATTCAGAATTATAGCTTCCTTTATAGAATTACGGTTTATTTCTTTAGCTCCAATATGATAAAAATGTTCTCTTGTTAAGATTTTAAAATTACTCCACAGTTTTTCAATATTTGGATTTTTTCTATACTTATTACTGTGCCAGGTGGAGAGAATAAAATTGGTTTTTGATGATTTTAATAATTCATATAATTTTAATTCACTACTTTCGTTCCAGGAATTGTAATAATCAACATGTCTTCCATAATATGGAGGATCACAATATATGAAGTCGTTAGATTTTGCGGAAGTGATAATCGCTTCAAAATCTTTATTCGTGAATTTCCATGAATTTCTTTGTATAATAAACTGAATTGCTGAAACTTGATTCACTATTTTAGTTATATAGCTTTTTGAAAATCTATTTGGTTTTTTACAAAAAGGTATATTAAATAACCCGTGGGAATTAAATCTCATTACACCATTAAAGCCAGCTCTGGATAAAAAGAGAAAATCAAGCGGATCATGTTTAGCATTAAAGCGATCCCTGATTTTATAATAATGAGACTCACCCTTTGTGCTTAAAAAGTAGCCCTCTTTTTCCAAGTATTCCCTAATGATGAATTCATTAATTAAATTTGATTGCAAGGATATATAAAAATTTATTATATGTGGATTTATATCGTTCATGAGTGCATGTCGAGCTCCAGAATTAAAACCAACTACACCTGATCCCAAAAAAGGTTCGACCCAAGTTGATTCTTTATGCAGTATTGAATTGGATAATATCCATTGAACCAATTTTGTTTTAATTCCCTGACATTTAATTGGAGGAATTGTAACTTTATCTAGGAATTTTGGCAATATATAGTCATTCATAATGCTTAATAATTTTTCCAGTAAGTATCAAATTTCTCTTTCGATGAAAATCCTTTATCTCCGTTTTGGAAATCTTCAACTGTATTACTTTTTATCGATCCAATGTTGGTTGTATTTCCACTTCCAGGTTTTCTTCCGGCAATTTTATATTTCTTTTGAACAAAGTATTCAATGTCACTAAATGGTGATTTAAGTTGAGATGCTTCTATTACTTGTTTTATTTCTGTAATTTTGCATTCAGGATTTCTTGAATATAAAAAACCAATGATCCAATGCTCTTTATATTCATGATAAGGATAAAGTATATTTTTCTTGCCTTTGGGATCACGAAGATAAGACTTGTAAGAGCCAAGTGTGTAGCTGAAATTTTTCACACTTCCGTTTTTATTATATTTTCTATACGTTGACTTAACCTCAACAGCAATTTTTTTTGTATCATCTTGTTTTCTGAATAGTGTAAAATCCGGATATGCTGTTTGAGATGATTTTTCAACGACAAGATCATTTTTCTCTGCAATTTTCATAACTATAGGTTCACAAAAAATTTCAAACATACCAGATAATATTTTTGAGTCATATGAAAGCGTATAAACTTTTGACTGTTTGGTCAAAATACCTACCAAGCCCCACTCTAATCCATCTGGGTATTGTTCTGAAATAATTTTATTGAACTCCGATATAAAATTCATTTTAACCAACTTCTTGTTTATATTCTCATCCCAAGAATGAAATACTTGTTATATTTTTGTCAAAAAAATTAATAAAATTTAAAGGTTTTATATTGAACAAAGGAGTATCATGCTTTTAAAATATTTTTTACTGGCTTTGTTTGGGATTGATGATAAGTTTAAAGGAGTGATTAATGTTCCTCTTATTGTTTTTTGAAAATCATTAAAATCTTTATTCATAATTTATTTCCTTTCTAAAATAATAATAAATTCTTCAAGCATTGTATTCACAGTTTTTCCAATAATATTTGTTGGGCTATTTTTTCTCGGCATTCTCTTATTTGGAATTTCTCGAACAATTGTCTTGTGATGAAGAAAGTCTTTTTTACAAAGCTCAACTATAATTTCATCGGTTGGTATTTGAATTTCTTTTACTGTTCTATTTCCTACAACAATACCCACAAACCCATTTTTCTTCAGCACACGAGCGAATTCTTTCAGACATCTATTTAAATCATAAAAAAAGGCAAAAACATCATTGCTTCTTTTTTTATCTTGTTTTGAAATATTATCAACAACATCAAAAAGTAATTCTGAATAAATATCATAAACAGGTTGATTAATAATTTTTCCACCTAAACTTTCTCTATCGACATTGACATTATCTAATTCTAACCATTCTATTGCAAATCTGGAGAATTGTCCGTAAGCAACAGTTGTTTTGCTATCTCCATAAGGGGGTGAGGTTACGATCAAATCAATTTTTTTATCATCTATTTCAGAAGTATTATTCAAAATTTTATACCAATGTTTTTTTGAAATTGTATTTTTTAAAGAATCTAATCTGCCAATATTACCGATCGATTTTTTTTGGAATAATTCTTTCACATTCGGATTGTGTTTGATTAAATCTTTTTCGGAATATCTATGTAATTTGAACCCATTTCTGCAATTTGAAGTAGAGCGGATAATTTCACTTAAAACAATTTTATAAAAATCTCTTATATCTGAATTATCTAATTCCCAAATAATTTTTTTGAGTTTGCCTAACTCAATTATTACATCATCTTTAAACCAGAAGTGTATGTTTTTAACTGTTGCAATATCGGGTTCTGTTTCTTCAATTTTAGCTAAAATATCATTCAGGGTTTTATTCAATAATTCTGTTCTTATAGGAGTTAATTTCACTTTTGTAATTAATTCCGCTAAAGGATTAATATCTATTCCAAAAGAATATCTCTTCTTTATATTTGCTTCGACAATCGTTGTTCCTGCTCCCATAAACGGATCTAATATGATATCATCTTCGTTGCTATATTCATCAATGAGAAAATCAGCAATAGGATAAGCCATTACGGCCGGATAAATATGCATCCCGTGTATTCCGTTTGTTTGTCGAATTTTTTTAAAATCAAAAGAAGTATCTTTATATTTTCTATTTATTATTGTTGATTCTTTTTTTTCTATAAAAGAAGGATAATATTCTGATAAAGTAATTTGTTCATAACCACTTTTAAAGTAATTGATTTTCCTGTTTTGGTTATAGTTTTCTAACAAACTGAAATAACCTTCTTTTGAAATTATGATGTGATCGATTATATTAATACCGGATAAATTTTCTACTTTTAACAATTTCGCTGTTATTTCCTGATCTTCTTTGGAGGGATTAAAATCTCCATCAGGATGATTATGAACAATAACAATTGCTGTCGCATTATATAAATAAGCAGGAGCAAAAATTTCTCTGGGATGAACAATACTGGAATTTACTGTTCCAATAGATATTGTTTCCTTTTTGATCAATTGATTTAACGAGTCTAAATATAATACAACCAAATGTTCTTTTCTTTTATTTATTAAATCTTTGCAAAGATTAAAAACATCACTTGAATTTAAAATTTTTATTTTGCTTTTATCTTCATTAATGATTCTTTTTGCTAATTCCAAAGCTGCTACAATTTGTTCGGCTTTTACTTTTCCTATCCCCTTTATTTCTGTTAAATCTTTCACAGTTGCGGTTAAAATGTGTTTTCCGAATTTCTTTAAAATGTTTTCAGATAATCTTTTTACATTTATCCCTTTGACACCACTTCCTAATAAAATTGAAAGTAATTCAGAATTAGTCAAAAAATTTATATTTGTTTTTTCTAATTTTTCTCTCGGTCTTTCAAATTCCGGTAGATCTTTTATTCTTATATTTCTTTTCATTCCTCTTGCCACATTATATTTTTTTATTACTTGTCAAAATATTGATTTTCTTTGTCAAGTTCAAAACATGAAGTCGGGTTCTAAATTACTTTGTCAGATTTTTTTATAATTTATTATACTTGAATTCATATCATTGTGAATAAGGTAATACCGGAAGAAGAAAAAACACACAAAATCATCACTTCATATCGACAGTCTTCATTAATTCAAGATAGGGAAGATAGTTCGGGTTTTCCAGGGAATACGCCTCGATCATTTCAAATACCTGTTTCCACTTTGCATCGAACTCTTGAATTTCCATAAAAGCATTCTGCGGATTGAGAGTAATCCTATGCCCTGTTTGAGCAGCATTTACCACCACATCATTTGAATATTTTGTTTTATCCCAATTGTTCTTTGCCAGGAATTTCATAAATTTCTGAAGCTTGCTGATCTGTCCTTTTTTGCCGGAGAGCAACTCAATATCGTATTCGGGGAATGTAATTTCAACTTCCACTTTTTGGTGTACGCTGAATTCCGGTGTGGATATGTAAGTGGCCAATTCATCGCCGTTATATGTCCATGAACCGGCTTTTAAATCTTTTTCATAATTTATCATTTTACCGTTTACTTCAATTTTTTCCGGTGGGAAAGTAAGAGGTAATTTCAGTTCGTAAGTTCTCGATTCCGGCATTCCCGGAAAGCTTCCCTGCACAGGTTCGATCACAATTTCCATTTTACTTTTTTTCTCGAAACGGATCTCCGTAAAAGTATAAGCTCCTGTTTTATAATTATTGGTATTTCCTTCATCGTCATATACTTTTGTAGTACCCGACTTTCCCGGGAAAATTGTAAGGATCAAAGGATTGACCGAATTCTCTTTGCCACTCTTTATTTGCTGCTGCATGGGAATGACAGCTCCTGATTTGAGATAGACAGGAATTTCATCCAGAGCAAAAGCTCTTTCAATTATCTTCCCGCCAGATAATATCGTACCGGAACACCATTCTGTCCACTCACCTTGCGGCAGCCATATTTTCTTGGAGACGAAAAGAGTATCCTCGCCCATCGGCTGTGTTACAGGGGCTGCCAACATATCATTCCCGAACATATACTGGTTTGGGAAACCGTATGCTTCTTCTGCTTTTGGATGGTCATAATACATCGGTCTGCAAATTGAAACGCCGGTATCATAGGCTTCTCTGGCAGCAGAATAAATGTAGGGAATAAGTGTATACCTCAGGTGAAAGGCACTGCGCATTGCATAAAAATTTTCTAACGGATAGGACCATAATCTGCGATTTATTTTTGGGTCTTTCGTGCAATGTGTTCTCACAATCGGACTGAATATGCCAAATTGTATCCAGCGTGTATAAAGTTCGGGAGAATTTTCACCGTACATGTGCCCGCCAATGTCATGACTCCAGAATCCAAAACCTACATTTGAAGCTGTGGAAGTGAAATAGGGCTGAAAATCAAGAGAGTTCCAGTTTACAAAAGTATCACCGGAAAAACCAATCTGGTACCTGTGATTTCCCAACCCGCCATACCTGTGAAAGATCAAGGGGCGTTTTTCATTGCGTCGTTCCATATCACTGAAGAAAACATAATTAAGATAAAACGTGGGATTGACATTGCCGATAGTTGTGGTACTCCATTGTTGCCAGTCCAACCACCAGAAATCCACACCGTCTTCTTCCATGGGATGGAGAATGATCTTCATGAAGTTCTCGGCAAAATCTTTGTTAACAATATCAAAAGGGACATATTTTTCTGATTCCGGATCGATGCCCATGGCAATTGCCATTTCCCGGTATTTTTCTTCAAAGGGCTGTATTCCCGAGGCAGGATGAAGATTCATGCACACTTTAAGCCCTATTTTCTCTGTCCATTGCAGGAAATCCTGCGGATCTGGAAAATAATTCTTGTTCCAGGTAAGTCCGGTCCAACCTGTCCATTGCCCCGCCTGATCAATTTTCTTTTTCCCATCTTCCTGATACCACTCCGGTTTAGATGTGATATGCCAGTCCATATCTACAACAAGAACATCCAGCGGAACATCATGTATTTCAAATTCGTTTATCAATTCGCGCAATTCCCAATCGGTATATTCCCAATAACGCGACCACCAGGTACCGAAAGCAAATTTGGGAGGTAGAGCGATTTTGCCAGCGGTTTTGATCAAATCATTTAAGGCAGTTTTATAATCATAGCCATAACAGAAAAAGTAGAGATCCTGCAGTTCTTTTTCCGGTTTCGGAGTTACCCATGCCCATTCCGAATTATCGAAAAGCGGTCTTTCAGAATCATCGATCAGTACCCAGCCGTCCCTTGAAATTATTCCCTGTCCCAGATCAATTTCTTTCTTTCTCCAATAGTGATAGTTCCCATCATACCCGTCTAATGTTCTATGAGTACCTTTTAAGTTACCTCTATTTTCAGTTCCCGGTTTCCACAGTTTTTTAATTCCGTCAAAACTGAATTCAATTTGAAGATTTTCTTCGGTAAATTTTCCGCTGCCTGTTTTATATTTTAGTGTGAATTTATCTGTTTCAATTTTCAGCCAGCCATCTTTATTCTGCTTTTTAAACTTGGGAACAGGAAGTTTTCTGTTTACAAAAACCAGAGTTGCATGGTCTTCAAAAATGCCGTCCTTTGCCCACTCCATTCGAATAACACCTGATGTAAGCACAGTGAACCGAGCATTTTCTGAAATGACAATTGCATTCGCATCGGCTACGGGATCATATTCCTGTGCATAAGCAAAGTTGAATAAAGAAAACAAAAATATTAAAATTAAAACTGTGTTAAAATGTTTCATTGATTGCTCCTTTTTTTACCTATTTCAATGAGTTCGAACAAAAATTCAGTCTTCATTATTTCAGGAAGATTATATTATTTAATGAATTACACATTTTGATAATCTTACCGTATTTTTAAATCACGAGTTTTATATTTGGATTAAGGAAATATGATGTGCAAATTGTCAATTTTCTCAAGTTCAAATTTTCCGATATTGAATATTAATAAAAGTTGACTTAAGAATAAAGCACAATATAAAAATATCAAACAAAGGAGTATCATGTTAATAAAATTCCTTTTACTGGCTTTGTTCGGCATCGCTTTTGGACATGTAGAAGGAGTAGTCGTGTACTATTTGCGGCTTGCAACTGGTATCACTCACGTTAATTCCAATAAAGTTGTTCTAAGTGAAATCCCTGAAAAATTAAGATCGATCGAGATAACAAGAGAAGCAGCAACGATCATTATGCTGGTCGCAATTGCATTGATAACCGGTTCGAGCCGGCTTGAAATATTTATAATATTTTTGTGGTGCTTTGCATTCTGGGATCTTGCATATTATGGTTCGCTGTATATCACTTCTCGTTGGCCAAGATCACTTAAAGAAATGGATGTGCTTTTTCTAATTCCACGCCCCTGGATAGCACCAGTCGGCATCCCCATTTTTGTATCGAGTATAACGATAATAATAATAGGAATGCTCCTCGCTTTGGGAGCATTCCCATTTATGTAAATATTGATCTGTTTATTCGGTTATCTTTTTGCTTTTCTTGTAAGAAATCCTTTCCACCCAAGAATAGATCGTAGGAATAATAAGAAGCGTAAACAGTGTTGCAGTAATAAGTCCACCAATGACTGCAATCGCAAGGGGAGAACGCATTTCTGAGCCCTGCCCCGTACTGATCGCCATTGGCATCATACCGCCGATGGTCGTTATCGCAGTGATCAGCACAGGTCTCATCCTGTCGGAACCTGCCTGTACGATGGCTTCTTGAGGTTTCAGCCCTTCTCTGCGAAGCTGATTTATATGATCGATAAGAACGATTCCATTATTCACCACAATACCGGAGAGCACAATAATACCGACAAAGGTTATCGCACTAAGTGTCGTGCCGGTTGCGACAAGTATATAGATCACACCAATGTAAGCAAGAGGAAGCGTGAACATTATCACAAAGGGCTGACGGAAAGATTCGAACTGAGACGCAAGGATAACATAAACAAGGAGTGCAGCAAGAAGCAGCGCATAGAAGAGCGTAATGAAGCTTTCCTGCATATCTTCGTAAGCACCACCGTATTCAATAAAATATCCAAGCGGAAGATCATCCGTTATACCTTTAAGTTTTTTCTTGATCTCCTGAACAGTACTGCTCAGATCCTTACCTGCAAGGTCGGCTGTGATAGTTACTTTCCTTGTTTGGTGCTCACGGGAGATCGTAAGTGGACCTTCACCCATATCCCAGGAAGCAACCTGTTTGAGGGGAACAGAAAAGCCCATTGGGGAGATCAATGTTATATCTTCAAGATCTTTAATACTATTCCGATCTTGCTTGTCATATCGAACAAAAATTTCGATCTCATCACCTGCTTCACGGAAGATGCCGGCTACAGAACCATAAGTTGCAGTGCGGATCGAAGACTCGATCTGGGCAGTTGTGAGACCGTATCGAAATGCCTTATCTCTGTTAATATTAATATGAAGTTCCGGTTTTGCCTGTTTATATGTATTCTGCACATCTATTATGCCGGGAATTGCCGATATCTTTTCTTCAACCCGTCTGCTTATGTTACGAAGATAATCAAGGTCCTTGCCAAATATTTTGATAGAGATCGGTGCGCCAGACCCGCCCATCATTTCGCCGGACATATCCATGAACGTGATTTGAACATCCTCGAGATGCGGGAGCTTTTTTCGTATGGTCTCTTTTATCTGCTCAGAGCTGATATCTCTTTCTTCTTTAAAGCATATTCTAAAGAATATTTGTGCTTCATTGGAGCCCTGAGGATTTGTCGGATCCGCTGCTGCCATACCTTCTGTCATAGCTCCAGTTGCAGACATGATATCAATGACTTCTGGAATTTCCTGAATAACCGATTCCATATCTTTGATCAATTTGCTGGTTTGCTCCAAGCTCGTTCCCACAGGTGCTTTAACACTGATCACCTGCATGGGCATATCGGACTTTGGCATGAATTCAGCGCCGATAAAAGGAATGAGCACAACTGCCAGCACAAAGAAGGCAAGCGTAATAAGTATTATCTTTCCACGGTGATGAAGCGACCACCGAAGTACTCTGAGATAGAAATTTCTAATTTTTATAAATAGGGTACCGGTTGCCTGTTTATACTCCTCGCCGGAGGTGCGCTTCTTAAAGATCACGGATGCCAGCATAGGCACAATTGTCAGTGCGACGAAAAGGGACGCAAAGAGCGAGAACGCAACAGTAAGCGCGAGTCCCCTCACGAGCTGTCCCGTAAATCCTCCTGCAAAGATCATGGGTACGAATACAGCAACCGTGGTCAGTGTGGACGCCATGATCGCCATACCTACCTGTGATGCACCTATCTTTGCAGCTTCGAAGCGTTTAACGCCTTTTTCGAGATGGCGATAGATATTCTCGATCACAACAATGGAGTTGTCCACAAGCATACCAACCCCAAGAGCAAGACCTCCGAGTGTCATGATGTTCAGTGTATATTTTGCCAGGTAGAGAGGAATAAATGTTGCAATGATAGAGATTGGGATAGCAAGTGAGATGATCAGAGTTGGACGCCAATTTCTTAGGAATAAGAACATGATCAAAATCGCAATGATGCCGCCGTAAATTACAGTATTGACTGTTTTCGTAGTTATTCTGGATACAATATCACCCTGGTCAAAGATCTCAACAAAATCAATATCTTCGGGAAGGGTGGCAAGAATCTTCTCAAGCTCGCTTTTGACGATTTTAGACACTTCCAACGTATTTGCACCCGACTCCTTGCTTATCCAGAGCATTACTGTGGGCTTGCCGTTAGTGCGGATATCATAACGAACTTCCTTAAAACCATCCTCGACCCGGGCAATGTCCTTCACATAAATAATTTTACCGCTTTTGCTAACACTTATCGGAGTATTAGCGATCTCTTCAGTGGATTTGAATTCACCAAGAGAACGGATCATGTATTCATCAATGCCTTCTTGGACGTAGCCGGCGCTCATATTGAGATTCTGTGCTCCAATAACTCGTACAACATCATCGATAGCAATGCCGTTCTGTTCCAATTTTACTTTATCAATAATGATTTGTTTCTGGGGCTCGTCTCCGCCCATCATCATAATGGATGCGACTCCTTCGAGGTGTTTCAGCTTGGGTTCGACTTCATCTTCAAGTATTTTTTTGAGCTGAAATGTATTTTCCATGCCGGTTACGCCGTAATAAATAATAGGCATTTCAGCTAAATTGAACTTTACTACCATCGGACGCTCAGCATCATCAGGTAGATAACCAAGACTCATATCGATGGCATCCCGAAGATCCTGGGCTGCGAAATCAAGATTCGTGCCCCAAATAAACTCGATTAGAATAAGCGAGATATTTTCCATGCTTTCAGATTTGAGATTCTTGATACTTTTTACACCGGCAATAGCAGTTTCCAACGGCTTTGTGACCACTTCTTCCACATCCTGTGAAGATGCACCATGATAATAGGTTACGATCGAGATGGTAGGATAGTCAAGGTCAGGAAGCATTTCAAAGCCCAGCATCAAAAAAGCAACCAGTCCGAGAATAACCACAAGCACGGTAAGCATGGTGACGGTTACTCGTCTATTAACTGAAAATTCTGGTAATTTCATGATTTGTTCTCCTTATACCTGAAGGGCATTATTGATTTCTTATGACAACATTTGATTCATCAGCCAAACCGATCGCTCCGTTAATAATCACAAGGTCTCCTCCGTGAAGTCCTGAGATTACTTCTATTTCCTTTTCATTTGAAAGACCTGTCTCAATATTTTTCTTTAATGCCACAGAATTTTTTACGACAACCACAATACCTTCATCGATCAATGCTTCTTTGGGGATCACAAGGGTTTTATGAGAAGTATGTATGACAATATCAGTAACAGCATATTGATTCGGCTTGAGAACATGATCTTTGTTTGAAATGGTGATCTCGCAGGGGAAAGTGCCGGACATAATATCAGCTTCGGGAGATACAAAAGATACGGTTCCCACAAATGCTTTTCCTGGTTCACTATCCACAAAGATATACGCCTTTTGTCCTTTTTTGACTCGGTTTATATCAACATCTGAAATATTCAGATTCATATTCAGCATATCGAGGTTTACGATCCGGAAAAGTGCAGGATCTCCATGAGCACCCGGAAGCATTGGGGAAAAAGATTCTCCTTCTTCCTTCGTTCTAAGAGTAATGATTCCATCAAATGGAGCTACAATTTGAGTGTTGTTTTTTATAAATTCATAAGCAGATTGGGCAGTTTTATAAGCGGACTCGATCTGGTCAAAGGTTTGTTTGTCAACCGAGCCGGAATTCTTAAGTGTCTTCATCCGCTCGTAGCTTTTGTTGGCAACATCAAATTGTGCTTCTGCCTGTTTGAGCTGAGTGTTGTCCATCACTGCGAGCAGTTGTCCTTTTGTGACAACATCTCCTTCATCAACAAGAAGATCTTTGATCTTCATGCTGAGTTCCGGTCCGATGAACGCAGCTTTTGCGGCTTCAAGTGTTCCGGAATAGGTTAAAGTTTCTTCAATATCTTTTATTTCAACTTCTGTAACTTCGACATAATTTTTACCTGCAGCAATGGTTTCAAGCTCAGATTCCTGTTTTTGCGAGCAGGCGCTTAAAGATAATATTATCAGTGTAATTATCAGGAGTATTGTTTTAGTTTTCATGTTTCCTCTCATTTATTTGTTTGTATATTTTTCTAATGTATATTTTGCAAGTACAAAGTCATAATATGATGTCTGCAGGTTTAGCTCGCTGCCAAAAAGCATGATCTCTGAATCCATCAGTTCTGTATTTGTGACCATTCCCTGATCGAAAAGGTTATTGACAATACTATAATTTTCCTTTGCATTCTCATAAGCGAGTTTGCCGCTCATTACTCTTTTTGCTTTTGTGATCAAGTTATATACACTGGTTTCTGCTGCCATCAGGATCTTTTCGCGAGCATCTTCGAGTTGAAGTTGAACGCTTTTATATTCAAAATTGCTTTTTTTAAGATTGGTGATATTTGTTCCAAAATGAAAGATCGGCACAGAAAAGACAGCAGCAATATTCCAGCTTTTTGCTCCGTCAAAATTGAGCTTATTATCCTGATCAAAAGTTCTGGTATATTGAAGATTTAGTGAAGGAAGAAAATTACTGATCGCCAATTTCTGAACGGTTTTTGCAATTCTTTCTGTAAGTGCTAAACTTTTCAAATCAGGATTTTCAGCTTTCACAACCGTGAGTACATAACTAAGTGTATCAAATTTTGTTACCTCAGAAATCGAATGCAAAAGCACGATCTCGTTATCATAAGAAGTAAGGTCAATCCGATCGGGCATCGCAGCTTCAGAAAGAGAAGCAAGTCCGAGAATATTGAACCAATAAGTTTTGAGCACCGATAACCCATTCTTTAGCTCTTCCAAAGTGATCTTGTCGTTTTCAACTTTTACTTCCCATTGCAGCACATCGGATTTTTTAACCACTCCAACATTGAATTTCTCGTAGATCTTTTTCAACTGTGCCCGGCTTGATGCGAGACTTTTATTAGCGATCTTGATCATGTCCTGAATTTTTAAAATATTGAGATACGAGTCTGCAACATTATATTCCAGATCGTTCTGGGAACTCGCCAGATTCTGAAGCGCCTGTTTTGTGCTCAATTGTGCTATCTGGTGACCGAGAAATAATTTTCCGCCATTAAAGATCGGCTGCCGGATGGTCAGGTCGGTCATGTACGTTGTTTTATAAATTCCGCCGGTCATCATGCCTGCAGAAATTGGAACATAATCTCCAGTAGGGTTGTCAAATGCATCATAAACCTGAAGCTTCATGACGGCATTTGCATTTTCATAAGTGTCATTATCAATACGAACAGCAGTTGCATTGAAATTTATCTTGGGGAGGAAGTTGGTTATAGCATTCTTTTCATTCCACTTGTATTGTTGATAGGTGTACTTTTGTGCAGTGAAACTTTTATTGTTTTGGACTGCAGTTGTAATCGCCTTATCCAAAGACATTGCACAAAGGTTGGTGGAAAAAAGAATTGCTGAAATAAAAACGAATAGAATTTTTCGTTTTGTGAACTTCTTACGCATATATATCTCCTTCTAACTTATATTTATGGTTTTATGCCCCGATAAACCAGGTCGACCATTTCGTCTGTGTTTTCAAACAGTTTTTCTTTATCCATTTCCGGGTCGAAAATATACATCATCATCTGAATCATCATAATTGAATATAAAATATTTGTTGCGTTGAACGTATTTATCTCCCGACCGATCAGGTTCTCTTCTTGAAGACGATCCAGTAAACGTTGAAAAGCTTTCATAAGTTCAATATCCAGTATCATACCCTTTTTTATATGAATGTTTGAAGAGAAAGTTGCAATGAATATCTCATTTAGACTTTCTTTGTTGACGAGCAGGGGAGTACTAAAAATATTTTTTATAAGCAATTTAATGATGTCTTTAGCACTTTTATCTTGCAGGTTTATATCGTTGAAAAGGGCATCATTTTCTGTGATAGTGATTTCCATTTCATCCTGCATGATATCAAGAAGCAGGTCATTCTTTGAGGGAAAATAATTGTAGAGCGTTCCAACAGCAAGATTGGAATTGTCTGCAATATCCTGCATCGAAGTGTTTGAAAACCCTTTCTCATTAAAGAGATCAACTGCCGCAGAAAAGATCCGGTCTTTTCTTTCTGACTTCTTTTTTTCTCTTAATCCGGACATATATTCTCCAAAAAATGAATTAATTCAAAAATGAATTGGTTCAACTTATTTAGCTTAAATTTTCGTTGTCAAATTTTTTTACTTTTTATATAAAATAATTTGACAGCATTTATGATTTTTTCGTAAACATTGAACTACATGGTTAAAAAAATCAAGAGGAGATGCTATGGAAGAAAAACAAGCTAAGGTTTTCAAGTTCAAGGATATCTTTAAAGCGTGGAATCATTCATTTCGATTTCATCGTTTGATGATATCAGGTGTGGCGTACATACTTATGGGGATTATTGCATACTTCCTCATTTTCGATACGTTTCTCAAACCGATGGCAATGTTCGGAATGAAAGATAATCTGCTTATCGCCATGAATCTGTTTTCTGTGAAATCAATAATCGGTATGATACTGATTGCATTCATTATGTTCATTGCAAGAATGTGTATTGCATTTTCAATCCGCACAGAAGTAGTTGATGATGAAATATTTGTTGGCTGGAAAGATGTGTTTAATTTCTTAGGTAAGAATATTAAGACCTTTGTGTTTTATGTATTAGGATGGATCTTGCTTTTTGTACTGATCGTACTTGGGCATCTTTTCTTTTATGTGATCGGCATGATACCTTTTGTTGGCTCGTTGTGGCTTTCGATCATGTATTTGATTCCTTTTGCAATCTCACTTTTCGCAGTACTTGCTCTTGTCATTCTTTGTTTCGCATGCACTTATGGAGCAGTGATCGTTGGTGTGGAGCAGGAATCTGCAATGGACAGCATCATCAGTTTATTCCATCTTATTAAAGATCATGGCGTGTATATTATTGCCACTCATGTACTATCGTGGATTGTCGGGTGTATTGCGTTTTGCTTTGTTTTTGTAGTTGTTCAGGGAGCGGTAGCGCTAACAAGCTGGGGTGCCCATCTTATTATGGGACAGGAATTTGCAAAGATAACCATTCCGAAATTCTTTGGATTCCTTGTACTTCTTTTCCCGGGTTTGAATATGGGATTCGGAATTGGGGGATACTACCTGATCCCCGGCTTCATAATTAGTATATTCCTTATCTTCATCGCTGCAATACTCTATTCCTATTTCTTCAATTATATGACCGCTGCGCAAACCTTCATTTATCTTTCCTCACAGGATAAGTTCTATCCAAAAAGAAAAGATGATGAAGAAGATGTCTCAACCGATGAAGATGAAGAAGAGAAAAAGGATGAAGAAGTAGTCGAGGAAGAAGTAGATGTCGAGATCGACGTAGAAGAAAAAGACAAAGAATAGGGGACTCATGGTACATTATACCGAATTAGGATTTAAAAATACACGTGAGATGTTTAAAAAGGCGATGGATGGCAAATATGCCATCCCCGCCTATAATTTTAACAACATGGAACAGCTTCAAGCGATAATTACTGCATGTGCGAATACGTCTTCTCCTGTGATCCTGCAGATATCAAAAGGCGCTAGAAACTATGCCAATGAAACACTGCTGCGTTATATGGGACAGGGTGCGATCGAGATGATGAAGCAAATGGGCAAAGAAGTTCCTGTGGCTATGCATCTTGATCATGGAGATAGCTATGAACTCTGTGTGAGCTGTATTGAATATGGTTTCTCGTCTGTTATGATCGATGGTTCTTCACTTTCATATGAAGAAAATATCGCACTTACTACAAAAGTTGTAGAATATGCCCATCAGCATGATGTCTCAGTTGAGGGTGAATTGGGTGTTCTTGCCGGCATAGAAGATGATGTCTCTTCAGAAGTTTCTCACTACACAGATCCTAATGACGTGGAAGATTTCGTGAACCGAACAGGTGTTGATTCTCTTGCAATTTCGATCGGCACTTCACATGGTGCTTATAAATTCAAAGTAGGTCCTGGTGAGGAGATTCCTCCACTTCGTTTTGATATTCTTGAAGAGATCGAACATAGAATCCCCGGATTTCCTATCGTGCTTCATGGCTCTTCCTCTGTTATGCCAAAATATATCAAGATCATAAATGAATATGGTGGTGATATGCACGGCACTGCCGGAGTTCCGGAAGATCAGCTTAGAAAAGCCACAAAATCCGCAGTCTGCAAGATCAATATCGACTCTGACGGCAGACTCGCAATGACGGCTGTTATACGTGAATTCCTTGCAAAGAACCCTTCTGCTTTCGACCCAAGACAATATCTTGGACCCGCAAGAACAGAGCTGATTGCCATGTATGAGCACAAGAATAAGAATGTGCTCGGATCGGCAGGCAAGGCATAATAATGTAAAACTTGACATCGGCTGTATAATTTTGGAGATAAAAGTTAAATACTGTATGTAAACTTGAAAACGTGATAATGTAGCAAAGCTTCGGCTTATTTATGTTAATTTCTTAGGTAGGAAAAAAAACAAAAAAACAAACTGAAAAAGGAGTATAATGAAAAAAATAATTGCTTTAGTAATATGCTTACTTATTACCACAAGCGTATTCGCGTTTGACACAGGAACAAAGATCGTTGGCGGATCAGTCTCATATGATAGCTATAAACAGTATGAGGATATTGATGCCATCAATACCTTTGCATTAGATTGCTATGTCGGATATTTCCTCATGCCTGATATTTCACTGGACATTATCTTATGGTGGCAAAGTGTTTCTCAACCTTACATGTACTACAAAGATACCTCAACATCAACGACAAGTGATATCCTCATTGGTATTGGCGGTTCGTACTATTTTGGAAATATCTATGCTATGGCTGCAGTTCTCTATGAGCTTTACAGCTCTAAATGCGATTCTAAAGGTGACACATGGACAGAAAACGGAATGTTTTTGGGATTCGGAGCTGGTTATCTACTGCCGGTAGTCGAAAATGTCTTCGTTGATATAGGCGTAAACTACATCATGGGACTTGGAAAATATTCTGGTGATTCAGAAGGCGATAATAAGGAAACTGATCTTACAATTGGAGCAGGACTTGTAGTAGCAATTCCGTAAAATGTATAATTAATTAAGTCGAAGTACTATAGTGAGTTTCATTATAGTGCTTCGATTTTATTTTACTGCAATCAAATCAAAATATTAAGAGTGAAAAATGCAAGGAGTTTTGTTTTGAAAAAACTAATAATTTTTATTATATTACTATCTGTTTGTTCTTTTGCTTTCGCAACAGAAGGACGAGTAAAGGGTATGGGTGTAAACCCAATATTTTATAATGATGATTTTCTCATCACTATTTTCCCGCAGTATCTTACGCAGTATATGAACAATGCATATATTGATGCATCACATGATGTATGCTATGGGAATCAATATTCAGGTGGTTTGAATTTCAGACTTCTTGGTAGTAATTTTGGTATATATATCAACAAGGATTTCCCCTTTCAATTTGAATATAACTATGCAAAACTGGAGAAGGCGATAAACATATATGTAGCAAAGGAGGGTTTTGGGCTTGGTTTTGATTTTGCAATGGATCACTATAACTCAAACTGCGAACCTCCGGGAGAATCTTTGGTGGAAACCACATTTGGTGTAGGAGGAAAAATGGGTTATGAAATTTCGGGTTTTGATGTGAGCGTTCAAATGCATTTTGCAACCGGAATATCTACTCATGAAAATATAGAAGAGATGAAAGATAATGCACTTATTATCAGAGGTGCAGTCCGAAAAAAAGTACTGGAAACCGAAAAATCTGTTTTGTATCCCGCAGTTACGCTCAAAATGACAACTTTTGATAAAACCATCTCCTATCCGGTAAAAACTTCTGATGAAGAAAAAATTATTCTGAATGCAATAAGCATCGATCCAGGCATCGGGTTAAACCACTGGCTTTCTAAGGAAGTGATTATTATCGCAGCAGCAAGTTGTGGAATTTTTACCGTGAAATATACAGGTTCAGATACTTATACCGATACAACCTATTCTTCTGATAGCAACGGTACACGGATAACTTTACCGAAATTGGAGCTTGGACTGGAAGCATACCTAGCAAAATGGCTGACTGTACGGGCTGGTATTCGTAAAAGTTACTATTATTACTCAATTAAAAACGATGGCATGAACAAGGATGATGATTTAAAACTTTCATATTGCGATTCTTACTTTGCATATAATTTTGGAGTTGGACTGGAATTTGGTAAATTTGTTATCGATTGGGAAATCTGCGATGATCTTCTTTGGAATGCGCCTTATATAGTGTCGGGTAATGAAAGTGATTTCGCATCATCGCTATCATTGAAGTACAGCTTTGAATAGAGTTAATATAAAATTGGGACGATTTTTCGGAATCGTCCCTTTTTTGTTGTATATTAAATAACAATAATGAGTCCACTCTAAAAAGTTCAATTTAAGAAATCGAGAAACCGTTGAAACGGTTAATGCATTTTTTTGTTTCATTAACCACCAACTTAAGTTGGTGGTTAATAGGAAGATAGCTAATTGTAACCGATTCATCGGTTTCCAAATATTTGATGCATTTTCTAACATATCTCTAATCATGACCTTTTTAAAGTAAGCTCAATAATAATTACATTATTTTTTCAATAAGATCAACCACGCGGTTGGAGTAGCCCCATTCATTATCATACCACGAGATAACTTTGATGAAGTTCCCGCCCAATACTTTGGTGAGCGGTGCATCGAAAATACTGGAATGAGGATTGCCGATAATATCGGTTGAGACAAGTTGCTCTTCAGAATATTCAAGTATTCCTTTGAGTTCACCCTGTGCTGCTTCTTTCATAACTTTGTTGATCTCTTCTTCGGTTGTATCTTTTTCCACTACACAAATGAAGTCAACGAGCGAGCCATCGTGCACAGGCACGCGCAGTGCCATACCATCGAGCTTTCCGTTCAGTTCCGGGATCACTTTTCCTGCTGCTTTCGCTGCTCCGGTTGTTGTGGGTATGATATTAGTTGCAGCGGTGCGAGCTCTACGCAGATCTTTGTGAGGTGAATCGAGTATCTTCTGATCATTTGTATAGGCATGCACTGTGGTCATTAACCCATATTTTATCTTGAAATTATCATTGAGCACTTTCACGACAGGTGCAAGGCAGTTTGTGGTGCATGATGCATTTGAGACTATTTTGTCTTCGGGTTTGAGCATATAATTATTCACACCGAGTACAATCGTTGCATCGATCTCGTCCTTTGCAGGAACAGTGAGAAGTACTTTCTTTGCACCGGCTTCAAGATGTTTGGCGATCTGTGCTCTCGTGCGGAAAATACCTGTTGCTTCAACTACTACATCGACACTGAGTTCTTTCCATGGCAGTTCGGCAGGATCTTTGATCGATAATACCTTGATCTCTTTTCCATTGACGATCAGCGAACCATCCTTTTCTTCCACAGTTCCCGGGAATTTGCCGTGAGTGGAATCATATTTCAGAAGTTGAGCAAGGGTTTTTGCATCGGTGATATCATTGACTGCAACGACGTTAAAATTATCACGCTCCAGCATCACGCGCAGCACGAGCCGCCCAATTCTTCCAAATCCGTTAATTCCAACTGTTATCATAGATTTCTCCTTTCAGAAAACACCTTAATGTATTATTTTTGCTTTTTGTTTTAATTCTTCAGGAATGACTATTTCTAATTTTTGAGCTGTTTTTTCATTGATCATAAGAGTTCCCTTTTTGGGGATTACTATTGGAAGGGCGGAGGGTTTTACGCCGGAAAGTATTTCCTTTGCCATGAGTGCGGCTTCCTTCCCCTGTTCATAGCCGGACTGGGTTTCACCGCAGAGCACGCCATCCTGAACCGAGAACTCTTCAAAACTGAAGGTGGGAAGCGTGTTGTTTTCCATCGTCCATTTCAGTACCTGTGCATAAGGGACACTTTCTTCAGAATTTACTTTCTCAAGAGTGAAGTACATATAAATCCCAAGTGCATCAACTTCAGTCTGTATCTTTCTTACATACTTTTTCCAGTCATCATAGTTGTTGGTTCTGTACACTTCATATAATTTTACTGGGAAATTTTCCTGGGTAAATCTGCCCACAGTCGCTTGAGAAGTGGGGCTATTATCAGTAATAATCGCTATAGTTTTAACTGACGGATCGAGTTTTTTCAAAAGACCGATCGTTCCCGAAATTAGTTTGCGCTCGATCACACCTGTTATATTTTTTGCAGGCATACCGTACACTTTGGGATCTTCATTGATACCCGTAAAGACAAAGGGAAGTTTCTTATCGACAAACTGCTTAGCCACAAGCCGGCAAGCATTATCATCGCACACAATCACAAGGTCGGGCTTGAAGGACTTGATCTTCAGAATCGCTTCATTGGTGATATTTTTTTCCCAGGTTTTGTTTGTTTTCCTCTTTGTATCCATATAGAAGGATTCAATGATGATATTTTGATCGCTGAAGACATCCTCAATACCCCTTTTCTCTTGCCGGCACCATTCATATTCAGGATGATAGCTGTATATAATCAGTAATTTTTCAGGAGATTTCGAACAGCTCATCAAGGCAAGTAGAGCTGCGAATAAAAATATAATAATTTTCTTCATGTTTTATTCTCCTTGCGAGATAACTTTTTCAATTTGTTTGTTTTGATTGTCAAGAGAATAAGCTTTTTTGATCACAAAATCAGATTGAGAATTCCGCCGACCACAACTGTCGAAAGCGGAATAATTTCGGCATCTCGTAGATAGAATTATTAAAATAATATCAATAAAAACTGTTAATGAGACGAATCAATATAAGCTATATCGATGAGAAAATCTATTGGAAAGATATGACCAATTTCGCCTGATATATTTGACACTAACAACAGCTTTGAAAAGTTAGTGTGTATGAGAACATATATAATTTTGACTTTTATATTATTGTCGATACTGGTTACTATTAACGCATTTTCTCCTCCCTTGTTAACGGATGTGCAAGTGAAGATGGATCAGGAATATTTAATAGTATCTTATAATATTGATAATTTTCAAGATGGAACAAATATTGAAATTAATATCTTCCGGAAAATTTCCAAAAAGCTACTTTCGATCAAAAATGATAAAATGAAAGGCAACATTGGAATTATTTCACCAAAAGAAGACTATAAGATTTTAATCGACCTCAAATCATTGCCGGATGATTTCAATTTAGAACATTATGTATGCTTTCCAAAATTAACATTCAAGGGACGGATTTATTATGAAACGTTGAAGATTCCTAAAGGGAAACATCCAGCAGTCATAGAAGAGGATTTAATAGGATTTGAAAGAACCCGTGGATTTTATATTTCCAAATTTGAAGTTTCAAACGAACAGTTTGCAGCTTTTATAAGAAACGATGGTTATGAAACTTATGATTACTGGAAAGTAAAAGAGGGCTTGATGAATAATACCGAAGTTGGATGGTTTTTTCAGGGAAAATATTTCATAAACTCACCAAGAAAATGGAAGTTAAGTAATGATGATTATTGGAATACTGCTCCATCAAATTTTATTTTTGGTCCCGTTACAATGATCAGTTGGTTCGAAGCAAATGCATTTTGCAATTGGATGGGGGGAACTTTACCGGAATTATATCAGATGGAGGTTTGTTTCGCAAAAAACTCTGTTGAGAACGATTCTGTCTATAATCCAGTTTGCAATGAGATTTCAAGTAACGGAGAATATCTCCTTCATTGTGTTCAAAGTAATGTAGCAGAATGGCTTTTAGCATCACCGGATTCGAGGGTGTCGTTATGTGGACCTGGATGTAGAGAAATGTTTTACTTGAAAAATGATAATAATAACTTCTCAGATTATCCAATAACTGGATTGTCATGTCCACTGTTATGTAATGAGAATCTTGGATTTAGACTTTTAATTGTACCCTTAAAAAAATAAACAAATCCATCAATGAGCCATAGCATTCGCATTACTAAATTTATTATTTTATCTTCATTATTGTTAATATTGTTTTCAGCTACCAAAGTTCATGCACACCCGCACATGTTTATAGATAATACAACAAACTGTATTTTTGACGATAATGGTTTCAAGGGATTTTGGGTGGAGTGGGTATTTGATGATATGTTTAGTAGTTCAATATTACTTGATTACGATATAGATAAAGACGGTTCTTTTAACAAAAAAGAAAGCAAAACAATTTATGAAGAAGCATTTTCAAATCTCGTTAATTTCAACTTTTTGTATCATGTCAACATAGACGGTGATGAATTAAACATCTCACAGGTTGATAGTTTTTGTGTTGATTATAAAGAAGGGAAACTGATATATTCCTTTTTTATTCCATGTAAGATCGATGCAAAAGAAGAAGAAACTAAGATGATATTGCTTGTATATGATGAGACGTATTTTATTGATGTGACTACAGATATAACTACCGGTGTTAATCTTGTTGAAAATGAAAAAGTTGAGTCATATATAAACATAGAGGACTGTATGTATAATGACGAAATGTATGGAGAACTCATGAGCCGGAGAGCAACTATAATATTCATGAAAAAATCTAATACAGAATGATAAAAAAGTTTCTTGTTCTTGTAATTATTTTTACAATTTTCTTAACTGCAACAGCTTATGTTCAAAATCCGTTATTCGAAAATGACAGGTCGGGTGAAGAGAAAGTTGAGAAACAAGAAAAGGTCACCAAATATCCGGCATTTATCCACAAATTCATTCTGACGATCTCAAAACTTCAGAAAGTTCTTCAGCAAAAATTATCAAATTTAGCCAAAAGTATAAAAGAGAAACCCTCTATTAAAACATATTTTTGGTTAATTTTATTTGCATTCCTCTATGGTGTCATTCATGCACTTGGACCAGGACATGGAAAATTTATTGCGTTATCCTATTTTATGTCCGAAGGTGTTGAGATCAAGAAAGGAATTATTGTTGGTTCTTCTATTGCATTTTTGCATGCCGGATCAGGTTTTGCGGCTGTTATGATATTGTACAAAATACTGAATAGTTCGTATCTCAAGACAATAGATAATGTGAGCAGGCAGATACAATTGATCAGCTATGGTCTTATTGCATTGGTGGGTCTTGTATTGCTCATCAAAAATATATTTCTTAACAGACAATCTAAAATCTCTAACGATATTTCAGGGAAAGGTATGCTTTCCATGATCCTGGCAATCGGACTTGTTCCCTGTCCGGGTGCAGTAATCCTAACACTATTTTCTATATCAATAAACAGCATTCACCTTGGTGCACTAATGGTTCTGGCAATGGCAGCTGGTATGGCTTTGACTATCTCAATAATTGGAATTGTTACTATACTACTGAAAAAAGGAACACTTGGAATTTTTACTTCGCAGAGCGAACTTCAATGGAAATTAACAAAGGCAATTCAGATTTTTGGCTCTTCAGCAATCGTTTTAATTGGAGCGTTACTTTTTTTCTCTAATATGTAACGGCACTATCCTTAAATATTATTTTGTTATTACAATAGTATTACCTTATTAGAACAATTTTCTTGGTCTTGGAAACGAAATCATTAGATACGAGACGGTATAAATAGATGCCGGTTGGTAACTTATTCCCATTATTATCAGTTCCATCCCATTGGACTTCATCAATTTTGAATTTTGAATTTTGAATTTTAAATTCTTTTATGAGTTGGCCCTTTGTATTATAAATTTTTATCTTTGTTTCTGATAAATCGGGATTTGTGTGCTTTGTGTTGATAAACGATATTGTGGTTGAGCCACTAAATGGATTTGGTTTATTTTGATAAAGGTGTATCTCATCTATCAATTGAAAATCATCTTCAACAGCCACACCATAGATCACTGTAACATCCCATAATGTGCTATCTGCTAATTCACCATCTGACACTAATGCCTTAACCACAAAATTGCCGGTGTCTGAAAAAGTATAGGTAAATTCATTAATACTTGCACCTTGCTGTATATCATCAAGATACCAATAATAATATAGAGAATCATCGTCAGGATCTTCAGCTAATATCAAAAATAATTGCTCGGTATTTTGTGCAATCGAAAATACTGTCTCTTCTGGGGAAAAATAAGTTATTACAGGTGCATGGTTTGAGATAAATTCATCTGCTCCAATGTCTGGATGCAATGCATCACGAGGATCGTAATCAATATCGGTTGTAATTCCTGCAATAGGAGTTGCTTGACCAATGCAAGGGCTGTTGGAATTCAAATGAAGATCAGGGAAGCTCAAATCAG
Source organism: Candidatus Cloacimonadota bacterium (assembly GCA_030613025.1). GTDB lineage: Bacteria > Cloacimonadota > Cloacimonadia > JGIOTU-2 > JGIOTU-2 > Celaenobacter. The sequence continues at coordinate 82,645 of JAUWMT010000004.1, forward strand.
GATCGCCTGTAAGAGAATTAACATCTCTTGGAGCATATCCGGGAGCATTTTGTAAATCTGCAAGTGTATTATAATAATCGCTGCCAACTTGTGCAACATAACGATTATCAGACGGGTCATCAGAATTCACACTCAGGAAATTATAATCACTCTCAGCAAATGATGTTGCTGTCTTCAGATAAAGCGCACAGTGGTCATTTCCACCAACATTTCCAGTTCGCTCATTGATCAGGATATTATCTTTAAGAATGTTATCGCTCGCATCTTTATAGATTTTTATACAGTAAAAGTCAGGATATTCTCTATTACACACACCTCCCATATACAGAGTGTTGTAATAAATTTGATTATTTGTAGCATCACCGGAAGACAAGTAAATGCAATAGCTGGTATTTGCAGTAAGTCCGGGAACAAGATAGATAATATTATTATAGACCAGATTATCGTGTGAGTCGGATGTAATAAATATACCACGACAACCTGAATTTGCACTATGCTTCAAATCGTGGACATAATTATTATGAATTTTTGTAGTTCCACTGCAGCTTGATGAACCTGCCCTTATTCCGTAAACAGAACTTCTTGCCTCATCAAAAGTTTGATATACTTCATTTTTTTCTACATTACAATCCGCAATATCTGTAAAGATGAAGATGCCGTATTTTTGAAAATCGTGAACATCATTATTAATAATGTTGAAGTTGGAAAGTTGAATACCAGGGTCTCCATCCATATAAACGCCATAAGTGGAACCGCCGATAACTTCGCAATTGGAAAGTGTGAACGAATCCATACCAACTAAAGGTGAAGTAATACCATAAGTTGAACAATAAACAGGAGTTGACCAACCCGTATTAGTCGCTAAACTTATACTGTTTATTATCAGATTTTCCAATGTGATATTGTCTGAACCATTTGCTAACCAAAAAACAAACATATCCTCGTCATTATTACGATAGCCATTTATTGTCATATCTCTGCTGCCATCTTCAGAATTATAAGCAGTTCCATTAAAGGTAATATAGTCCGAATTGTGAATTTTTAATCCGCAACTATAATCCCCGGTTATGGTTATGTTAATTTCTACTGTTGCCCCAACATCAGGTTGGAATATAACAGGATTTGATTCGGTTGCTGCAACATCGAGAATAGTTAGATTATCATTTTCAGGGTAAATTCCATTGCGGATTAGGAAAGTTACACCGCCGGTTCCCACGCCCTGAGAATTCAAATCATTGATGGCGGACTCAATTGTAGTATAATCAGGAGAGGTTCCCCCAATATACTTAATTCCGGTAAGCTGTGCAAGAGCTATCGAAGGTAATAACATCAAAAGGCACAGCAAAGTAAATCCAATAAATTCTTTTTTTCTTTTCATTTTATTTCTCCTCGTATATTAATTGATTTGATTTATGTTTTTTGGGACTTATTTCATTCTTAAAAAAATCATTTTTCTTGTTTCCAAAATAAATTTATTTGATTTTAATGTAAAGAAATAAATGCCACTGGCAACAAGTTTGCTGTTTTCATCATTTCCCTCCTAGGTTATGAAGTAAAGCGACCGTGTCGCTTTTGCATTAACACGGTTACTGCAGTCCAAAGTACGCATTTTCTGTCCTTTGATATTGTAAATTTCGATCAGCCACGGCGTAGCGCAGCGAAGACGGATGGTTCCATAATAAGAGATAACAGTCGAGCCGTTGAAAGGATTTGGTGAATTCGCTAACAATGTTTCTGTGCTTCCTCCAATATCATGATAATCTATGGATTGAGGAGCGATATGTATATTCCTATTTATTCTTACACTTATAATATTTCTTCAATAATGTTTCCATAAAAAGGGGCTTACCTTGCATATATACGGAAAAGCTGAGAACAGAGTAACAACAATTTTCCAATAAAGGTAAACCCCATTAGTGATCCAGTTAATGGAGGACGGTATGAAGAGAGTAACAATAATATATCTTTTTATAATATAATAGCTTCACCAAGCCAGTCTTCATTTCATTACGCCTTGATAAACAGGGGCTTGGTAAAGAGAATGGGTAAAGACAGTCGTATGGGAGCGGTCAGCACAATCGGTAGGCGAAATATACTCCCATAGACTGTCTTTCGTTTGAGATGTAACTTAAACGCGAGAATGTTGTCACCATCTCATTTCTCTATTTCAATATTAATTGAATTTGTTCCATGATTCTATCTCAATATTAATACACTTCTTTGTGTTGACGTGTAACGAAACCTAGTGTATCAGCAACATCTTTTTGATGAATGTATTATTCTTGGTCTCTAATTTGTAGAAGTAGATTCCGCTTGCCGGTTTCTTGTTACCGATATTTACATCCCAAGGAATCTCATATATTCCAGGAACCATCTCACCATCAATCAATGTCACAACCAACTGTCCTTTTATGTTATACACAGATACATTAACATGCGATTTCTCTTTCAAACCGAAGGAAATTGTAGTTGAATGCATGAATGGGTTCGGGAAGTTAGAATTGAGTTTGGTGTAGAGAAGTTGATACTCAACATCTGTTGAATAATATGATGCAGTTAACCGGTATGGGTCAAAAGGGGTGCCAATCGTTGTGCCATTTTCAAAGATAATTGTTTCATTACAATTATATATTGTATCTGTTTCCGAATCATATATCATAAAGGTAATCTCTTCTCCTATATTTACATTACTTACAATATAAAAAAACCAGAAACCGGTAGCTTGCCATGTTGCTATTCCACGACATTCCAAACTATCAGTCCAACAAAATGCTCCTGCCATATTATCGCCAATTCCTTCAAAATACTCACCTTCAAGTGTAATCTCTCCCTTTAAGAACATATAATACTGTGTCCCGGATATTTGCTCCCAATCAGGTGGTCCATTATACACTTCTAAAATAAAGTCAATTCCGCCGGTCACCTGATCAGAAAAAACCTCAACACCAACTATTGTAGAATCTCTGTAACCATCTAATGATGCTGTCACATCTTTAGTACCAGGTGCAACACTAATTGTGTAATATCCGCTATAATCGGGGTTTGTTGCTGCCCCACCAGTTGTGACAACAACCTCTTCTACATTACCGGATCCTCCATTAAGGGTAATAGTTCCCTCTATAATTCCTGGCGGTGTCAAATAAGAGAGATACTCAGTCATTAGATTTGCTTTTGTGTTATTTTCAGTACCGTCTATCATCGCTCCAAGTAATGTTGAGGTATAAATTGTTCTGTATTGACCATTTCCATCATAATAGACACCACGACTTTTTTCTTCCTGAGAGGTGAAAAATATTGTGCCTTCATCTGCGCTGATCTCATCAACAGAATAATCAGAATCAGAATCATATTGGTAATTAAACTGATAGTTCTCTGCGAATGTTCCATCTACTCCAGTTAAATAATGAACATTAGCCGAATAACCATTATGAACATAATTACAACCAAAATAGCTAAAAAGGTTGTAATTATGGTGATTCTTTGCAAAATCTACGCCCTCAATGTAAACTGCTTTGCCAGAGTCCAAAAAATCAATAAGTCTTTGTTGCTCGACCGAGCAAAGGGGTTGTCTCACAACCATCTTTTCAGGCATGAGTTATTCATATAATTTATATAGAATTGAAACAGTTATGATAATTAGAAGGAATTGATAGCTTCAAAGCTAATTTTTGCGTCAGGAGACGGTAAATACGTTTAAAAA
>JAUWMT010000009.1 GCA_030613025.1 Candidatus Cloacimonadota bacterium
TTTTAAACGTATTTACCGTCTCCTGACGCAAAAATTAGCTTTGAAGCTATCAATTCCTTCTAATTATCATAACTGTTTCAATTCTATATAAATTATATGAATAACTCATGCCTGAAAAGATGGTTGTGAGACAACCCCTTAATGAAACAAAATTAAACATTAACTGTTTTAACGGTTTCTAATTTTATTAATTATTGCTTTTTAGATTGGACTCATATCTTTATTTCCTATCTTGCCAATAACATTTTTCCGGTGTGAGAAACTTCGGGCGAGGTTACTTTGTAGAAATAAATACCATTTGCTACATCATTACCACTCATATCTTTGCCGTTCCATGTTGCGTAACTTTCGGTCGGAGAATCTCCTTCATGTGATTCGAGTGTTGTTATAAATTGTCCTTTGGCATTGTAAATTTTTACAGAAGCTTCACGTAGAGGTTTTGAGGATGAAAAGGAAATGTGAGTGTTGGCGGAAAACGGATTAGGTCGATTGGTAGAATATACTTTTGAACTTTCAAAATCTTCATCGATTCCATAAAAATACAAATTGATATTCACGATACAATAGTTTATATTTCCTCCAGTATTGTCACCCTGACCAAGTATATAAGATCCGTAAGAATTATCATCAAGATAATAAAGGTACACTTTTCCCCATAAGTAATCAGAGCATTCAATATAATCAGCCATATATGGATATACGGTAATTTGGTTTGAAAAATCGAAATTTGGGTTATTAATGTCAGTCAGTTCCAACAGCTTATATGTTCCCCAACAACCCCTCCCTGCAAGATAAATAATTGGATGTTCAAGATATTCTGCATAGTTTGTATATCCAAGCTGAGCGAGGGTCGCGTATGTGGCATCAGACCAACAATGTAAATATTCGGAATTTATTGTTGAAATTGTATTACTTTGCTTGTCACCATAACTACCTCCAGGATAGGCAACAACAACATATAAAATTGTATCATTTCCAGTAATTTTCCACGGTACGGATTGACCGGAGAATACATCGTTACCAGGCAAGTGTGGGATTTCTTCAAATGAGAATTCACTATTATCACTCCACCAAACGGATTCGATTTGCGGAAGAAAATATTCCAAATAGTAGCGATATTTTGTCTCCGGGTCAGTATAGGAATAGTTCGCGAGTAATGTAGTATGCAAATTTCCATTATCATCGTAAAGTGCAGTATTATTATAACCGAAAATATCAACATCGAGGTAGTCGGGAACAACTCCATTAAATTCAAATTGAGGTGTGTTTTCTACCTGATAAAATGCGTGTCCCGATCCCTGGTTGTGGCTATGAAGATTCGTATTATCCCAGGTCTCTCCGTAATCAAAAGATTCCCAAACGAACAATCCTTGATCAACTGGCATATCACCAAGGTCGCCCTTATTCCAAACGCAATAGCCGATCATGCTTACTTTACCCGGTGTGTTTTGATCAGTTGTAAAAGAAAGAGAACGCGGTCTGCATGATTTTTCTCTCCATGAATACATCGGAGTAACTGTTGTCCAATTGTCTAAATTCAGTATTTGTGTCAGGTCAGCAGTTACTGTATTTTCAATATCCATGTACATAATTCTTACATCATCACAGGGATATCCATGTGAATTGGGATTAATATTTTGAGAGATATGATAGATCCTGATCCAGTCATTTCCATTTGGAGAAGGTCCTGTGTATAATCTTGGCCAAAGATATTCATCAGGAAGGGGAGATGTAATAAAAGTGACAGATGACCAGAAACCGGGAATATTCAGAAGTGCGTAATCATCATAACATATGGTACAGCCGGTATTTGAGCCGATTGGAATTTCATGCCATGAAGCTATACAGTTTCCAGTAGCAGGATGGAGTACAAGATCTCCATATCCTTGCAGTTCATTGTATGTCGAGATTTCATCACAACCTTGAAGATTGCCGTTTTCGTCATAATAAGCCCAGTATTGTCGGCGTGTAGAGGTCGGTGAATCTGTTGCATGAAATGTAAGGTAAGTGCCACTTCCATTTTCGAGCTGTCTTTGTATGGGATAATTTGAATATCCACCCGGCATATAGTCATAGTAAGATGTCATTACGGTTGTCGGTTCAACGACAAATTCGTAATCGATCCAATCTGAGTGAGTTTCATCTGTGTAGGGCAAAATTATTGTTCCTCTGTCCAGTCCGGAAACAGGAATAAGTTTTCGGTCAGGTTCTTGAAGCTCTCCAGCGAATAAGCAGAAAGTAAGTAAAAGAAATGAAATTAAAATACTTGTTTTTCTATACATATGACCCTCCCTGGTGTCAAATATTTTTTCCTGTTAATGTTCCTTTTTTTCATATAAACTCCAAAAAACTAAAAAAGAATATTTTTAAAAATTTGTCAAAAAAAAGCCCATTCAAATATGAACGGGCTTTAATATCTCTAAGAAATTTGTAGTTTTATCGAGTCAGCATCATTTTTTGGACTTTTGCCGAGCCATCGATTTCAACCTTATAAAGATAGATTCCATTTGCTACATCTTTACCATTCAGGTCTTTACCGTTCCATGTTGCGTAACCCTCAGTGGGCTGCTCGCCGGCATTTACATCAAGTGTAGCCACAAGTTGCCCTCTTGTGTTATATACATTAACAGATGAGCGTTGATACGGTTTTTTGCTTGTAAAGTTGATAGTCGTAGATGAGAAGAAGGGATTGGGATAATTTGAAAGTGATGCAACAGGATTTGCATGTGCAGGATCAGCCGATACAGGTGGGAATTCAATTTTCACCATGCAATAATTGATCTGTCCGCCGGTATTTTGTCCTTGTTGAGCTTGAGCATAGGAACCAAAGGAGTTATCGTCGTAATAATAGATGTAGATCAATCCATGAGTTTCATCAATTATCTCAATCTTGTTATAGATATTTGGGTAAACAGTTATTTCATCGGAAAAATCGTAGAGGGTGCTGTAAATATCAGTAAGTTCGATCGGATCTGACCAACTGTTGCCATTATTAGATGAAGCTGAGATGTAAAGAATGGGATGTTCTGCGTAAGCGATATAAGCAGGATCGCCATCTTCTGCCAATTGCACATAGGTGCCGTCAGCCCAAAGCTGAACCATCCAATTCTTCTCTGTATTGATCGCATTTCTCTGGGCATTGTTATGGAAGATGGTTGCATCTCCGGGATATTTGTTGTAGGCAACCCTGGTATATAATATGGTATCGTTACCCACTATTTCCCATGGCACATCTTTTCCTGTCCAAGGATCAATACCGGGGAATGCCGGCACATTGTGGTAATCCCAACTTGAGCCATCCCATACTGCTTCCGCCTGTGGAAGGAAATGATTGAAGTAATAACCGGCACCGGTATCGTCGGTATAGCCATATTGCTGCATATAGCAAATGTGAGCATTACCGCTTGCATCATATTGTGCAGTATCATGCCAGCCGTAAGAGTCAACTTTTATAGTATCAATAATATTATCATTTTGATCTCTAAATTGTGGGACGTTCGCAACAGCATATATGTAATCATCAGGACCGTCACCATGAAGATTTGCTGTGTTCCAAGTAGTTCCATAGTCAAGGGATTCAAAGATATAGAAACCTTGATCAACGGGCATATCTCCCTGGTCTCCTTCCAGCCAGGAGCAGTAACCAACAATTGCAACTTTACCGGGATTGTTAAAGTCGATAGCAAAAGCTTGAGATTGTGGACGGCATGATTTTGCTCTCCAATAATACATGGGATTGACAGTAGTCCAGTTAGCGACATCGAGTACTGCTGTCAAATCGGCAGAAAAAGTATTCTCAATGTCTATATACATGATTCTCGGTTCTTCACAAGGATGATTCCATGGATCACTTGTATAGTTTTTTGAGATGTGATAAAGGCGCACCCAGCCATCACCATTTGGAGAAGGTCCTACATAGAGATAGGGCCAGATGTATTGATCAGGAAGTGGTGAGGGAATAAAGGTAACAGCCGACCAGAAACCGGGAATGCCCAGAAGTGCATAGTCATCATAACAAATAGTTGAACCATAATTTGCAGCAGTTGGGTTTTCATGCCATGTAGCAAAGCAGTCACCTGTAGCAGGATGGACAGCTATATCACCATATCCTTGAGTGAGATCATAAGTAGAAATAGTGGCCCAGTTTGCACCGATGCTACCTGCCGCATCTGCGTAAGCGTAATACTGACGGCGTGTAGCAGTGGTTGTGGCTGTGCCGAACCATGTCATATATGTGCCGGTACCATTATCGGTTTGTGCCTGTATTGGATAGCATTCATAAGAACCGGGCATATAGTCATAGTACGATGTCATGATCGTTGTGGGTAGGGTGACAAATTCATAATCAGGTACCGGTGGATTGTCTCGGTGATTCGCTTCCGACAAGGGAATTAATTTACTGACATCAATATTGGAAACAGCGATTTTATCCGAGCCGGCTGGATCCATAAATTCTGCATGAAGCGTTAGGGTAGTTACGAAAAAGCATAGGAGTAAAAGTAATCCTAATTTTTTCATGTAAACCTCCGTTGGTTTTTTTTTGATAAGTTAACATCTTTAACCTTACTAAGAAAATAACAACTTGTGAAATCTTAATAATTTATCAGATTTCGAATTCACATAAACACTTATATATAATATACGATTTAGTTAATTATTGTGGAAAATTTTTGTCAAGAAGTTGATTAGAAAAATAAAAAAAGCCCGCTCAAAGAACGAACGGGCTTCTTATATAATGTTTGATTTTGCTTATCTGTTAAGCATCATCTTTTTGGCAATTGTTGCACCGTTGGTTTCCACTTTATAGAAGTAGATACCATTTGCTACATCATTACCGTATTGATCAGTACCATCCCACATTGCGTGTCCTGCAGTATGAGAATCTGCAATAGTGTCAATGGATCTTACGAACTGACCTTTTGTGTTGTAGATAGTAACTTCTGCATTTTCCACACCAACTGAAGCAGAGAATTGGATCTGAGTGTGTGAGAAGAATGGATTGGGAACATTGCGAAGTGTAAGAGATGCTGGTGGTTGTGGCTGAGAGGGATCGGAAGAAAGGAAAAGACCAGCAAAGTCGATCTTGAATGAGCAGTACACCATTTCACCACCGGTTACGGGACCCATGTCTTGGATCGAGCTGCCGTAGTCATTATCATCAAAGAAGAATATGTCAATCTGTCCCCAGCCATCACCAAGGTCTTTAATAGTTGGATTAACATAAGGATACATGGTGATCATGTCTGCAAAACCGGGGAATGCTGTGCTGTAGATATCAGAGAGTTCAATTGGATAACTCCAGTTTTCACCATTATTATTGGTTGCAGAAACATAAAGAATTGGATGGGTTGCATAAGCATCATATCCAGGAATTGCATTTTCTGCGTAAAGTGTTTTTGTACCACTATTCCAAATCTGGACCATCCAGGGATTTTCAAAGTTTACTGCATTGCATTGGAGATTTTCATGAAAGCCGACATCAGCAGCAATGGAGAATGGATAATCCCTCCACGGGTAGATCAAAGTGTCACCGCTTACGGGTTCAATTTCCCATGGAACAGTGTGCCCGGACAATGCATCTACGCCGGGTAATTCAGGTACTTCGCGGATTTCCCATGTACCGTCAGTTTTATACACAATTTCAGCTTCGTACTGGAACTCGTAATAAGGCCAGTAGGATGCACTGCCTGCTACAGTATCAACAGAGCATATCCAGAGCAACTGTGGCATGTGAATATTACCCTCGCTGTCAAAAGATGCAGTTTTGTGAGTTGAGTGCTGGTTGCCGGGCCACCCGATCCATACATGAAGTTCATCAAGAAGCACGTCATCAATAGTAAAGCCGGGTACGTTGTCAACGGCATAAAGTACATACTCATTCAACATACCGACATCTGTTTGATATGAATGGAAGTTTGCATAATCCCATGTTTCACCACCATCATAGGAATCCCATACATAATATCCTTGAGGTACAACTTCGAGACCGATCAATCCGCCAGTGTATCCTGCATAACCGAACATTGCGATATGTCCTGCATTGAATGGATCCACGGCATAGGAAGGATAAGGACGGCAGGAAAGACCTGTTGTAGGATCTGACCAGTCACGTGCAATATTCACGGGACCACCCCAGTTGGTCTTATCAAGCATAATATTAAGGTCGCCCCAATTCCAGGAATCTTCAGGAACATCGATCCAGCGTATAATATCATGTTCGATCACGCCGTCGGGATTCTGCTGGCTGGTCTGATATACGCGGTAGTTACCGGTTGTTGCATAATCAGGAGCCATTCCAATATTCATATAGGGCCAGATATATTCGTCAATGTATGGGGCTGGTTGATCAAAGGTAACAGGGGTTTTCCAGAAACCTGGAATATGCAGAAGAGCATAGTCGTCAAAGGAAACTCGGGTGTTGGTATCTTCGGGGGTGGAAGCACCCATAATATCGTGCCACGAGGCGATAGGATCGCCGGAAGCCGGATGCATGGCCAAACCCGGATAACCCTGCCATGTGTCGGAAGTTGTGATAGTAGCATAGTCAATCACACCGCTTGGTTGAACGTATGCCCAATACAATCTTCTGTTGACAGTCGTGGATGCGCGACCGTGGAATACAAAATATACTCCACCGAATGCATCAGGTTGCCTCTTTATTGGACGTCCACAATAACTACCGGGCATGTAGTCATAGTAGTTAGTAAAACCTGCGAGAGTTGTAGGTTCCTGAATGAATTCCCATTGAGGAACCTGGAAGTTGCCCTTGTTAAGATTTTCTGTGGCAACTTTTAGATGCCCTGGTGCTTCGCGAGGAACAAGAGTATTATTGTTGTACTCTGGTTGTTGAACATCATTAGCCCAAACCATTCCTGCGAGCACGAGGAGCATCACGCTAAGCATAGCAATTTTTTTCATTTTGATTAATCCTCCATCATTATTGATTAATTATTAAAATTTCATTTTTAAAGAAAGACGTATAGGTCCGGTAAGAAATTTACCATCCATCTTTTCTTCTAAGCTACCAAAAGGAGTATAAGCAGCATCAATATCCATTATAGCAAAGGAAGTAGGAAGTTTCCAGCCAAGTCCAAAAGAAGCTTTTTGAACATCAAGATTAAATTGATATCCACCGCGAAGGAAGAAGGTTCCGATTCTGTATTCAAGTCCGGCATTATAAGTTTCAAGACGGTCAACACAGTTATCAATTTGGAATACTGCATTAATTGACTGCATCTTTGTTTCAAGAATGTTCATAGCAACACCAAGAGAGAAATTCATTGGAAGTACGAATGAGAGTTCTTCCGGGTCTTCATCAACAAGACCGTCTCCATCATTGTCCAAAAGGTCAAAGGGGTCTTCATCAATAAGTCCATCGGCATCATTATCCAATGTGTATTTCATTTCAGGTCCGAAGTTTCTTAAGCTCATACCAATCGTAAGATCTTGCCAGCCAGTATTATAGAGAGTGCCCAGATCGACGCCCCAACCGTTTACATCATATTCATCGAGATTTTGCCTGAGATATTTGAACGTGACACCAAGAGAGAATTTGTCAGTAAGCATAGTCGCATAGGAAAGCCCAGCCATCATATCGCTACAGGTGAACTGTTCCCCATTAGGACCGAACTCATCATCAGTTGTCACATCCATCCAGTCCATATACAATATCGAACCGTTGATACCGAACACTCCGAGAGAGGTCGGAAAAGCAAAGGTCAGATAATCATAATTTATATCTGCAACATAGCGAGTGTGGTTTAAAAATAATTCACTGCCATTTGTATATGCGAGACCGGCGACATTCCAATAGGTTGAGGAAGCGCCTTTCGTATAAGCTGTGTATGCTTCACCCATGCCGATTGCACGGGCGTCAACACCGATTTTGAGGAACTGCATACCAGCAGTACCGACTTTAGCAAAAATATCAGCTTGAACCAAGGTTGGTATAAGTAAAAGGGCCAATATTATAAAAATTATCCTTTTCATGTTAACCACCTTTATTTAATTAAAACAAGTTTATTGACTTTAATATTACCAGTCGCATGATCTTCTACGGAATAAAGGTACACACCACTTGCAATGATCTGATCATGTTTCGAGAGGAGATCCCAGGGTTCTATTCCACTTTGTGCAATACCGGTATGAGTTGCTTTGCTAGGATTGATAACATCCACAGTTGACATACCATCATGTTTAATTTCATCAACAAGGTCACCGGCAAGTGTATATATCTTGATAGTACATTTTTCAGGAAGATTTACAAACCAGATACGCTTACTTCTATCACCGGTTTCGTCTTTGTCACGTCGTCCATCAAACTTGCTTTGTCCGAGGTAGGGATTTGGTACGACATAAACATTTTCGAGATTGGAAGCAGCAGATGGACCGGCAAAGATCGTTATTCGGTTTCCATCTTTACCTGATTCAAGAGATGGAATGTCCAGTGAAGGAATACCTCTGTCAAAGGAGGTGACGGCAATGTAGTTTTCTACCCCTTTTTCAGGATAGAGTATTTCACTAATATAGTATCTGCGTGAAAGTCTGTTTTTCTTCAAGGTGAGCAATCCTTCAGGATGTGTCTGACCAAGATGTCCGGGAAATGGCATCAACTTATCATCATAGAGGTCGATATAAAGATCGTCATCTATTACGGGATTTTTTAAAAGAAGCGCATTTGCCCGCTTTTCAATTTTTGTAAGTACTGGATGAGCAGGACTAGGAACATAAGGAGGATCGACATCAGCACTATCCAGCACATTATAAAGCGGAATTCCATACACTTCATCACCAGTGGTAATATCTATATAAGAATAAAGAGAATCCATCTTAAAGTAGTCTGTCCAATAAACAGTACTGTCGGCAGTATAGATAATATTTTCAGTAGAATCAGTGCTTACAGTATATTCCATGGGAAGTCCATTATTAATACCGAGCTGACCGCCGTAATACACATTCATACTGTCAACCGGAAGATTCATACAGACATCATAGTCTCTCATATCCTGAGGAGTATCGACCTTATCCCAGCGGTCCCATTCCATATAGGCATCCTGTTCACCGGAATTGGAAGCTTTCCAGAGTGTGTAGCCCTGGAAATCATGGCGAAGTCGGTAAGTTGTCCACGGATTTACTTTTGCATTAAAGTTATAACTACCACCATTCCAATGATCAGGATCGAATTCTTCAGGGAAATATCCATAATGAGCTAACTGCTCATCATATTTATCAATATAGCTATCAAGATAGGGAATCGTGTTCTGCCAGCCGACAAATTCTTTGAAGATTGTCATTCTATCGACTGTGAATTCTGAGCGGTTATCCCAATAGACAAAAACAGTGTCACCATTCAAGGATTGGTCAAGTGTCATGTTTGGAATATCAGGTGGTCCGGGTGCTTCATAGTGTTTAAATGTATCGGGGAGTACAACTGTTGTAAGAGTCTGCGCTTCTCCATACAGTTTTTTAGAGAAAACCGCAGTTCTTTTGAGATCTTCAACATCATCACCGGGGAATAACGCAATAACGATTTTCATTGTTTCGTATGGTTTTAGGTTCCAGCTTGAATCTGTAGGTGCAGTGAAACCTTGCATATCTCCATAGAATGCAAAGAGATATCGTGTGTCGCAAGGATCATTAATTTGAGCATTGGGATCTTCGCGAAGTGAAATGTACTTTGTTGGAGCAAAGGAATTTGTATTATGGGTCATCAACCAATACTTTTCATTTCGCTCCGCACCTGGAACATTATGGTTGGGACCATCACCAACTTCCCATGTCCAGCATGCGAAATCCAACTGTTCGGGATCAGGAGAACACACACGAGAACCGACATATCCTGTGGTTAGTCCGCCATCCTGGTCGGCATCATAGGTATAGGCAATCTCCCATCCTTCACCGGGAATATAACTGCTTATGTCATCAGAATAAGTATTACCCCATGCCTGCGGACCTACATCACAATCCATATACACAGCCATTGCACAGTCAAAAAGAGTGTCAACAGGGTTCATGTTTGTTATATCAAATTCAACATATATCAAATTTTTAATATATTCATAACTCCATTGGAAACTCACCTGGCGTACTCGAATATTATTTGGTATATGATTTTGAGGATAGGACTGTGCTTCCTGGACTCTTTCTCCAGGGGTTCCAAAGGGGCTGTAGTCATAATAGTAGCCAAGAAAATCTTGTTCCGAGATCGGGTACCCATCCTCATCGCGAAGTCCATCACCATCATCGTCCTGTACTTGGGCAAAGTTATATATACTGTCAGGATCGACATATCCCAATTCTAGGAAACCAAGAGGGAACCAGATGTCAATGTTTGTAAGAATTTCATCCGGTTCACATTGCATTCTAGGTACCGAACCTCTGAACTCATTATCGCCAGGTAAAAAGGTGCTGAATTGGGAAGGTACTGTACTTCTGAATGGGAATGCAAAGCCGGCAGGATCTTCATCGATCTTACCATCACCATCATCATCTACACCTGCTTGCTGGTCACGAATTGATGATTCGATAACACCATCCTTAAGGTTGTAGACATCATACATTGGTCCAAGAGCATATGCTTCCAATGGGTTATATGCCGGCAGGAATTCATAGTAATCATTATCACCGTCAAAGCCGACAGTCACAAGAGTATCAATAACTCTACCTAATCCCATGTCAGAAGTACCGGTCGTTTCTTGTGCGGCGTCTTGCCAGTACAGCATCTGTCCAAAGTCATTTCTACGTTGTTTACAAGCACCGAACCACAAAGCACCCTGGTAGAGATAGTCAATACCAGAACCTCCCGGATATTCCAGTGAGGGCCATTGTGGAACAATGTCATCACCGGATCCAAAGAAACCATAGTTGCTTACCCGCAACCATATGTTTCCGACATCGTGATAGCGAGTGATATCAAGTCTTTTATCTGCGCCGGAGCCGCCACCTACTGATCGACTCCAAAGAAATGTACTTGAGAGCATCAGCATGAGGAGAACTGCCAGAAAAACAGGCAGGAAACCGATTTTAGAGCGCATATTACCTCCTACTTTTTTCATTAAATTTTTATTTTTCATATTATAGTTTTATAACTCAAATTTAATTGGGAAAGTTACCCAAACCGCAACAGGTTTTCCCTGGTTTTTTGCGGGAATAAATTTCCATTGTTTGACTGCCAGAATTGCTGCTTCGTCCAAACCGCCGGGACCCGATTGCAGACTTTTAACAATTTCGACAGCACCAACATTGCCTTCTTCAAATACTTCTGCACGCACGATCACTTCACCTTCAATACCAGCATTTTTGGCAAACTGAGAATATTCCGGTCTTACTTTTTTAATAGGAATAGGTATTTCTTCGTGAACAACGAATCTTGGAGTAGTGCCTTCTCTGGAAACAGGGGGTGGTTTGGTAAGGTCGAGAGTGGTGGGTCCGATGGTTTCAATTTCTTCAATATCTTCATCATCACTCATGTCACTTTCTTCAATGGTTAAAGGAATGATAGGTTTTACTTCTTCGGGTGGTTTGAATTTCTGTCGCACTTCAGGTGGTATCTCAATGGTTTGGATCTCTTTTGCTCTATGCTGATAGGGCTTCACTTCGATCTTTGGGAATACCAAAAACGTGAAAAGCAGCAAAAGAAGGGCGAGGGATAATGATTTCTCATAAAAAGAACTCGCTACGTCTTTCCAATCATAATGAGTGTTAGCAGATTTATTTTGCATAATATAAAACCTTTAGTTTATTTATGTTACGTTACCTAGATTTCCGTGCTTCAAAGGATATTCTCAAAGCATTTGCTCTTTTGAGCTCGTTCATCACATCTACCATTATGCCGTATTCAGTATCTCTGTCGGTTCGAAAACTGGTGATCATAGCAGGATTTTCTGCGATCTTACTTTGCATCACGAACTGTATCTGATCGACCTGTGTTGCAAAATCATCAATGGAGATAAGACCGGAACGGCTGACATAAATTGTGGTTGCATTCCGTCTGTTGATCTTCTGAATGGTTTGTGCACGAGGAAGTTCGACTTTCAGACCTTTTTCTTTTACAAAGGTAGTGGATACCATAAAGAATATCAGCAGCAGGAAGGCAATATCGGACATTGAAGCATTAGGTATTTCAGAACCGATTTTTGTTTTTCTTAGTATCTTTGCCATAGGACCTCTTATCTGGTAGAAAGTGAAACGGTTTGTGCGCCTGCAGCGAGCAATCTATCAAGTGCACACACCATCATTTCGTATTTTGCTCTTCTGTCAGCTTCAAGCACAAATACCATTTTAGGATTCGCAACAATTTTTTCGTTTACAATACGTTCAAGCTCGACAGGAGTTACAATCACATCGTCAACAGCTATATCACCTCTTCTATTCACCTTGATCTTTGTAAGGTTTTCCTGCTTGATCTTTACTATTTTACCACCTGATTCGGTGTGCGGAGGAAGTATCAATCCAAGTCCTTCTTTCACATCAAATTTTGTAGTAACCAGGAAAAAGACAAGCAAAAGAAAAGCCACATCAGCCATTGATGCTGTCGGGATCTTAGGGTTGAGACGTGGTTTTTTTGCTTTTACAATATTCATGCTAACTCAATTCCTTGCATTGTTATTTAGCTTCCATTAAGGTTTCGGTCAGTTTTTCCGAACCTGTCTGCATATCAATGATCAGACCATCAATAATTGAAACAAAGAAGTTATTGAATAACTGAATTGGGATAGCAACAGCCAAACCTGATGCTGTGGTGATCAAGGCGACTGAAATACCGCTTGCCACAATTGTGGGTTCAACTTCACCGGCAGCTGCGATAGCTTCAAATGCCTGGATCATACCAATAACTGTTCCCAAGAAACCAAGCATGGGAGCAAGGTTAATGGTTGTAGCCAGAGCAATAAGTCCTTTTTCAAGGAAAGACATCTCAAGGATTGCAGCATGTTCGACTGCTTTTTCCACTTCTTCCGGTCCCTTGTTTGCTTTAAGCAATCCAGCATGAAGGACGCTGGCTACGGGTCCACGGGTTTTTGCACAAAGTTCTGTTGCTTCGTCGAATTCTTTTTCTTTTACTAAGGGGAGAAGCTTTTCTAAGAAATCGTGAACAGAAATTTTTGCATAACGAAGGGAAATGATCTTCCAAATTGAAGTGGCTAATGCCCAGATAACCAAAATAAGCATTGGGTACATGACCCATCCACCTTTGATAAAGAGGTCAACTAAGCCGCTTCCGACAATTTTTCGTGCAAAGGCTTCAATACCTCCGGCTTGGATTGTTTCTTCTACAACAACTGCTTCTTCTTCGACTATAGCTGTTGTATCTTCTTCAGTTGTAACTGCTTCCTGCGCACAGAGGTTGCCGACGAACATGCCAACTAACAATAATGCCAAGAATAGAATTCTGAATTTCTTATTGGTATACACTTGTATATCCTCCTTGATTTTTACCATTCAAATTTAACACCTAAGGAAATTCTTCGACCTACGGAATAAATATTGGGATTTGACAGACCTGCAAGGTATATTGCAGCGCCGGTGACATCTTCGCCATCTTCTTTAATAATTTTACCGTCGTGGTTCAAATCATAGATATCCCAGTATTCAAAAGTTCCTTTATCTGTTGTTTTACCAGTTTTGGCGTTTACATAATTGATATTCAAAGTATTAAATAAATTTGATACATTAACGAAGATACTGAATTTTGTATCCCCAAAGAGATTAAAAGCTTTACTTACTCTAAGATCTGCAGAATTTGTCCAGGGAAGTCTAACTGAGTTCGTTTCAAGTGGAACATTGCTATCAGGATCAGGAGTAACAGGTGTATAAGGAGCACCGGATTGAATTCTCCAAAGCAAGCTTGCATAGAACTTATCAGGCATCTTTAAACCAAGGAGATAAAATTCTTCATCCTCAGGGATCCTGAAATCTAGATTCACAGATGCGTTATGACGAATATCCCAGGTAAGAGGGAATTCGCGAAGGTTATCACGAGCTTCATGTGCACCGGAATTACGACCATTTGCCCATGAATAGGTGTAACCAATATTAAATCCCCAGAAATTACTAAAGCGTTTACGAAGTGTTAATTCTACGCCGCGAGCGCTTCCGTAATCTTCGGAGATATATAACCAGTATTGTCTTCCTGCCTCAGCAATACTATCCGGTAGAAGTGAATAGTCATTATCTAAGACACTAACAAGATTATAAATATTCTTATAGAAAAGAGTCACGTCGAGGAGATAATCCTCACCCATTTGATGTTCGACACCAACCTCATAAGTAATGGTTGTTTCGGGTTTAAGGTTTGGATTACCAACGTTCGTGCCGACCTGTCCGGCTTCCGGAGTTGAGCTTGTGAACACATACTGCATTGGAGGAAGCTGGCTCTGGTAGTTATAGGCAAAGTGTAGCACGTCTTTTTCTGTGATAGGATGAGATACACCGAGACGGGGACTGACCATAATTTGGAATTTATTAACATTCTCGGTTTTGGTCATAAAACCACCGCTACCATCATCAATGATAAAGGTAACCTTATTCCATTGTGCATCGACATATTCACCAGTGGTATCGCTTTTCACCTGATATTTATCTCCAAGATACCAGAAGTCAAAACGCATACCGGCATTAACGATCATACCTTCCCACTCCATTTTATCCTGCAGATAATAAGCGCCCTGCCATGGATATGCTTTATAACCGTCTATTTCGCCACCTGCAAAATGAACGCCATCCTGAAAATCTTCTGCGGTATATATTTTGCCACCCCAACCAAGATAACCATAGAACGCCAGAGAATCGACAGGTATTCCCATGCCGGTTGTATCAACGTCCTTACCTCTAAGATAATTCGGTAATCGTTTCGCATCGTCAATTTCCCAGGGATTGTTGAGACGATCCTTATAAATCTCATTAAATTTAATCTCAAGACCGGTTTTTACCTGGTGAATTTCATCGATCTGATAAGTGAAATCACTTCGAAGTGTATATGTTATTGTTTGATCCTTCCAGAAATTGCCGGCTTGAGATCCCGGATTAGAGAAGAAAGGAATTGGTTGAGGGTTATTAAGCTGATCAAGATATTCCACACGTTCGTTTACATGTGTCCCAGGAATATGGACACCGAAATTATTTTGGTCTGGATTCTCAATCCATGTAGGATTGTTCCAATCAGTATTTTGTGGTTCAAAATACCAATCTCTGTCCACACCAGAGTTCAGATCAATGTTTGTCTCAAAACGGCTTGTACGGATTGTATAGAACATTTTTGGGGAAAGAGTATGATCCCAAGTTAAGGCAAATTGGTTATGCTCGGTAGTCCAGTGGTTCGTGTAACGGAGTGATAATCTATTAAAGTATCCAAAGGGGAGATTAGTTTCTCTGTCACCTCGAACTGCAGCAGTTAATTTAACTGTAGGACTGACCTGGAACTTTGTTTTAAAGTTTGCCTGATAGTTATTAATATACCTGTCACCAACATCAAACAACCATACCTTTTCTCTGCCTTCACCTATAGAATTGATTTGATTGAAGTAGTGCAAGGAGTCTCCAAAGCCAAAATAAGATAATCGTCGCAATGGTTCGAATAAAGGATTGTCTTCCTTGAGGGTATAATAATCTTTGTATCGACCATCCGTCCATGCACTGGTAACATTAAGATAGAAAGTGAATCTATCTCTTTGATATTGTGAACCGGCAGGAATAATGGGTCCGCCAAGTGCGAATTTGACCAGGTCTTTATTGCTTCCTTCATCAAAAATGTGGTCTGAGCTTACTTCAAATTTTCCTGAGTATTGAGGACCACCGGACTTGGTAACAAGATTAATAATAGCCGATTGTGCATTACCGAATTCTGCGGTAAAGCCACCTGTCTGAACCGACATGTCGCTCACAGCGTCCATATCGAGTTGCATTCCAAACCCATGATCAACAGGATTGGAAACGGACATACCGTCAACAGTATATACAACCTCACCTGAACGACCTCCTCTGATGTGGAGATTTTCTCCAGATCCAACAGCACCAGCAGTAACAGCAACGATTTCCTGAATGGACTGCACCGGCATCTGTTTAATGTCTTCAGCGGTAATGATCTTCTCTGATCCGGTGACATCCCTTTCAACAAGTTTCTGCTGTGCTTTCACTGTGATACCTTCGATTTCGGTATCAGTACTTTTGAGTTCAAAGTTCAGTGTTGTGGTCAAATCAAGATTGATCTTGACATTTGTGATAGTTACTGCCTGATATCCCATTCGGAATGCTTGGATCTCATAGGTGCCAGGAGGAATATTTATAACCATGAAACGACCCTTGTCGTCCGTGGAAGCACCAATCTGTTTCTCAATAATGATCACATTTGCACCGATAACGGGTTCTCCCGAATCTACATCAGTAACACGGCCTGCAAGTTTACCTGTTGTACCTGCATTAAGCACGGCTACCAGTAGAAAAAGCACAACTAATATAAAAGCAAATACGTACCTTTTCATAGCTTCTCCCTTCATGAAAAATTGGTCTTAGGTACTAAGACACGGGGCTAATTTCGAGTGGGTTGAAACATGTGTCAACTTTTTTTTAAATCAATAAAACGATATATTTAATTGATGTTATACTTATTTTGGAAACCTTCATACAATTGTCTCTCGTAAATGGTTAAATCGCCGTTTTCCGAGAAACATATTCCAAAATGCTTTTGGAATTTTTTTTTTAAGATGTTTACAAAGTCATTAAATGACAGCGAATTCTCGATAAGATCATTCACTGCAATAGTTTTTCTAAATAATAATTTCTTTATTGTTTCTTTTTCTTTATTACTTTTCGTGGGCATCAACTCAGCCATGAGTTCCTGGTTATGATTTAACAAAATTGAACCATGCTGAAGTAAGGCACTGCCCTTACGTATCTGTGCACTGCCGATTATTTTCTTACCTTTATAATTTATCTCATATTTTGAAGCGCTTGTAAAGCAGGGATTCACCCATGTTTTCTGCTCTTTCTCTGAAGGCATACTGTCCTTCATCGTTGCATCAATACCTATTTCATGAAGTGTAGCAAGAAGGACTTTTCCGATATTTTGATATGATTCCAGAACTGTGCCGGCAAGGATTCCATCCGTTCTTGAAATAACCGCATAGGTAACTTCGTCGTAGTGAAGTACTGCTCTTCCGCCTGTCGGTCTGCGAACAAGCCCAAAACCATACTCTTTTACTTTATCCAGCAGAATATGTTCCCTTATCTTTTGATGATATCCAAAAGAAACAGTCGGCGGATCCCAATCATATACACGAAGTGCAGGCGGATCATTTTTGTTAATAATCCCGAATAAAATCGCCTCATCCATTGCCATATTTTCATTGGGCTTGAGTCTTCCGGAATTAATAAAACGCCAAATTTCTTTCATTATTGAAGAAGCACTTTCTGCTTACCTTTTATTATAGTACCGATAACTTTTGCATCGGTTTGTTTTAAAATTTGATTTACATTTTCTTCGTTGACTACAGCGATTATGCCGATTCCCATATTGAATGTACGGTACATTTCCGCTTCCTCCACTTGTTCTCCTTGCTGAAGAAATCTGAAAATAGCAGGTACATTCCACGAATCTTTCTTAACTATAGCTGACATTCCACCAGGAATAATGCGTTTGAGATTGCCGGGAATTCCTCCGCCTGTAATATGGGCGAGCCCTTTAATAATATGCTGGTCAATAAAAGGTTCCAGAACGGTATAATAGGATCTGTGTACTGCGAGTAGTGCTTCAGCAACTGGTTTTCCTAATTCATTTATATATGAGTCCGGTTTGAGATTCAAAATATCAAACATGATTTTCCGAGCAAGCGTGTATCCGTTTGTATGAAGTCCGGTTGAAGAAAATCCAAGCAGCACATCTCCATCTGAAATTGTCTTGCCCGAGATGGCATTCTCTTCATCCACGCAGCCGACAATTGTGCCAACAAGGTCAAAATCATCCTTTTGATAAAGAGATGGCATTTCTGCAAGCTCTCCACCGATAAGTGCGCAATCATTTTCCCTGCATGCAAGAGCAAGCCCTATCATAATTTCTTCGACATGCTTAGGAATGACTTTCCCAATGCCAATATAATCAAGAAAAAAAAGCGGGTATGCACCTTGAGTAAGGATATCATTCACGCAGTGATTCACGATATCCTGCCCGACCGTGTCCCATTTTTGTGCAAGATTTGCGACCTGCACTTTTGAGCCCACACTATCCGTGCTTGATACCAATATTGGCTGTTTCCATTTGGTTAGATCGAGTTTGAATAGCGCACCAAAAGACCCGATATCCGTAACTACATTCCTTGAGAAAGTACTTTTCGCAAGTGGTTTTATCAGTTCGACAGCTTTTTCTGCTGCGCTGATGTCAACACCTGCTTTCTTGTAATTTATTTTATTATTCATTATTCAAATTGTGTATATTTTTTGAGTTCGTCAAAGCGTGAATCTATTTTTTCTTTTGAGAGCTCTGTCAGAGAATCCAGACTGAAACCCTCAACATTGAATGCTGAAGTGATCGTTCCAATTATAGCTGCCTGCCTGAGGATTTTATCATTGGGCGTTTTGCAGGATGCAAGATAACCCATGAAACCACCGGAGAAACAATCTCCTGCACCCGTTGTATCCATCACCTTTTTCAGCGGATAGCCCGGAGCAAAGAAATAGAAGCCCTTTTTCACGATCATAACGCCGTGTTCGCCCTTTTTGACGACTACGATCTTTGGTCCGTAAGTGAGTATCTTCTGGTAAGCTTCATATATATAATGTTCCTGCGTGAGCAAACGGATCTCATCATCATTAATAAAAAGAATATCAATATGCTGAAACATTTCTATCAATTTATCGAGTTTCTTGATGATCCAATAGTTCATCGTATCCGCAGCAATGATCTTCGGTTTTTTCATTTGAGAGATCACATTGAGCTGTATTTCGGGATCAATATTTCCAAGTAATATGAACGGGGAATCACGCAAGTCTTCAGGAATGACCGGATTGAATTTTTCGAATACATTCAAGTGGGTTTCCAACGTGATCGCTTGATTGAGGTTGTTGTAACGCCCTCTCCAGCGAAAGGTTTCTCCATCTGCAAAATGCAAAGCTGATGTGTTTACTCCGTGTTTATCCAGCAGTTCAACATGCTCTTTTGGAAAGTCCTGACCGACCACTCCGATAATGGAAACTTTATCATAGAGAAAA
Organism: Candidatus Cloacimonadota bacterium; assembly: GCA_030613025.1. Taxonomy (GTDB): domain Bacteria; phylum Cloacimonadota; class Cloacimonadia; order JGIOTU-2; family JGIOTU-2; genus Celaenobacter. The sequence continues at coordinate 19,198 of JAUWMT010000009.1, forward strand.
CTTGCTGAAACTGATGAATAAACTGCAGAACCACCAAGCACATCATGCACTTTTCCGTGATGATTTTCAATACTGTCGAGAGCAATGGAACCGACTATCAGTAAACTCATTATTCTGTATCCGTTTCTTCAATTATCACAGTGGCAGGTTTGTTCTTTTCATTAAGAAGATAGTCCCAGAATTTAGAAACTCCGCCTGTAGAAAAAAACCGAACAAGCAGGATCAGCAAGATGAGCAGTATGATCCTGATGATGAGCTTCCAGACAGAGGTGAGGTCTTTATTTCGATAGTTCCTTCTTTTTTTCCATTCATCTGTGAAAAAAGACATGTTATTAAATATTTTTCAGTCCTTCGGCAAAGCGCAGCAATCCTTTTTCAATATTTTCCATTGAGTTGGCATATGAAAAGCGGACATAGTTATTTACTCCAAATGCCGAGCCGGGAACAATTGCGACATAATAATTCTTCAGAATGTATGTGCAGAGATCTGCCGAAGATGTGATGTTTTTGTTATTGTTTTGTAAATAATAAGAAATGTCCGGCATGGCATAGAAAGCGCCTTTTGGGAGCGTGCACTTCACATTAGGAATGTTGTTCAGTTCCTTAACGAGATAATTTCTTCGCTTCTCGAACTGCTGGCGCATCTTTTCAATGCTTCCATCGTCTTCTGTAAGTGCAGTGATCGCTGCTTTTTGGGTCATGGAATTTACATTGGAGGTTGTGTGGCTTTGAATTCGGCTTGCATATTTGATGACTTCCATTGGTCCGACAGCATACCCGAGACGCCAGCCGGTCATAGCATAAGCTTTGGAAACGCCGTTTATGACAATTGTGATATCCTTTGCTTCAGGGGAAAGCGATGCAATGGATACGTGCTCTTCGCCATCATAAATGAGTTTCTCATATATCTCATCAGAAATAATGAAAATATCATGTTTTACACAAACTTCTGCAATGCCAAGCAGTTCATCTTTGGAATATACACTTCCTGTAGGATTATTCGGGGAGTTTAAAATAAGCGCTTTCGGATTACCGAGAGAGGAGAGTGCATCATCAAGCTGCCGTGCAGTGATCTTGAAATTAGTGCTCATATTCGTGGGAAGCAGAATGGGGTGTCCGTCAACCATTTCTACCTGCGATGTGTAGCTCACCCAATAAGGAGATGGGATCAGCACTTCGTCGCGAAGATCGCATATTGCCATGAGAATGTGAATGATAGATGCTTTTGCGCCTGGAGAAACGAATATTTGATCAGCAGTGTACTCAAGGTCGTTATCATTTTTGAATTTTTCTACGATTGCATCCCGCAGTTCAGGAATACCGGCAGCAACAGTATAACGGGTAAAATTTTCATCTATCGCTTTTTTGGCAGCATTTTTGATGTAATCGGGTGTATTGAAATCCGGTTCGCCGACACCAAAATTTATGACATCATGACCTTCTGCTTTCATCTTTTTGGCAAGGGCAGAAACAGTCAGAGTTGGGGAAGGTTTGATCGCACGTGCGCGGTGGGAAAGTGTTGTGCTCATTGTATCTCCAAATCCTTATAATTCATATACTATTTTTGAAAGATCAGCAGTTTTCGTGAAGGTGGAATGGATCAAACGAAGGAGCGCCATGCGGTTTTCTTTAAGATCTTCATTCTCAACCATAACCATCACATTATCAAAAAATAAATCAATAAAATCCTTCAATGCAACAAGGTCGTTAAAGCAGGCATTGTAGTTTTTCTCTTTAAAATGAGCTTCATAATGAGGTATGATCTCAGCCAGTTTTTTATAGAGTTGTAATTCTTGTTTTTCCTCGAAAAGCGATTCGTTCAAAGTAACTGTCTTCTGCGAGCTTTCCAGTATATTTGATGCCCTCTTAAACCCGATGATGAATTTCTTGAAATCTTCATGCAGTTTGAATTCCTGCAGTCTTTTGGCTCGTATTATCAAATCGGGAATGTCTGTATGATCAGCTTCAAGCACTGCATTTATAACATCGTAATCGATGCCGATATTTTCAAGATAAGTGCGGATTCTCTGAATAAAGAAATCAACTACTTCTTCTTTCAATTCATTTTTAGTATCTTCAAAAGTTTCGATACTTTGAGCAATGAATTTATCGAGATTCAGATATAACTTTTGCTCTGCCAGTATTGCGATAATACCATTCCCTGCTCTTCGTATCCCGAGTTGATCGCTTGTGCCGGTGGGCTGCAGTCCGATAGAGAAACAGCCGACGATCGTGTCCATCTTATCAACAAGCGAAAGGACTGTTCCTGTTTTTGTTTCGGGCAGAATATCATCCTTGAATCGCGGCAGGTACTGCTCGAAAATCGCCTGTGCTACTTCTTTATTTTCCCTGTCATTCAATGCATATTGCCAGCCCATGTAGCCCTGCAATTTTGTGTATTCCTTTTCACCAAGAATGAGTGTGGTCAGGTCGGATTTGCACAGATAAACCGCTCTTTCAATATTTTCCTCATCATAAGATAATGTATCAGCACACCACTTCCCGAGAGATTTCATTCTTTCGATCTTATCATAAAGTGTGCCGAGATTTTTTATGAAAGTGATCTTCTTAAGCCCATCAACACGAGCTGCAAGTGGTGTTTTTCTATCTGTGTCAAAATAGAATTTCGCATCACTCAGGCGCGCATTGATGACACGCTCGTTGCCATAGAGTACTTTGCTTATTGTCTTCGGATTGCTGTTTCCGATGCAGATAAAGCAGGGCATGAGTTCATTGTCTTTGTTCTGAACAGAGAAGGATTTTTGAGTTTCTGAAAGAGTTGTTGTCAGCACTTTTGGGGGTAAAGACAAAAATGCAGTATCAAAGGTTCCAACAATTGGAGAAGGATATTCAACAAGATCGGTCACGGTTTCGAGCAGTTCTGGATTCTCGACAGGAGTGCCGCTGATTTGCGAAGCAGCGAGCTGAATTTCCTTTTTGATCCGTGCCTTTCTTTCATATCTGTCTGCAATGACAAAGTGTTTTATTAATATAGGAATATATATATTAATTAAAGATATATTAATAATATTATGTAATTTTTGGAAGCGGTTTCCGAAAGTGTATGTGTTACTGATTATTCCATTGATCTCGAACTCGAGAAGCTTATCGTTATATAAAGCAAGGATCCAGCGGAGCGGACGCGCAAAAAGAAGCGAGCCAATTCCCCAGTGCATCTTTTTTTGGAAGGGGATTTTGGGAATGACTTCGACTGAAATTGTACTGAGAATTTCTTCGGTTGGTTTTCCTTTTATATGTTTGATGACACTGAGGTATTCACCCTTTGGAAGTTCTTTTATTATGATATCTTTTTCTTCGAGATCTTGTTTGTTAAGGAATCCCAGCCCAACTTTGGTGAGATTGCCCTTTTCATCATAGGAAATACGTTTGGGAGGTCCGACAATTTCTTCGGAGGAATCTGCCTGAGCAGCGGGAAGTCCAGTTACCATTATGCATAATCTGCGAGGAGTCGAATATGGTTTAATCATATTAAAAGCAAGCTGCGCTTCCTGCAAGCGGGTGGAAAAATATTCTTGTAAAAAAGTTATCGCAGGAAGGATATAAGAAGCCGGCAATTCTTCTGTTCCAATTTCATAGAGATAGGAGTTATTATTCATGTTGAGGGGGAAATTTCCTGATGGGGTAAAGCGTGTCAAGATTTTGGGAGTGCCAGTTTGTTTTGAAGCTTATTCTCTCTCCAAAAGGAAGGTTGCCGGTCCGAAATTCAGAAGGTCGATCTTCATGAGCGCACCGAATTTTCCCATTTTTGTCGGAACTCCAAGTTCATTCAAACACTTGCCAAAATACTCATACAGTGCTTCTGCTTTTTCTGGAGGAGCGGAGTCGGAAAAGCCGGGGCGGTTCCCTTTTTTTGTGTCAGCATACAAGGTGAATTGCGAGATCAGCAGAATTTCTCCACAGATATCTTTCACGCTGAGATTCATCTTTCCTTCATCATCCTCAAATATGCGCAGGTTTATTGCCTTCTTTGCAAGAAAGTCTGCATGGGCTTCAGTATCATTGTGCCCGACTCCGAGAAAGATGAGCAGTCCCTTTCCTATTTCTGAAATAAGTTCTCCATCAACAGAGACAGAAGCACGGTTCACACGCTGAATAAGCAGCCGCATAGCACCTCCGGAAATTTGATGTGAGCAGACTATTTTTGAGTGATGTTTTGTCAACAATCATCAATTTCTTGACGATAAAAATGACTTTGCGCATACAAGAACTTCCTATGAAAAAGATTAAATGTAATATATTTGGAACGAATAAAATATTGACCATGAAGGGAATGGCTCTACATTTTGGCAATCAAAAGAGGAAGACTGCCTATATACTTTGATACTATCGAAATTTCGCTTATGGCGAGCAATCTGCCAATTAATGGATAAACACTGTAAATAATTGAATAAATATGTTTAAGGATAGTAATAAGTTTAATAGGTATGAAGATTAAATCTGTTTTCTTTATCAGCATCCTGTTTTTAGTTGCATCAGGTTATACACTCCTGCAGCATAATGCGATACAGGCACAGACCATCATCAAAAAAGGTGAGGAGAAGGTAAGCAAGCAAACAATCGAGGTCACAGATAGCACCGGAAAAACGACTAAAGATACGCTTCTCATTGTTACTGACACCCTGTTTATTGAAAAGCCGGAACTCGGTATTGTTGATAAAATTCCTTTTGCTGATACATTAAATCTTACTGAGGAGCACGAGAAACAAAAAGATACTACAAAAACAGTTATAGAAAAGAAAAAAATACATCCCCAAAAAGTGTCGTCTTTTCCCAGTTTGTTCCATCATACCATTTCCATGCCTCTTATGGCAAAAGGGGACACTACAGAGGTAGTAGAATACCTCAAGAAAGAAGCATTCCCACACAAGAAAACTAATAAGTATTTTGTGAATTTCAAGCTCTACGAACACTCGGATGAAATTGATATCAGAAAGAATAGAGTACTTGTTAAAAGTTCCTTTGGAGGAGCCCGTATCCATGCACCTTTTGCATTGGGCTTGGAAAACTATGTGAACGTTCGTTTCCGTGAGCAGCTTTATGAATATTTATACGAAGACATCGAAGAAGCAGAACGACTTCGTGTTCAGGATAAGCAGGCGCAGGGAATTATTCCCGATATTGAATTTCCCAAGATAAAAATGCCAAAAGCAATGAGGCGTTTCTTTGGTGATAATATTGGCCGGCTCAAAGTGACCGGTTCTCAAAGGATTACTATTGGCGGCTCATCAACAAAAAACAAACCTGAAAGAGTAACCGAAAGTTCAAATAAGGGGTTTTTTCCAGACCTTAAAATGGAGCAAAAGCTGAATCTTGGAATTAGTGGTACTATCGGTAAAAAAATTAAAGTCGATGTAAAACAAACTTCTGATGCATCTATCTTTGAGAAAAATAAGATCAGCATCAAGTATGTGGGTGATGAAGATGATCCCATCAAACTAATAGAGGCAGGTGATACGCGGCTCTCACTTTCTGGCTCACAATTTATAAGCTATTCTGCTTCTTCGGAAGACCTGTTTGGCATCAAAGGGGAATTTGAATTCGGGAAGCTTAAACTCACTACCATTGTCAGCCAGCAGGAAGGAAAACAAGCATCTGCATCTGCCACAGGTAGTGCAGTTGAGCATGAAACAGATTATATGGACAAATATTTTGTTCGAAATAAATATTTCTTGTTCAACGAACCTGACAGCTTGTTTGTAGGTCATGACAATCTGCCTGTAAATCCTGACACGCTGCCCATGACTGAATGGGCATATGTCGATAGTATAATGCCAAAAGATGGCTCAGTGAGAATCTTCATCGATGACGGACGTACTGATCAGACGAATATAACGGGTTATGATTTTGATCATAATGAATATAAGTTTTATGAACTTAATGATCCAATAAATGACTTTTTGATAGACTATCTGAACTCTCCATATATGATCCAATTCGGAGTGGGGATTTCAGATAATTATGCAATTGGTGTCATCTATGAAGAAAAATCCGGAAAGAAGTGGGGAAGTTATGTTGATGGGGTTCCAATCGTTAAAATGATCAAGAAGAACTACAATGTTCCAAATGAGGATCTGCCTGAAGCATTGTGGGGTTATCAGATCAAGAACATTTATAGTCTTGGGGGTAAGAATATCGATTCCCAGGGGTTTGAAGTAAAGATCTTTTACTATCCCCCGGGAGCTGGAGGCGAAGCGGAATACAGAATTATTGATTCCAACAATGTGCAACATAAATTTATTAATATCCTCGATCTTGATACAAATAAAGACGGCATTGTAAACGGAAACGATGAAACAATTGATCTGGAGACCGGAACTGCTCAATTTCGTATGTGGGAGCCATTCCAGCCATACTGGTTCTCGGAATACAGCGATCTCGGTAATCCTATAGTTTATAATGAACGCAATCCGAATATAGATGATTATAATCCCTTTTACCTTAGCGTGAAATCAAATACAGTCGGCAGCAAGATCAATCTGGGACACATCAATATTATTGAAGGAAGTGAAAAAGTCTATGTTGACGGCGTGCTGATGAAAAAGGGAACGGATTATGATATTGATTATTTTAGCGGCACAGTACGGCTCAAAGGCGATGCAGCCAGCGATCCCAATGCTAAGGTGAAAGTGGATTTTGAGTACGAACCATTCTTCAGTATGGACAAGAAGAGCATGTTCGGTTTTCGGGCAGATTATGAATTCAATAATAATGCAAAGATCGGTGCAACCTTTATGTATGAAGGAGGTTCTTCAGACAATAAGCATGTAAGGGTAGGAGCCGAGCCAACTAAGATATTCATTGGTGATATTGATGGATCTGTTAGAGCGGAATTGCCCTTTGTAACAAATCTCGTTAATATGATACCACTGGTGAAAACAAATAAGACATCAAGCGTTTCGCTTTCCGGGGAAGTTGCAATGAACATTCCTGATCCTAATGCAACTGATAACAGCGAGGCATACATCGATGATATGGAAGCGATCAATGAGATATTTTCTATTGGCATTAGTCGTTCCGAATATGATTTTGCCAGTTATCCTATCGGGTATGATTCTCTCATGGCTGACTCGTTGGTATCCAGAGGTGACCTGAGTTGGTATAATCCACATAATATATTCCAGAAAAAAGATATCTATCCGGATCTTCCAACCGATGAAGGAAAAGAGTATGTCTCTGTTCTGGAATGCAAACTGGAACCCATATCCCAGCTTCCTAACTGGGCTGGTATCATGAAAAGTTTTGGCAGAACCGCTGAGGATTTAAAGAAAAAACGATATCTCGAACTGACCTTGAAAGCAGGAGATGCAAACCTTGGCGATACCCTCTTTATCAACCTTGGCACCATAAGCGAGGATTATTATCCGATCACTCAACCGAATGACAGTCTGAACTATGAGGATCGCAACCAAGATGGTGTGCTCGATGTGGGCGAAGATGTAGGGCTCGATAATGTACCGGGCACTGATCCGGTACCTCCCAAAAATCATGATGAGGATGACACTCCCGAAGTCGACGATGGAAATGATGATTATAATTATTCAGCCGGTTCATCGAATTACAGTGGAATAAACGGTGCGGAGGTCAATGGACAGCTGGATACAGAGGACCTGAATAAAAACTTTGTTCTCGACACAAAAAATAACTATTTTCAATATGCTATAGATCTTACGAATGTAGATCCGGAAATCCTCATTTCAGAGTATAATGATTGGAAATTTATCCGTATTCCCCTACAGGATTCACTCTACTTCAAACCTCTCGGTGAAGGAAACGTTGCGTGGAATTATATTCAAAGTGCTCGTTTGTGGATGAAGACAGAAACATCGGACGATCTGGTTATTGATATCGAGACATTCGAACTGGTTGGCAACAAATGGACTGCTTCTGCCATAATGGATACCACGCTGCACAAACCTGCAGATCTGCAGCCCGATGAAGCATTCGAGGTGGCAACAGAAAATAATTCTAATAATCTCGATTATACTCCACCTCCCGGTTCATTGACTGGTGACGATGATAAAGAAAAAGAGATCGAGCAATCCCTTGTACTGAAAATTCAAAATCTTGAACCGAACAGATATATCTATGCGAAGGAGAATTTTTCAGAAAAATTAGACCTTCTCAATTACAGCAAAGTAATGTTATGGGTTTATGCTCAGCATGCCACAGGACCTCCGCCAAATGCATCGGGTACCGAAACAATTATTTTCCGTCTTGGTGCAGATACATCAAACTACTACGAATATCGCCAGTCCGTGCAGGTGTATGATGATATCGACTCAAAAATGACCGAAAGCCGCTGGCAGGATATCACGATCGATTTTACGGAATTTACCAATATGAAAAAGAGTGATGTTCCTGATACAACTGCTCGTTTGAGAATAGTAGGTAATCCTTCTCTTGGTTATATCAAGCAGATAGCAGTCGGACTTATTCGTCCTGATACTTTGGAGACTGCATTCAGTGGTCGCATTTTCTTTGATGATATTCGTGTGGGTGATCCATACAGTGAGATGGGTATGGCAGCCAGATTAACACTCGATGCAAAAATTGCGGACTTTGCTGATGTACGGATAAATTTCGAAAGAAAGACTCCGAATTTCTATTCTCTCGGTGCAAATGCCGGCAGCGGTTCGGACAGTTATTCCTATGCCCTGAGAAATAATCTTTACCTCCATAAATTTATGCCGGATGAATGGGGCTTTGATATCCCACTGAAATTCGATTATACTTTTAGTGAAAGCAAGCCGCGCTTTCAGCCGAGTTCAGACGTAAAACTCACCACACCGGAAGAAAAGAATAAGTATAAAACTCTTAACGAAACAAAATCAGCATCGATTTCACTGCGAAAAAACAAAAAATCAACCAACTTCTTCGCAAAGCTTTTTCTCGATAATACCTTTGTCAAAGCAACGGTTCAGCACAGCAAATCTCTTTCTCCTACAAAACGGGATACCACTTACAAATATACCGGAACGTTGAATTATACCTTGAATTTCGCAAAAAATACTCATGATATCAAAATTTTTGAAAAATTCAAAGTGTACTTCCTCCCGCAGAAAATCACCATCAATTCTGATTATAATTATACAAGATACAATTCTTGGACCAAGCAGAGCCAGGATACGTTATTCATAAAAGATGATAAGGTGCCGCAACACACCTTGAATCCAAGACTTAGTGTGGATTATGAGCTGTTTACAGATTTTGATACTGATTATACGCTGAATATGACACGTGATCTTGGAAAGAAAAATAAGGTTGGAAAACTGAATATCGGTGTGGAGACTTCCAGAAACCAGGACATAACCCTTAAATATGTACCTCAGTATTTGAAATTTTTTAGTTTCAACACACAATATAAAACGGGATATAAACAAAACCGCAGAGAAAATCTTAAAAATGACTCATTGAGTATTCAATATGAAGTTGAAAATGAACGTAGAACTTCCGCAAGCATAACACTGAAGTTTAATAAATGGGGTGAATATATTATGAGACTCATCGAGATCGAGGAAGTTGTCAAAGAAGATAAGGGGGAAGACAAGGAGGAAGAGATAATAGAGGAGGAGATAGAAGAGATCGATGAGAATGAATTGGAAGACATGGAAAAGGATAGGGAATTAGAAGAGCAGGAGATCGAAGAGAAAAAAGAAGAGCTGAAAAATGAGGAGATTGAAGTAGTAGTTGATTCTGTGGATATCAAGGTGGAAACACCGGAGGGTGAGGAAGAAATCATTGTTGAAGAAGAGGAAGCTCCTTCCTTAGGATTGAAGAGGATCGCAATGTACGCCACAAAAGTGGTTGGCTTCTGCGTCAATAAGATTGGCTCTGTGGATCTCAGTTATTCAGGAACTTATAAAACAAAATACTATGTTCCGCCGGATTCTTTACCAGATTTTTATTATCAGCTTGGATTACGTGATCTTACATTTGGACAGATACAATCAACAGGTCAGGTCGATGCATTCTCTGCCAATACGCGTACCAGATTTGAGCTGACGAAGTTCTTAAGCGCAGAAGTTAATGCAAAATACGCTATTGATCTGAATCAAAATTCCGGTAACAAGACAAAATCAGAATCAGTAACTCTGCCGGGAATCGTTCTGGGCTTCAATGGACTCGATGATTTCCTGAAAGTAAAATTCATGAAGAAAAGCAATCTCTCGACGAGTTTTTCCCGCATGATATCTAATACAGGGTCAGGATTTTGGGATACTCCTGATCGCAAGACCGAAAAATTCCAGTTTAGCCCTCTCATCTCATTTAATACAAAACTGTTCAATAAGGTAAATGCTAATCTTGGGTTCAATTATAATTTCAGCAACCAGACAAGTTATAGTGGAAATGATCAGAAATTAAGAACTGACGAAGCAGGTTTTAGCACCACTTTCCGCTACACATTCCAGTCTGCAAAAGGTGTGAAAATACCTCTGCTTGGACGTCTAAAAATGACGAATAAAACCGATATTGACCTTGATATAAGTTATACTTCTAATAGTTCCAAAATATTTAATACCGTAACCAACGAGTGGGATTATTCCAATAATAAAAATACATTTAAGGTTGAGCCCAGAGTGGCTTACAACTTCAGCAGAGACATTAATGCAGGACTCACAGCCCGTTACGAAGCCCAGAAAGATGTGAAAGCAGGAACTTCTACCACGACTACAGCTATTAATATCTGGGTCGAATTCAAATTCTAAAATGAGGGAAAAAGACTACTCCCGTCTTATCGCAGTGGGCGATATTCATGGGCAGTTCGATATGCTGAAGGAATTGATGAGGAAGATCGATCCTTCGGATAGAGATTTTTTTGTCTTTATCGGAGATTATATCGATAGGGGAAAAAAAAGCCGTGAAGTCGTTGATTATCTGATAAATTTCAAAAAGGAATATAAATCCGTTTTTCTTCGGGGAAATCACGAGGATATGCTTTTAGATCTTCTGGGATTGGATGAGGAAGCAATTTACGGCTTGTATTATGAGCGCAATGGAGGAAAATTCACTACGCTATCCTATGGGGATGCCGGTTCGACAGTCGCTGATTTGGGACATCTTATGCCACAAGAGCATTTGGAATTTATTAAGGACACGAAGATATTTTTTGAAACAGATCATTATTATTTTGCCCATGGCGGAGTGATGCCTGGAGTTCCATTTGATGAGCAGAAACGGGAAGTGCTTATATGGATACGGCATCAATTTATTAATTATCCAACCGGTTTGGGTAAGATCGTTGTTTTCGGACATAGCCCACAGCGCAGAGTGCTTATTACGGATGATAAGATTGGTATAGATACGGGAGCGGGATATTTAAAGAAATTGAGTGCGATCGATCTATTTACAAGAGAAATTTTTCAGGTGAGTTATCGGTAGGGTCGATTCCCCGAATCGAACGGTTCGATATAATGTCTTTGTTGGGACATGTCTGTGAAAGCGTTGTAGGCAGTCCTATTAGTAGCTACTTTCTCACTTCAACAGTAAAATTTCTAAAATGGAGTTGTTAAAGAAATTACTAAAAGACCAAGAAATAAGAAAAGTACTAAAAAATCTATTAATGAAAATTTTAGTTTTTTATAAGTAATGTTTCCATCTGGATTGTAACCACGAGAAAGTAATGTGTCAGAAAATCTAATAGAAGTTTCCAGAGATGAATATACAATTGGCACAAAAATTGAGATTAGAAAAGTAGTAATACGTGAAAAGCTTATTGGAAATATCCTTATTGATAATCCTCTACAGCGTTGTGCAATAATTATGTTTTCAATCTTTTTTTTTGTTATTGGAATCATTCGGTATGCAACCATTAGAACTATTCCGAATTTATGAGGAACTCCTACATTAATTAATGCTTGAGGTATTTCCTTTGGAGTAACAATAATACTAAAAAATAAACCTGTTGAAATTACAGACATAATTCGTAAAGCTACTATTAATGATGTCGTAAATCTTTCAGAAAAAGTTCCATGACCAAAAGATGTAATAATAATAATTGTTATGCTGCCTGCTATTAATATATAAATTTTAACCATTTTTAGAAATTTAAAACTTTGTTTACTAAGAAAAATCGCAACTAAAAAAAATATTAAAAAAATAAATAGATATTTAATTGGTGAGATAAGACAAAGAATTGGAGCAACAATTAGAAAAGCTATAAACTTTGTAAAAAAATTAGTAGAATCAAAAAAAGTTGATTTATAATCCCTAAGATTATTCATTCATTCCTGCTTGTTAAAATATTGGATATTTGATTTACAAAATATTCTTCATCTTCTAAATATTTATTGGAAAGATTCTCAACAAAATCAATAAATTCAGAAGATTCAAGATTGAGATATTTTCTCACTCTCTTGTCTTTAAGTATTTCAAAGGTCTGATCAACTTTAAAAATTGCCCCATCAACTAGAACAGCAATTCTGTCACACAAGAAAGATGCATATAACAAATCATGAGTAATAATTAAAATTGTTTTTCCTTCCTCTTTTAATTTTCTTATAATCTTTGCTAATCGATTCTTTGTAAAAAAATCTAAACCAAATTCAGGTTCATCAAATAATAATATATCCTGTTTAATAGCAATTATATCAGCAATTGAAAGAAGACGTTTTTCACCACCAGATAACGAATGTGGATGTTTATCTGAATATTTTAGTAGTTGCACCTTTTTCAATGCATTTTCAGCATATTTTTTGGGTTCGGAATATTTGAAAATTTTGGGACCAAACATCACTTCATTAAGAACTGTATTCTCAAAAATCATATCATTAGGATTTTGAGTAATGTAACCTATTACTTTAGCACGATCTTCAACTTTCATTTTATTTATGACATTTCCATTAAAAAGGACTTCACCATTATCAGGTTTTAAAATACCCATAAGTAATTTAAAAATGGTAGATTTGCCACTACCATTTGGGCCCATAATACCAAATATTTCTTTTTTTTGTATTTTCAGCGATAAATCATTTAAAATCCTTTTATCCTTATTATACGAGAAATTTATATTTTCAATTTCTATTATATGATTTCCCTGGTAAGAATTGTTATCATAAAAAGAATTATTTAATAATTTATTTTTTGAATGTGAAATTAATTTACTTAAATCATGCCATGAAAAAAAGTTATTATTCAATTTTGTGTCTAATTTAGCCTTTCGTATTATTTTATACTGCAAAGGAGTAGAAATAATCTTATCAATCTTCTCATTCCAGAGAGCATATATGGGAGAGCCATCAAATTCTATCTTTCCATTATTTAGAAGAGTTACTTTATCAGCATATTTAGCTATTTCTTCAATAACATGACTGCATATTATAATAGTTTTTCCTTTCTTTTTTAAATTTATAATAATTTTTAGTAAGGAATCTGCAGATTTAAAATCAACGAGTGAAAATGGTTCATCTAATAATATTATATCACAACCTGATATTAAAACTGCTGCAAGGGCTACTTTTTGTTGTTCACCATAAGAAAGTTCTTCTGGGCTGCGATATAAAAATTCCTCTCCCAAAATTTCAACAATTATTTCACGAGATTTATTATAACACTCATCATAAGGTTTTGCTTGATACATCAAACTGCTTGCTACTTCATCCCATACCGTTAATTGATGAAGTTGACTTGCAGGATCCTGCATTAAAATTCCGATTTTCGAACTTAATTCTCCAACATTTTTGTCAATAATGCTTGCTTCATCAATGAGTATTTTACCTGTTAATTCACCTCCATACTCACTGTAAAAACCCCTTATAAGCATTAGTAAAGTTGATTTTCCACTGCCTGTTGGACCAGTTAATATAGAAATAGATTCTTCAGATATATGTAAATTTATATTTGATAAAATTAATTCTTTAGAATCTGGATACTTGTAATTGATGTTTTTTATTTCAATTTTTTTCATTCATTTTTTAGTTCATCAATAGCCTTTTCCACATTTTGAATAAGAAATTTTAAATTTTTTGTAGTATATCTTTGTTTAATTTTTTTAAGATTTGTATTATCAAGTTTATCAAAATCATTAAAAAGTATTTCTCTGTTCCTTGAAAAAATAAAATCTACGCTAACAGCCTTCATCTTATCTTCAATAATAGTCATGTAACCTATATTTACTTTTATTTTAAATTCATAATCATTAACTTTTAAAAACTTCCATACTCTTGAAAATTCACTAATTTTTTCTAGGTATTTTAAGAAAATATTTTTTTCTTCAATTCTATCTTCTTCATCTTTTTGATTTTCTATATTTTGATTATATCTATGTAATATATTAATTTCAATACTATTTTTATCCCCATCAATATTTATCAGTTCAGGTTCTTTCGAATGTTTATAGTTATCTTCTTGTTCAATACTTGGTCTCCCCCAATCTTGAATATTATCACAGAGAATTAATAAAAAAGTTAAAGGTCTTTTCTCAAAGTTACAAAAAGTCTTATGATTCTTTACCCTATTCTCTAGATACTTTTTTTCTCGTATCCCTAATCTTTTTTGAAACCTTTCTTCAACCTTTTGATCATAAAATTGATTGAAGTCCCGCCAAATATCCCAATCATGTATTGATATGGCGTTGAGTGCTGGTTTATAGTCAGATATATTTATTTTATTTTGTTTCAATTCAATCATTATAGCAAATGCACTTAAAAAACCATGATTTTTGGTCAATAACATTTTATGTAAAAGGATTTCTTTCTTTCTATTATTTTTAAAAGAATTCGAAATTAATTCATTTATGTAATCAATATAATCTTTTTCTACTATGATTCTTTCTAGATTCAAACTTGTTGGTGGAAATTTCATTTTTAGAACTTTTTTAAAATACTTTTCCATTAATGAGTCAAATCTCTGAATACAAAAACCAATATCATGCATTGCTGCCGTTACAAACCATAGCTTTTCGATTTTCTTTTTTTTATCAATTTGTGTTAAAGTACCATTATGTTTAAATATATAATGAGTAAATTTATTATAAAATTTATCAATAATTATTACACCAAGCAAAAAGACTTGGAATTGATGTATAAAATGACTTCTATATTTTGAAGTTAAAGAATCAAAGCCATAGTCCTTGAATATCATATTTTCAAAATCACTTATAAAATCAAATAAACTAGAAAAAATTTTAGGATTTCCAAATAACCTATTGGCACATTTTTCAAATGACTTTTTAAATATATCATTTATATGGGCATTGCTTTGTGAGTATAATAAAAAGAAATTTTCTTCTTTTTCTAAATTATTATCTATTCTTTCAGTTCTTTGAATGTAGTTCTTATCAATATTTTCATTAAATTTTAAGAAATCAATCTTTTTTGATCCAAAAATACCATTATATTTTATATGTTCTATTTCTTTAAGCTTTATTAAAATATTATAAGATAACATTTCTTTTTCATATTTCTCTCTAAGTTTAATTAAATTTTTTATCTTATCAATTATATCTTTGACATGATTTAAAAGTTCTTCTTCTTTGGTAGTGTCTCCTTTTGGGAAAAATTGATCAATTATACTATCATTAAACAATTCAACTGCATTTTTTTCTTCCGGATATTGAGTTATAAGGACATTGATAATTGATGGATATGTCATCCGAACATCTTTAAGAAAATTTGATCCTTGTTCTTCTCGTCTTTTTCCCTTAAGATGTTGATCCATAATTATCACATTAAAATAATCTTTCGATAGATTATTTTTCAATTTTCCTATAGAGTCAACCGAAATATATCTTATATTTTCAGTAGATTTCCACTCTTCTAGCTTTGACAATAATATTGATAATATTTCTGGTTTTGCATCCAATCTTAATTCATCATCACAAAGTATAATTCCATATGGATATTTATCATACATTATTACCCTCCTTTAGGGATTATATCATTAAACTCAATTTCAAAGATTGAACCTTCTTTTTTGTTTTTTCTAAAAATAAATTCAATATCGGCTCCATAAACACCAACCTGTAATAATTTAACTTTTACATCTGGAAGGCCATTTCCTGGGGATCCTTTTGTTGAAAATTTTTTTTCCCAAATTTTATGGACAATATTTTCAGAAATCCCACCCCCATAATCTTCTATAGTTAATAACAAGTTTGATCTTTTATTTCTTTCCAATATAAAATCCAAGATTATTATTTTTTTATCTTTTTCTGATGAATAAGATTCATATGCATTCTTAAATAATTCATTAAATACATGTTTTATACTATCCTCTGACATTTCAATTAAATCATCATAATATTTCTTTGCTTCTGTAAAATTATTGGTTTCAAATATTACATCCTTGTATTGATTTTCAAAATTTTCAATACTTTTTGTAATTATACTAAAAAGTGAAATTTTCTTTTTTATTACCGATGTTTCATAAAGTGAATCTTTAATAAAATTTATCTCATTAATCTCATTGAGCAAGTTCGATCCTATTCTATCTTCATTAATATCATTTAGTATAATTTTTAAATGTTTATTTATTCTATCTGCTTTATTTTTATATTTATAATTAGCTAAATCTAAATAGTCGTCGTAATCTTTAACTGTAGTGAAAAGATTCTTGGCAACAGGATATAAAGATAATTGAGTACAAATTTGTTCAATTTTAATTATCTCCTCAATAATTATTTTATTATTTAAAGATCCTATTTCTTTAAAAATAAAACCGATAATCCAAAATTCATTCATTACTTTCTTGCCAGTGGATTTTTCAATATTTTCTATACCAAATGTATTTAAAAAGCTGAAATAAATAGGAAACCATAAAGTATAATAGCCTAATTTATACTTAGATTTTTTTAGTGTCCTGGAACTTTTAATTGTTTTAAGATATGCATGTTCAAATATTTTTTCAAAATAAATCATTTTTTTTAAGATTTTGAACTTTTTCGAATTTTCATCAAAATGCCACGCCTTTTTTTCTTCCTCTGAATAGAAAACTAATAGAGGTTTCCTGTTAGTTCTCATAAAATCAAGCTGAGTATTTGATTTGGCTGTTTGGTCATATTTTAGATTAAATAAATATATTATAGCCTCTTTTTTTAACTTACCTAAATCTTTATAGACATTTTGAGAATTGCATATTAATTCAATTTTATTAGAATCATAATTATGTTTAAATACAAAACCATACGAACTCCTAAAAATATCAGAACCGATGTTGATTATTTCATCAATTAAATGTTGAAAAATTTTTTCTGGTTCACTGGCATTATAAATTTCAGAACATATTTCTAATATTAGTTGGTCATACTTCTGTAATTTATCATTTTCTTTCATTATTTAATTCAAAATCCGAAAAATATTTTTATAAAACTTCCTATACATGAAAAAATATTCTGGTTTTTTTATAATATTTTTAACTACTCTTATTAAATAGTAAGGGCTTGTATAGAAGTTTTTTTCAAATTTTCTTCTCATTTTATAATAATCACATTGTGGCAAAGGTGTTTTTAAAACCGTCCTTGTGCAATCATATTGTCTAAAGTCATCGGTATTGATTAGATTATCTTTTTTACATTGATTGTAAAATGGGGTTCCCGGAAAAGGTGTGATAAAAGCTAAATAGATATAATCTACCTTAAGTTTTTTTAATTTCTTTAACCCAGAATTTAACTCTTCAAAAGTTTCCCATGGATAACCGATCATGTAAGTTCCCCATGTAATCATCCCTTCTTCATTCATAATCTTTACTGCATCTTTAATATCGTTTGTGGTAATTTTTTTTGCTATTTTCTTTAAAGTCTCATCATTCATTGACTCAATACCTACCATTGGACCAGTACATCCAGCTTCCTTCATCCTTTTTAATAAATTATGTTCAATGTCAGTTATTTTTGAGAAACATGTCCAGGATATTGATATTTTTCTTCTTATAATTTCGTCACAAATTTCGTAGATTCGATTTTTATCTTTCATAAAATCTTCATCTGCAAAAAAAATATCGTTAATCTTATAATCATTTATAAGATGTTCCATTTCATCAACTACATTTTTTGCAGAACGTGCAAACCAATCACCTTTCCAGGTTACTACTGATGAACAAAAAGTACAACTATATCTACATCCTCTTGCTGAATGTATAGTTGCTAAATTGTTTCTATTATAAGGATACTTAAGCCCATATCCTTTATATTTTTTCATAGGTAAGTTGCTTCGGTCAGGAAAAGGTAAACTATCCAGATTTTTTATCCTTGGTCTTGATGGGGTAATAATAACCTTATTATTTTTAAGGAAACTTATTCCTTTAATTTTTTCAAAGTCATTATTTTTTTCTTGGAGAAAATTAATAAGTTCCAGAGTTGTCTTTTCCCCTTCTCCAATCACAGCAAAATCAATAACCTTTTCTTTAACGATTTCTGGTACACCAGATGCGTGTGAACCTCCAAAAATAATTGGGATATTTTTATTTTCCTGCTTTATTCTTTCCGCAAGCAATATTCCATCTGGATAATTATATGTCATTGTTGAAAACCCAACGATGTCTGGCTGAAATGATTTTACTTCATTCAATACTTGATTATCAGATTTGTCAAACTGGTCTATTACTCGTGTAAAATGACCATTTTTTCTAAGAAAAGCTGATATATAACAAGCACCAAGTGGTTCTTTCCGGACTCGAGCAACTTGTTGATCTTCTTTACCTGTGGAAGGTGATATTAATAAGACTTTCATATTTTGTTAATTAGTGTTGTATTCGTTTAATTAAGGCAGTATTTTCAATCTTTTTATATACATAAAGCCCTAACCATCCGCCAAAAATTGCCAAAATAAAAACTACAACACAGCTTAATATAACCAGTCTTAATACTGCATTAATACCAGGCATTTTAAATAATACTCCTAAGCTGAAAAATAGTATTGTTATAGTTAGTTGACCAAATGCACCAGTAAATAAAGCTGCTAAGGTTATTTTCTTTCTCAATATCCAAAATACAATATCTGCGATAAAACCACCTCCAGTTGCAATTATTATCTTTGGTAAAAAACCTGGTGTTCCAATAACAGGAAAAGGTAAGGCCATTATACTATAGATCAAGACCATAAAAGTCGCAGCTCCAAATTTTCTCATAATCAAATTACTTAATGTCATACACATAGCACCTAAAATACCCATTAGAAGTGCTGCTCCACCAGTGATACCAGTCAAAATTTGTACTCCACTTCCCAACAAACCAAAAATTAAGTAAATTACACTTAAACTTACCAATACTATCAGTTTAGTAAAATTCATTTTACTACCTCCGTTATTAAAACAAAATTATTTTTTTAGTTCTTTTTCTACAAAAATAAATTTATTTGTCCACAAAATACGAGTTTTATTTATTTTTAAAAGAACCAAAACTTTTTCTTGAAACTAAAATATGAAATACAATTTACCGAAAATGTGGAAAATTATTAACTAAAAATAATAAAAAATAATTTTCATGATTCCAGTTTATTTTTATTTTCACTATCGTATGTATTCCCGAATAAGTTAGACCTTTTCTTTTATTAAGATATTATTCATTACTCAACTCCAGTTCATCAAAAGGCTCTTAATTTTATTTAAGGTATTTTTCGTATAAATTTTTATAATCTGTCAATAAGTTTGCGGAAATAAATGGGTTAAGATATAAAATAAATTAAATGCGGTCATTTGAGGGCTGATGATTATGCATGGGGTTTTGTAGAAAATCAAAAATTATACCTCAATGACATTCCTAAACCCTCAAATTCCAGATCTAACTTTTTCTTTTTCTCATTAAAATTAAACAACTTTGCATCTACATATGCATCGAGCACAGCAAGTAGCTTCACTGTCGCCCACCACCAGAGCATATTCTGCCTCTGTTGATAGTAGTAATTGTACTCATTATAATATGCCTGGCTGTGTGTCTGCTCATACAATGAATAAGCGTCATTCATCTCGATATGATATTGAATAGCTGTTCCAAGAAGCAGCGACTCTGCCAGAATATCTATGCCCGCTTTCACATACTGCTTGTTATATATCTGCCCACCACCCGGTATTATCGACCAGAGTAATGCCTTTGTGGAGCTGCGTCCGGTATTAAAGGGTTTTTCTTCCGCAAGAAGATTTGTGAAGAGTAGAATAATTATGAATGTCGTAAGACAGATTTTTTTCATTGTCCTTCACTTTCTGCTATTTTGACATGCGTCGGTCTCAGGTGAAGTATAAATCCGCAAAGTGTGGGAATGAGTATGTTGATTGCAAAGAGAAGCAATGACGCACTTGCTGCCTGCCCCGGACTCATAAAAAGCTGCTTAAAGAAATACACAGAAGCAAGCTCCCGCAATCCAAGTCCGCTAAACGTGATTGGGACGGCATTCACCAGCATCACAATGGAAATAAAGAAGAATGAACTGAAGATGTTCACCTGTCGGAAAGCATTCAGGATCAGATAAAATTGGAAGATATACACAAAAACAAAAAGAAGAGAGATCAGGAATATCTTAGCTGTGTGTACTTTTTTTAATATAGTTGTAAACTTCATAAAGTATGGAAGATGCTGTAGGATATTTTGTGAGAAGAACATGAGAAACAGAACAGCGACCACTGCGATCAAATAATAAAAACTCTGGTAAAAGCTAAGAGAAATGAGTCCAAAGAGCATAAGAGAGCAAAAGGCAAAGAATTTCTCGTAAAATGCAAGTACGACCATCTCATCCTTTTTAGAGTTCGTAATATGAAAAGCTCTGCCAATCTCGCCGAGACGTGCAGGTGTGAAGATGCTGTAGGAAAAGCTGTAGAGGATCGAAGTGAAGATCTCTTTATTGGAAACTTTTTCTTTGCTTAAAGTTACGAGAAATTTCCACCGTATTGATTGCAGGAATAGGTTTAGAGGTAAAAGTAGGAATGCGAGAAGCACCCAAAGCATATCTGCATCCCGAAGTGCACCAAGTATTTGCTGTGGCTTTATTATAAAGAAAAGAAATATCAGGAAGAGAATACTGATAGCGATCTTAAAAATGAGTGTAGATTTCTTTTTTAGCATAATGAAATAGCACACGGATTTTCACGGATTTGCACAGATGAATATTTAATATTATTTATTTTCATTTTCATTCTTTTCTTAATCAGCGTGAATCCGTCTTATCAGCGACAATCTGTGTTCTATTCTTTTGAGTTCCATTCTTCTATGTTCTATTCTTCTAAGAGACTTCCCATAAGCAGCGGGAACATGATCTCATGATGACCAATAAAATGAAAACCCTTTCCGCCACAAGCTGTCGGACGATGGACAATATTCGTCATGGGTCTGTAGTGCTTTATCATATCAAAAACTGCGGTATAAAAATTATTCACTTCGTAGCCGAGGTTGCGCACGATGGTCAGCGCTTTCAGGAATACTTCAGGCAATATTACTGCGGAGCCGAAAGATAGAAGTACGCCGCCGTCATTGAGTTCTTTCACAATATTCGTAAATATCTTGAAATCTTTATAACTCGAACCGCCGAGGGCTGCGCCGTCTGCTTGTGGATGTTGATAGATAATATCTGTGCCTATACCCACATGAACTGTGATTGGAATATCATACTCATACGCTTTGGCAAAAACGCTGTAATCCCAGTAAGGCGGACGCTCCTCAAAAATAAATTTACCAAGCGCTTCGCCATAGCCGAGATCATTTTCAAAACCTTCGGAAATTACTTCATTGATTATCCTGCCTGTTTCTGCTCCCATACCAAAACTGCCGTCTTCAAGAGCGGTTTGCACATCCTCAGAGGTTTTTCCAAAGAATGCAATTTCAAAATCATGAATACCGACTGAACCGTTCACTGCAATAGCAGAAATTACTTCCTGTTCGATAGCTCTATTTATCAATGGAGAAAGTCCGCATTTAATGAGATGTCCTCCGAACAAAAGAATAACGGGCTTTTGATCCATTATTGCTTTTTTTGTATATCGGATTAACTCTTTAATATCTTTTGCAGCAAGGATGTTGGGAAGACATTTTATGAACTCGTCAGTTTTCACGAATTCATCGGATACAAAATCCTTCACATTCACTTTGCTTGGACGATCTTCGACAGAGTAAGTCGAAATGTTGTTTAAATCGATTTCTTTGTATTTAGACATAATTTTTTTCTTCGGGGTTAAAACCCCTTTTCTTTTTTATTCTCAGTCCACGAGATGAATCTCGTGGTAATTCAATAATCCGCTAAGCTTTTTTTAGGTCAAGCAATTATCCTAATTTTTCTCTTATCCAATAATGAAGCGGTGCCATTCCTTTGAATATTTTGAAGCACCATTCGACAAAATCGGATGAGAAAAGTTCTTCAGGCGGATGGCATTCATTCCAGGAATAGATTCCTTTATATTTCAGAAGTTCAGCGTATTTGTATTCCTTGTCATATCCGCGTGGAACATTCTTTGATGCATCACCACCTGATTTATAACCACTCTGTTTTACCTGTTCGATAACCGCAAGCAAATTCTCTGCTTCTCTGGATTTTGATACGATTTTTCTATATTCATGAAGAACATCTCGTGGGAAAATATAAATGCCAAGCCCGATAAAAACTTTCTGTGGATCGATGTGCAGATAGTAGCCGGAACATTCAAGTTTCTTTCGTGGTCCGTCCCAGAAAAAGAGTGCCAGATGAGTTTTATAGGGTGTCTTATCTTTACTGAATCTAATGTCCCTGTGAATTCGGAAGATCGTTTTATCCACTTTAGGGATGGCATGAACATCGGGCGAAAGCTCACGAAGTTTTTCTCCCATCTCCATTACAAAATGCTGGGAAGGTGTGAGAACGAATTTTTCATAGTCAGTTCTGTGCTTCTCAAACCAATCGCGATCATTATGCGCAGAAAGCTGTCGGAAAAATGTAAGCGTTTTCCTATCAAATCCCTTAAAAATGTTCATGATCTATAATTGAATAGTAGTTGCAGTTTCTTCACTGGGGCGCAAATATTCCATGGATTTTATCTTGAGTTCCAACAATGTGTAGCCCGGGTCTTCCTGCTCCTGCCAGTAATGTCTGATGTAGGCAAATTTATCAATAAATTCTTTTCTGATGTGCAGGTCTTGAATGAATTCTACTTTTCCTGCACCACGAATGTAACCATGCTCAGAATCCTTTTCAATAAAATAGCAGAATTCGATGTTAGGATTTATTTTTAGTTGGTGAGTCTTTGCATCTTCGGTTCCTGTGGCAACCCAGAATTTATCATTCACATAAAGGAGCAGCACGGGTCTGACATACGGATGCTCAATATCACAGGTCGCAAAGAAGACCGTTTGCATTTCCTTGAAATGTGACCATATTTCTTGTTTGATATTATTAGTCATGATTTCTTCCTTTCAAACAAGATTGGAATCTTGTTTTACTTTGTAGCTCAACATTCCGATGTTGAGGATGCGCATAATAATACCATTTATTTCATCGTTTTTTCAGGATGGTAATACCGATCTTTATCGCTGTAGATGCAGCCGCAATATTGCTGGCGATACATATCTTCAGTTTTAGAAAGCTCGATGCCTTCTTTCCAGAACTCGCGGAGGTCTTTGTAAAAGAAAGATACTCCGTATTCTTTTGCCAGCGCTTCCCCCATTTCCTTAATCAGTTCATGGTCCTGAAATTTACTGTAGAGCAGCGTGGTAGTGAAACAATCAAATTTACCTTTTTTAGCATATTTCGCTGTTTGCTCCAGCCGATCATGATAACAGAACCGGCATCGGTCATTTTCCCGGAACGTAACATTACGCAGCCATTTTTCAAGTGGATATTCAGCGTTGTAGATAATTTTAATTTCTTGATTTCTCTCGAACTTCTGCACTTCCTGCAATCTTTTTTCGTATTCCTGATATGGATGTATGTTCGGATTATACCAGAAGCCCGTGATATCGAATTCCTTTTTGAGATGCTCATAAGGAGCAATGAAACAGGGTGCACAGCAAATATGAAAGAGAAGCTTCATTGGAAATTAGAAATTTGAAATTAGAAATTTGATGTGCGGTGTAAAACAATAAAATATACCTGACATCATTATCACCTGTTCACACCAGTTTGTCATACAGAAACTTCTGTTACTTATATTCTTTCAAAAGATGGGATGCGATCACCAATCTTTGGATCTGGTTTGTGCCTTCATATATCTGGGTGACCTTGGCATCGCGCATCATTTTTTCAACCGGGTATTCCTTCATGTAGCCGTAACCGCCAAGCACCTGTACTGCATCTGTTGTCACTTCCATTGCGATGTCGGATGCAAAGGTTTTACACATGGCAGATTCCATGCTGAATCTCTTTTCGCCGGAATCGATCATTCGGGCTGTAGCATAGATGAGTGCACGTGCAGCTTCGATCTTCGTTGCCATATCAGCAAGCATGAATTGAATTCCCTGGAAAGTTGAAATAGGATTGCCAAATTGGTGTCGTTCGCGGGAATATTTCACTGCTTCTTCCATAGCTCCCTGGGCAATTCCAAGTGCCTGAGCTGCGACCATAGGACGGGATTTATCAAGGGTTTTCATGGCTGTCATGAAGCCGGTGCCTTCTCTGGCAATAAGATTTTCTGCCGGCACTTTTACATCTTCAAATATGAGTTCGCGTGTACATGAAGCGCGGATACCCATTTTATTTTCTTTCTTACCAAAGCTGAATCCTTCTGTTCCTTTTTCCACGATGAATGCAGATGCACCGCGCGCACCTTTTGATTTATTGGTTAGTGCGAATACGGTGTAAATATCTGCTTCGCCGCCATTTGTGATCCATTGCTTTGTGCCGTTAAGTATATAATGATCTCCGTCTTTAACTGCGGTAGTTTGAATACCTCCTGCATCGGATCCGGCATTTGCTTCTGTCAGTGCAAAAGCAGCCAATTTTGCTCCATCTGCAATAGGAGGGAGATATTTTTGTTTTTGTTCTTCATTTCCACTCAGAAGGATCGGGTACATACCGAGTCCGGTTCCGCCCAGTGCAAGTGCGATACCGCTGTCCACTCTGCTCAGTTCTTCCATCAGAATGACAAGATCCATGACCTTGCCGCCGAACCCTTCATATTCCTCTGGCAGTAGAACGCGGAACATATCCGTCTGCGCCATCTGCTTGACAATATCCCATGGAAAGATTCCCTCTTCATCATATTTTTCTCGTACAGGTTTCATTTTTTCTTCAGCGAGTTGACGCGCAAGCGCTTTGATTTCCTGCTGTTCTTCTGTTAAGAAGTATTCCATACAACCTCCGGGATTAACAATTTCTACCTAAATTAAATCGGCTTCAAATTAGTCAAGTTATATGGAATGGGGGATATGCAAGTATTTGAAAATCAAATAAATAAAAATTCCTCAGAAGAAACATTTTTTTATTGACACACAAATATTTAAAAATCAGATTTTTGAGCAAATGAATCGAAAACAGAAATAATGAGAGGAGAAACTTCATGGGTAATAGCTCACAAAAATTAAATCTTTTTAAACTTGTGATGATCACGCTTGCATTCATTATGAGCATTCGTAATCTACCAATGCTTGCAGAAACCGGCTGGGCGCAGATATTCTATATGGTTGTTGCAGCACTTATCTTTTTGATCCCCACTGCATTGATCTCTGCGGAACTTGCAACCGGATGGCCCACTGCTGGCGGTGTGTACAAATGGATCAAACTTGCTTTTGGCGACAGGGCTGCCTTTGTCGGCGCATGGATGCTCTGGGTGCAGATGTTTTTTGGTATGGTTATGATTGGTTCGTTCATTGCAGCGATGATCGCATTTATTTTTAAACCCGCACTGGCGAATAACAATATTTATATTGCTGTTGTCACAATTGCAATTTATTGGGTAGCAACGCTTTTTAATATGAAAGGATTGAAGTCAGCCAGTTTGATCAGTTCGGTCGGTTTCCTGGTTGGTGTGCTCATTCCATTCATTTTGATTCTCGGATTCGGGCTAAACTATTTCCTTGGCAGTAACCCGATCCAGTTGCCAAAATTTACCTGGTCGCAGGTATTTCCCGATTTTTCAAGTATCAGGAATCTTGCATTTTTTGTGGGAATAATATTTCTCTATTCGGGTATGGAGGTATCCTCTGTTCATGCAAATGAAGTGAAAAATCCGCAGAAAAACTATCCTCTTGCTATGCTGATCGCTGCGATTTTTATCATGGCTTTGAACATAATGGGTGCCTTTGCAATAGAGATCGCCGAACCGAGAAGTTCTATCAATCTTGCATCAGGAATTATGCAGACATTCACGATCTTTTTTAATCAGCAGAATGTTAGTTGGCTTATTCCAATTGTGGCGCTCATGGCTGCGATCGGTGCATTTGGACAGCTCAGCACATGGGTGCTGGGACCGTCAACAGCTATGCTGCAGGTGGCAAAAAACGGCTTTATGCCAAAATGGTGGCAGAAAACGAACAGTGCAGGTGTGCCAATTCGTTTCGTGCTTGTTCAGGCAACTATGGTCTCACTCGTCGCATTGATCTATGTGGTCGTTCCCGCAGTAAATGCCGGCTTCTTCATGGTGCTGATCCTAACGACAGTACTCTACGCAGTGATGTATCTTCTGCTGTTTGCTTCCGGAATTAAACTGAGATATAAATATCCGGATGTGAAGCGAACCTACAGAGTTCCAGGAGGAAATATCGGAATGTGGATAGCTGGAGGTCTTGGTTTCCTGACAATGCTATTTGTTATTATTATAAGTTTCTTCCCGCCAGCAAATCTCAAAATTGGAAGTCCGACTTTTTATGTACTTTTCATGGTGCTCGGACTGCTAATATTCGTAACACTTCCAATTATTATTTATGCTCGAAGAAAGCCCGAATGGAAAGCAACGACGACAACAAAACAATAAAAAATATAGGAGATAAAAATGGATATTAACGGATTATTCTTAGGACCAAAATCAGAGAACGGGAAGTTCTTTCTCGATCAGTTGAACGAGATAGTAAATGAACACCTTTTCTGGAGAAAGGACTTTCATCCCGAAGACGATCCTGTGATCTCTTTATCAGATCAAAATGCTGAGGGATTTCAGGAAACACAAGAAACAACAACGAATGTATTGAGGAAGCTGTGTGCAAAGCTTAAATTAACTTCCATGCCCTGGCACTCTCCCCGTTATCTTGGGCATATGAATGCGGATATTCTGATGTCTGCTACACTCGGGTATATCGCTGCGATGCTTTATAATCCAAATAACTGCGCATATGAAGCCAGCACTGCGACCACCCCGATGGAACTGGAAGTAGGAAAAGATTTTGCGCGTCTTATGGGATTCGACACGGATATTGCTTGGGGTCATATCTGCACCGATGGTACTGTGGCAAATATGGAAGCTTTGTGGTATGCAAGAAACCTGTCATCCATTCCTTTTGCAGTGAAAAAAGTTCGTCCAAAATTAGTCGATGGCATGTCGGATTGGGAACTCTCAAATATGAAGATTGCAGACATTCTCGATCTCGTAGATAAAGTTCAAGATGTATGGGATGAAGTGAGAGACTGTTCTGTGCGCGGTACTGGTGTGAATGAAGCACAGCTTGGAAAATGGATCGTTCCTGAGACAAAACACCTTTCCTGGGTAAAAGCAGTAGATATACTTGGCATCGGTTTAAATAATGAGATCAATATTCAGGTCGATGATCATTTTCGCATGGACATTAATGTGCTCGAAAAAACCATTGAAGATCTTGCGGAGAAAAAGATACCTGTCCTTGGTGTAGTTGGAGTGATAGGAAGTACTGAAGAAGGAGCTATAGATCACTTTGATAAGATTATTGCGCTCAGAAAGAAGTTTGAGAAAAAAGGTGTTTCCTTTTATGTGCATGCTGATTGCGCTTATGGCGGATATGCGCGTTCCATATTCCTTGATGAAGATAATAACTTCATGCCATATAATTCTCTCAAAGTTCGGCTTCATAAAATGAATATCATCAATCAGGATGAACTCGACTGGCCCAGCCAGGATGTGTATAATGCATTCGAGGCAATTTCTCAAGCAGATTCAGTCACAATTGATCCACATAAAATGGGATATGTACCTTATGCAGCGGGTGGAATAGCTATCAGAGATAAGCGAATGGTTGATGCGATTTCCTTCTTTGCTGCATATATCTTTGAAAAAGGTACGGATGTTCCATCTCTTCTTGGAAGTTATATTCTTGAAGGATCAAAAGCAGGTGCAACTGCTGCAGGTGTGTGGGCTGCCCATCATGTTCTTCCTCTAAATATTACAGGATACGGCAGACTTATTGGTGCCAGCATCGAGGGTGCTCAAAAATTGTACGATCTGGTTCAAACCGTTGAGCATTTTAAGTTCAACAACACCAAAATTAGGTTTGAAACTCTTATCAGACCGGATTTCAATATGGTTGATTTTGCATTTAATATCGACGGTAACACAGATCTGGAAAAGATGAACCAGCTTAATCTTGATCTGTATAATTTAAGCTCCTATGTATCAGGTCCAGTTTACAAGGATGATTTCATAACTTCTCACACAAAGCTGGATTATGAAGATTACAAAGATGCTCCACGAGAGCTTGCAGGACGCCTTGGAATTCCCAAGGAAGAATGGGATAAAGTACACAGCTTGCGCGTGATGAGAGCATGCGTGCTTACACCATATTTCATGAGCGAAAAAGTCACTGAGAATTATTGGCAGAAATATGTCGAAAGCATGAAAGGTAAATTGGAAGAGCTCATCCCAAAATTTAAATAATATTAATAAATTAATGAATAATTACGAAGCTGGAACCAGGGATCATTTCCGACCTCCAGCTTCGAAAATTTATGTAATTACAGTCCAAAGAATGGGGCACATCTTAATAGAAAGTGTGTAATAATAAAATTGTTTCAGACAGAATTTTATCAATTATCATGTCTAATAGATAAAAAAATTTTAAAAAAATTGATAATAACACAAATAGAAATTGATAATGAACCAATTGTGTAGTTGCTAAAAGAAAGTTGATATCAAAAAAAGAAAGGGTATTTTTGAGAATAGGTTATATGAAGAATGTTAATGTCAAAATTAGGCAACCGGCTTTTGTCAGAGAGTTACTCAACTTTTTGGCTGGGATTATCTCCTTTTCTGCCAGCGGATTATGCGAGGTAACTATTATATTAACTTCAAATTATTAAGTAGTACACATGAAAAATCCTATTATAGGAGGAATAAAAAATGTTAAAAACGATTAGGAATCACAGTTTTTCAGTGAAAAAGATATTAACCGTAGTATCCATATTATTTATGTTTATTACATTTAATCTTTACGGAAATTTTGTAGATATTAAGACAGCTGAAGAAGTTGCTTGTAACTGGTATCAACATTGGGTACCATATCAGATTGATAACTTTAATGTCAAAGACGTCTTTATAGAAGAGTATAACGATCACCCAAGTTTCTATATTTTTACATTTGAGCCGGGCGGCTTTGTAATTGTGTCGGCGGATGATGCTGCGATCCCGATTCTCGGATACTCTTATATATCTGAAGCAAAAGAAGACATTACTCATCCGCCGCTGGCGGATTGGATGGATAATTATCATCAACAGATCGATTATATAATTGATCAAAATATTGATAACAATGAAACAATTGGTCTTTGGCAGAATATTCTAAAAAAAGATTTTGCCTCTTTTGGTAAAGGAAGAGATGTGTTGCCATTATTATCAACTACATGGAACCAGAATTGGCCATATAATGAGCTTTGTCCTGCAGATGCTTCCGGTTCTGGTGGACATGTCTATGCGGGCTGTGTTGCTACTGCTATGGGGCAAGTTATGAAATATCATGATCATCCAAGTCCCGGTGTAGGTTTACATAGTTATGACCATCCTACTTATGGAAATTTATCTGCTGATTTCAGTACAACAAACTACGATTGGATGAGTATGCCGGATAATATTAGTTCAAGCAATATACCTATTGCGACACTTCTTTATCATTCCGGCGTAGCAGTTGAAATGAATTATAGTCCCAGTGGATCCGGTGCAAGCACTGTTTTTGCAATAATCGCTTTAAGAACATATTTCAATTATGATACTTCATCACAACTTGTTTATAAAGAAGATTATTCAGTTCTGGACTGGGAAAATGTATTAACAACTGAACTTGATAATAGCCGACCCATGCTCTATGCAGGCACAAATCCTTCAAGTGGAGCCGGACATGCTTTTGTATGTGATGGCTATCAGGGTACTGACTATTTCCATTTCAATTGGGGATGGTCTGGTTCTTACAATGGATATTATTATTTGAATAGTTTAAATCCCGGAACTCATAATTATACAAACGATCAACAGGCAATTATCGGTGTCATACCAAACACATCCTCTTATGTATATCCTCTATTTAGCGGATTTGAATATACAAGGTATGATTGGACAATAATTGATAATGATGGAGATGGTAATAAGTGGAAACGCTGGAGTGAATTTCACTCAGGTACAAGATGTATAGGGGTGAAAGCGAATCCCTCTGGAAGCGATGATTGGCTTATCACAAGACAATTGGGGTTATCGGATAATTCGGCGATCAATTTTTCCTTCTGGGCGCGCTCATGGTACTCAGCAGACCAAGATTTCAATGTTAAACTTTCTACAACCGGTAACAATATGAGTGATTTCACAACGACATTAGAATCAGTAAGCGCTGTTCCTGTGGCCTGGACAGAATATGAATATGACCTCAGTTCTTATGCCGGACAAAATATTTATCTTGCTGTTCAATGCGTAAGTGTTAATGATGACTTTTTAATGGCAGACGATTTTGCCATAGCAGTTAACTGTTATCCGGTAGCAGATGCCGGCGCGGATACTACAGCAAATATGGGTGGCTTAGTAACATTGGATGGTTCGGATTCATATGATCCGTATGGTGGAAGTATAAATTATAATTGGAGTGCTCCTGCCGGGATCACACTTTCGGATTCCACGATAGCAAATCCAACCTTTACATCTCCAACTGTTGGCGATTCTACGGATTATGCCTTTACATTAATAGTTGATGATGGACTGCTTTATTCTGAACCGGACACAGTTGTAGTTACTGTTATTCCATTTGGCATAGACGATGATATTCTTTACCCGCTATCTACACATATTAGTGAAAACTATCCTAATCCATTTAATCAGGCGACCACGATCAAGTATGCTCTTAAAGTGAATTCGGAGATTTCTATTGAGATTTATAATATCAAAGGGCAGAAAATAAGAACTCTTATTGATTCTAAAATGCAATCCGGTCCTCATAGTATATTTTGGGATGGGAAAGACGAAAAAGGACAAGCTGTTCCAAGCGGGATATATTTTAGTAAGATGACCACCAAAGGTGAATCTTCTGTAAGTGGAGCAGCAGAGAATTACAATAAAGTGCGCAAGCTGATATTGCTGAGATAGTGACATAATTAATTCCTTAGTGAAAAGGTTACTCGCAGACTGGACTTCATCCCGATTTATCGGGGTGGAGTTCAGAATGCATAATCACACAACCCGAATATAATGTTGTTCTGAACTCACACTGGTTGGTCTTGACTCATGACTAAGTACGAGTCGAGAACAACCTGTCAAAGTCGCAATTCTCGACTCACATTTCCTTCGGTCATTGCGAGTCAAGTCTTGCTCGAACTTCTGTTCTGTTGTTCTGAACTCGAGGACTTCGTCTCTCAAGTCCAGTCCAGCCAATTTTTCAGCGAGAGACTCGCCAACTCCAAACTGTTTTAACTCCATATCATCTCGAAAAAATTAGTGCTCCAACTTTACTAATGTATTCTTCGTGATCTTCCTCGGATTGAGGATAAAATAAATTGTGATCTCTTTAGTGTTGTGTTTTTTATTTGTCGGAAAGTAATTCAGGATGATTATTTAACATCCATTCTTTGACCTCATTATGATATTTTTGTACGAAATCAAGTAGTTCATCTGCTTCTTTCTCTGAAATTGATCCTGCATAATCATAAGATGATGTATTGCGTTTGACCCGACATGAATCAAGGTAAGCGGCTTCTTTGTTTTTATTGGATCCCAAAATTTCTGTAATTGACTGTATTGTGTAATATTGATTGGATTTTCGTTCTGCCATATATCCAGAGGAATATAGTAAAATTGTACATAATTTTAATGCGGCATTATATGCTATATTGAAGATCCAGTCCGGATGGGTATTTTCTTTCGCAGAATTAATATCTCTCTCAACAAGTTTGAATAAATTTTCAATTTCCTTACGATTTGTCGAATGTTTCTTAAGCCAATTATTCAATTCCCATTGTTTCAAGGTCATTTTTTTCACCTAATATAAAATTTATTGGGGAATTTAGCACCGAAGTAACAAAATGCTCATTTTCATTTTTTCTTTTTATAAATTCATTTTTTGATAGAAGAAAATAATTAATTTCTCTACCTATTATATCCGATACATCTTTTAAACAGAAAGACAAATCTTGTGCAGTTATATCCCCGATAACAAACAAATCGATGTCGCTTTCTGAATCGAGATTGCCAGATGAATAAGAACCAAAAATAAACGCACAAATAATATTTTTATCATTGAGTGTTCGAGATAATAATTGTTGTAATCCATTGGTTTTTTGCACTATGTCATGAATAGATTTGTACAAGGGGTGCAAAGTATTGGCCTTATAATAAGTACGATTTCTCGATTTTCGACAAATTAATAAATCTAAAGATGTGAGTTTGTCAACTTCCTGTTTGATGGTGCCAACACTTAAATTAATTCTTCTTTGTATTTCTCTGAAATGCAATTCTTCATTATTAATACCAAAAAAAAGTGCAAAAATTTTGGCTCTAGTTTTTGAGGATAAAATTTTAGCTAATTGATCCATAATGTTCGGTTAAACAGAACAACTGTTCGGTTAAACCGAACAAGTATGATCGTATTGGGTTTCGCAAATAAATAATTATTCTTTCCATTATGTTTTATATCCATAATATCACGAATTTTCAGTCAATTTATTTATAGTACTTTTTTGTAAAGCCCGTAATCCATTCACCCTTTTTTACAAATAATGATTTGATCCCTCCGGTGAGTAATCCCAAACCATAGGCGATGACTTGGGTAAGCAAAGTGATTATGGAAAGAACGCCTACAAGCAGCGAGTGATTTCTGGCAGTTGATTGAATAAAAGCAAAGATTAAGATAAGGAGTAAGAGAGAGCTTTCTGCAAAGAAAATATATTTCATAATGGGGAAGAAAAAGGCGAGAATAGTTGTAACAATATAACCAACAAGTGCTATTGCTGGTAGCACATGAATTGGCTTAAACATCTTGGAATCGATTCTGCCAAGATTGATACGGGTAATCCCCCAATTGAATATCTGCTTGAAAAATTTTTTCAGATTTGTTCTCCGTTTATGATATACCGGGACATCGGAAAGGAATTTTACTTTAAATCCCGCATTATAAATCCTGTTAGAAAAATCCATATCCTGTCCATGCCTGAGAGAATTCATCCCGCCTATTTTTTCATAGACTTCTCTCTTTATGCCCATATTGAAGCTGCGCGGATAGTATTTTGCGAGCTGTTTTCCTTCTGAGCCGCGTGTGCCGCCGGTTCCAATAAATGATGTCATGGAATAATTAATAGCTTTCAGGAAAGGAGAGAAACTTTTATGACAGGTATCGGGACCGCCAAAGGCATCGAAATCATCATTTTTAAGATTACGAGTGAGGTTTTCAATATAGTTTTCAGGAACCGTGCAGTCAGAATCAATAAAAACAAAGATATCACCATTTGCGTTTTTCATGCCAAGATTGCGTGCTGCGCCGGGTCCTTTATTTTGTTGAAATAAATAGTGGAATACAAAATTTAGTTTGTGTAATTCAACTACTTCTTTTGTATCATCAGTCGAACCATCATCAACTACGATCACCTCGAAATTCTTAGCAGTCTGCCTTTCAAATGAAGAAAGGAATTCTTCGATTTCGTCAGCACGATTATAAGCAGGTACAATTATTGAAATAAAGGGAGGAGGGAGAACGGAGGAGGGAGGATGGCTCACTAAAATTTTTCCTTTCTGGTTTTAATAAGATTAAAGAGCATTGCAGAGAGCTTACGGGTTCTATCAATAAGCTCAAGAGCTTTATTTTTGGGAAGAAAACCAATTTTCAATGAAAGATATAACTGAGTTCTTAATTCAGCACAAGAACCACGTGCTATATTTAAAAAGCGAATGAATTCTTTGTTTGAATTTCTATCATATCCTTCATAAATATTCGAAGGAATCGAAACAGATGATCTTTGAATTTGGTCTCGAAATCCGAAATCTTTACTTTCTGAAAATTTTTTATAAATATCGACAGCCATTCTCATACTTTCCTGCCAAACATCTAAGTCCTCAAATTTCTCAATTCTTTTATTTTGCATCCGTTTTCCCCTTTCCGTTTTCATTCTTCCGAAGAATAGTAATGATAGCAACAGCGATCAAACAAAGGAAAGCAAAGATATGCGCTATGAGTGAAACTGTATAATATTTCTTGAAAACTTCAGGAATGAATTCAAACAAAATATCATGTTTGCCGGGTGAGTCGATATAAATGGAGCGCAGCACGTGATTTGTTTTGTAGATTAGAACTTCTTTGCCATCAACAAAAGCTTTCCAGCCACCCTTGGGCGGATAGTATATTTCTGATGCAACGAATAAGGTTGGTTTATCAGTAAATATTTCATAATTCATTGTATTGAAGGATGGAGTAGTACGAACATAGGATGAATCGGGCTTCTCAACGGGCAAAAGGAACTCTTCCTCAAGAATTGCAGTTTGAGAAGGATCGAAATCCAGGTCGTTCAATTCATCAAAGCGTTTTTCACGATCTTCAACAGTAATGACTTCATCGACAAACCATGCGGGCTGAGGATCATACTTCGCTTTGTAAACAAGGAGTTTATTTGATTGATCATAATAATAGGGCTCAAGATGATCTTGTGGCAGCTCTGAAGAGGAGATAATGTATTTCGTGTTCAGCATTTTAAGAATGTTCCAGTTCACCGGAACTTGCGGGTCGGCGCCTTTGAAAATACAATTCTCAACTATGTCCTGATAAATTCTGAGTTTTGCTGCATTATACCCGCCGATCGAATTGTGATAATATGACCAGTCATTGTTGTTAAATGGATTTTCAGTAATAGGGAATACCCGATAGTAAGAAGTATCTTGCAAAATTGCTTTGTTTGCAGGTTTCAGTTTAAAATGCTGTTTTTCAAGTTTTACAGGATCGTAAAGTTCGCCCTCTGCTTTTTTCACGTATGGAATAAGGTCGATCAGCAAAATAACAATGACTGCTCCAATAAAAATATATTTTCGGATTACTTTGTGAATGAAAAGGAGAATAATTGCTGCTGTAAGAAGTGTAAATATTATCATGCGTAAAGCATCGGTCTGCAACATATCAAGCCGAGCTTGTTTTATCATAGAAAGCACTTGTGGTTCATATTGTGAAGCATCGCCGGCTTTTTCAAGTGGAAAGGATGAACCAAAGATGAGGACTATCAATCCAATGAGAATAAGGGATGCTCCTACACCCAATATAATATTTTGAACTTTTTTCAGATTTTCTTTTGTGATATCGAGTATGTGTTTGAATCCAAATGCAGCCCAAATAACCATGATGAACTGCATTACAACCAGTATCATCGAAGGCACTCGAAATTTATTGAAGAATGGAATATGCTGGAAAAATAGCGAGTACAGGAATGGCAGATGCCTTCCGAAAGACAAGAAAACCGACAGAAGAAACAGAGCGAAAAGTACTTTTATAAACCCTTTCTTGAATGAAAGGATCAAACCTACTATTGCAAAGAAAAATAGAACAACACCAAAATAATCATATACCTGAGTGAAAGGCATGTGCCCCCAATATCCGGGAATTTGTCTGCCCTTTAGCTGTGAAACTTTGTTCCCATTATAAATCTCTCCGGAAGTTCCGCCAAAAAAGCGAGGCATAACGAGAGTGAGCAGTTCAGCCGGATGCATTGACCATCCGGTCGCATAATCCATATCCAGTCCGGTTGATTCTTCTTCACCTGTGCCGCCCCGAATGGAGTGTGGAGTATATTCATTCGTGACAAATAGGGGTTGCGCAACCATTGCAGTAATGAGGAGAGAGCCGCCGATAATAAGTAAAATCTTAAAAATAAAACGATTGCTCTCCTTGTCGATCAGCATCTTAATAAGATAATACAGTCCCACAAAAAGCAATATCAAGATCTGGTAGAAAATAATTTGATAATGCTGGGTTCTGATTTGGATAGAGAATGCAAATATGAATCCAAAGAACCACAGCAGATTTTTTTTATTGAGAAAACTCAAGAAGAAGAAAGTGACTATCGGCATATACATGATCGGTCTGAATTTAGCAAAATGCCCGATATTCAGCAGTGACATAAAATGCGGAATAAAAATAAAGCCCAGTCCTCCAAACACTGATTCCCAGAATCCGAGCTTGAAAAATCGAAGAAGGTAAAATATCCCAATGAAGCCAATGAGGTAGATCCAGATTATGCTGTAAATAATTTTACCCAAAAATTTATTAATAATGCTATCAAGCGAGAATACTTTTCCACCAATCCGATGATAGTTTGGCATTCCGGAAAAGACAGGTGAATTCCAATAAACGGTTTTACCTGTTTCTTTTTGATATTCCAATCGTTGGTGTGTTGAGCCCTTTGAACCGATTACATCAACTCCGCCGGGGCGTAAATCTTGAAATGCCATCGGGTAAAGAACGATCAGGAGTATGAAAAAAACAACAGCAAAAGTAATGATGTTGCGCTGATATGGTTTCAGGTTAATTTTTTTTGTATTGCCAGTAATATCTTGATCAATTTTTTTCATACAAAACCTCTTAAATTAAATTTATTTCTTTTTCAAGCCTGTCAATTTATGCCATCCTTGCTTTATGCGCTCCAATTCAATAGGTTCATAAAAATTGAATGGAAAAAGGATAAATGGGAATGAAATTATTATAGCAACTTTTATTAAGATCCTTGGTAAAATATTCAAGTTTGCTGTCAAGGTTGAGAAGAAGAATAAAATGATAGCTAGAATCAACATTTTTAGAAGTTTCATGTTCTCATAAGGAATTTTGTAAAAACGACTTGCCACAAAATATGTAACGATATACAAAGCAACGAAAGATATAATTGTAGCGATCGCAGCTCCCATCATCTTATATTTTGGAATAAGAATAAAATTGAGAACAACATTCAGAACTGCTGCACCAATCGTAAGATATGCGATATACTTTGTTTTTCTTTTCAAGTATAATCCGAGATTTGCTACAGATTTGGCTCCGCTAAATATATATGCAAGAATAATATAAGGAACAACCTGGTAAGCAGCCCAATAATCAGGATTTAGGGCAAGCAGTTCAATGATTTCTTTACTAAAGAATGCCAAACAAAGTCCCGCCCAAAAAAGAATAAACAGAAAATAGGTCAGCATTTTACTATAGTATCTTTTATCACCTTTTTGACCATACATTTTATAGGCAATTGGAAGTAATCCTAATGAAAAAGATTGTATAAGAAACACATTCAAAACTCCGGCAACTTTGTATCCGAAATTATAAAGTCCGACCTCTTTGTAATCAACTAAAAATTTCAGAATGTATGTGTCGCCCTTATTAAGCAACATTCCTGCTAAAGAAGTAAATATCAAAGGAAATCCAAAAGTAAGTGTTGCTTTTAGAATTTTAGAGTCAAATTTTGGGATCATCTCAGAGATCATATTTGGAAAGAGAATGATAAACAGCAAACCATCCCCGATTAGATATGAATACAAGATGCCTTTTACACCAATCTTTGCAAATGCGACAAAATAGATATTAAGCCCTAAAATAACTGCTATTTTAATTATATTTGCAGTTGCATAAAATACAGATTTTTCCTTGGCACGCAAGACACTGAGGAAAAGGTTGTTTATAACTCGTAAAAAAATTATTATGAAACATAGTTTAAAATAAATTGTAAATTCTAAAGGTTTTG
This sequence comes from Candidatus Cloacimonadota bacterium, assembly GCA_030613025.1. Taxonomy (GTDB): domain Bacteria; phylum Cloacimonadota; class Cloacimonadia; order JGIOTU-2; family JGIOTU-2; genus Celaenobacter. Next base: position 57,162 of record JAUWMT010000009.1, read on the forward strand.
AAAATAAAGCAGAAAGTTTTGATGCACATCCTAGCCCAAACAAATTAAATAACAATCCAGTACTAAATAGAAGGACAAATATTGTAAAAAGAGTTGATTTTCTTTTTTCTTTATATTCATGTAAATCGTGAAATCTGAGAAATGCTGATGACTGCCCCAATATCAATACTTGAGTGAGGATCATTATTGAAATCTCCAGAATTCCAAGTACACCATATTCAGATACTGTTATATGCTTTGTGTATAATGGTAATAGGACGATGCCGATCAGCTTTGTGGCGATATTACCAATGCTGTAAATAGCAGAGTGTTTGAGAGTGTTTTTAATTTTACTTAACATCAGTTGCTTTTGAAATAGTCATTCTTTATGAATTCAATACTTTTTTTAGATAACTCTTGTAATTTGGGAATCTCAGTTTCTAATTTTTGTATAATTTTATATCTGTTTTTAATAATGTTTTTAATTTTACTCTTAAAAAGGTTGTAGTTTTCTGAATGCATATCAAATGTATATTTGCCTAATGATATTCTATTGAATAATTGTTTTGTTTTGAATTCATAAACTATTCCTAAACAAGGTGTAAGATTTAAAAAGTTAAAAATAATTGAATGCATGCGCGTACCTATGAAGAAATCAAATTCACGAAATATCTCTATTAACTCCTCTGGTCTGTGAAATTCGCGATTTACAGTGATATTTTTTTTATATTTTTCATAGACCATACCCTTAATTTCCAATGCAAGAATAGAATCATCTTTATATTCTTTCTCTCCCTGACAAGTAGAGATGAAGGTAATATAATAATTATATTCCTCTATGAGAAACTCACAGATCTTTTTTAAATTATTTTTATAGTTGCCGATGGATTTTTTATGCGACTTCTTTATATTAGAAAAATCCCAATCCCGAACAGATATACCAATTTTTTTTGTCTCAATTTTTTCCTTTTTATTTATATCACAAAAACCAAAGGCGGCATCAGCTGTTACTTCACAATTACTCGGTATTTTCCCAAGCAATTTTTTTAGATGTTGAATAGATTCATTGTCGCGCATAATGATAAAGTTAGCCTTTAAAAAAATCGGTTTTAAGAATTTAAATGTAGTTTTTTTCCAAAATGGACCTATTGATTGTGCATAAAAATATAATTTTTTTTTAAAACTAATAATATAATTAAATAATGCGAGATTGAATTGCATATAATAAGAATCTGTTAAGTAACCACCACCAGGAGCAATAATAATATCTGCTTTTTTTATATTATTTAGTAATTGATTTTCAAAATCCCTCAAAAGAAATTTTGGAAAACATCCAAAAATGTGCTGGTAAAATAAAATAAAATAATTTCTTGGGATTCTAGTTTTCCCTTTCTTAAAAATTTTATCTTTGATAGAACTTTTAAAATCCATATAATTTACTTCTGGGTAATGTTTGTTTGCAATTTTTGCTTGATAAGAAGCCACAATTATCTCACAATTATTATTAAATGTTTTCTTAATTGAATTTATGGTGCTAAGTAAAATAGATGCATCCCCTGTATTTAATGTGCTACTGAAAGGAATAAATACTTTTACTTTTTTCATGAGTAGTATTTTCTTTTTATAATTGAGATGATCTTATTTTCCCGCTGCCCTAAGGTGAAATTTTTCATAATTCTTTCCCTTGCCTTTTTACCCAAATCTTCATGTGAATTCATTGCTTTTTCAATTAGTTTCACTGCCATATCTACATTTCTCTCTTTAAGGACAAAACCGCAATCTCCTATCGCTCGTGGAATACCATTAACATTAGAGCCAACCGGTATGCATTCACAAAGCATGGCTTCACAAAGTGTGTTAGGTAAACCCTCACTTAATGAAAATTGACAAAATACTTTAGCCTTAGAATAAATATTTATTAATTCATTATTTGGAATAAATTTATGTAATTCAACATTATCTGCAACATGTTTCTTTGCATAATCATATATATTACCCTTTAGTCCGACAATGATAAACTTCACTTTTGACATTTTTCGAGCAATATCAATTAGAAAATCAAAACCCTTTCTTCTGTATGTCTGAAGAGATGAAACTCCACCAATTGACAATACAATTCTTTCTTTTTTTATTTTATTCTTTTTATACAATATTTTAGAGTTATATCCAGTAGGAATCGTAATAATTTTAGTATTTATGCCAGGCACAAAATATTTTATACCAATTTTTAGTCCATCTTTTTTAATATAGTAATTTACACTTTCAATCAATGACTCATCTACGGGAATTATTATATTTGCATTTTTATAAGAAAATTTAGCAAAAGAGCTTCTGAATTTTTTGTAGAAAACGCCAAATTCCAATTCGGGTATTGACACAGCATCATATCCACCAACAATAATAATTGATTTCTTCTTAAAAATTTTACCAAATAAAACTGGCATAAAAGAATGATAATCAGCAAACCAGATATAAATAAATTTTGCTAACCAAATATTTTTTAATAACCAGACAAACATCTTAATTTGGCTTTGTAAATTTATAGTTAATTTTTTGCTGGTTTTATAACAGAAATTTTTTATTTCAAAATGTTTTGTAAGTATTTGGTAATCTTTTTTTACGAAACTTGAAAAGCCAGGGTGGATGAATAACATTATAAACGACCAATCCTTTTCAACACTTTGTATTTTGTTTTATACATTTTTATTGCATTTTGTAAGATATCTTGCTTTTTAAACTTACCTGCAAATTCTTTAAATACCCTTTCATTTGTTAGTTTATATAACATCTCTAACTGAATAATATGCAATCTCTGATAGCCAATTGTAGCCGGGTCAATTTTCTGATCACTTTTTGTGTCCTATGCAAAGAATTAAGAAATGAACAATTATTTTGACACAAAATATATTCCACAGATTATTAATAAAGTTCCAATTATTTTATAAATTCCGAGAGGTTCTTTCAAGAAAAAATATGAAATAAGTATTATCAAAATATAGCCAATACTTAACATTGGATAAGCAACACTTAATTCAACTTTCGATAAAGCAATTATCCAAAAAATAGCACTAATTCCATAGAAAAATAACCCCAGAAGGATATGTGGTAGTGTAAAAATTTTAAAAAGTGTTATGAAAATATTTTTATTGAATTCTACTACCCCAAATTTTGTCATTCCAAACTTCATAGAATACTGCCCAAAAACATTAAACAAAATACTTATTAAAACAAGATATTTTCCGTCCATATATTCCTCTATGGGTTATTTTACAAATCGATATTTTATCAAAGTCCAAATAGCTTCTATACCATCATACCATTTTATTTTTTTACCTTCTGTGAAATTTCTTGGATAATAACTTATAGGTATTTCTTTTATTTTAATACCCTTTTTGGCAATTTTAGCTGTTACTTCTGGACAAAATTCAAAGCGTTTGCATTTTAAAAAGATAGATTTTAATAATGTTGTATCAAACACTTTATAGCACGTTGGTTCATCGGTTAATCTTTGTGAAAACAGGATATTTGTAACAAATGTTACCAATTTACCACCAAGTAAATAACGATTATAAGAATGTTTATTTTCAGGATTTAACGCTCTTGATCCGTAAATAACTTTAGCATCCTTATTCTGGATAGGCATCACTAATTTTAAATAGTCATTAGGGTCATATTCAAGGTCTGCATCTTGAATTATCACAATATCGCCGGTTATATATTTTATCGCTGTTCTAATAGTTGCACCTTTTCCTATATTTTTTGTATGGTAAATAATCTTAATATTTTGCACATTCTCATATTTTTTTAGGATTTCTCTTGTTCCGTCAGTAGAACCATCGTCAACCATAATTATTTCTTTTTCTATTGAAACTTTTTGGACTTTTTCAACAATCTTTTCTAATGTATCTTTCTCATTGTAAATTGGCATTATAATAGATAATTTCATAATTTTTTCTTGAAATTTATTTTGAAAATAAAAATATTTCATACTTATTAAATAAAGAATTTATTACTTTGTTAGTTGAGATATAGAACCACATGATAGGAATGAATGCAAATAAACCTCTTCTATAAGAAGCTTTCATCATGCTATCCAATGAATCCATTTTTGTATTATCCATCTGATAAAATAAGAAAGTATAAATTCCCCATGATATGAAAAATAGAATCAATAAAATACTGGTTTTTTCTTTAAAAATATTTTTTATATTTATGATTATTGATACAAAAAAAACATAAAAGGAAATGCCATATAGATTTGTATTTGTTACTAAATTTTTAACCCAGGTTAGGACGCTATTAAATTTATTGGAATCCCAGAATGGTTTATTTATGAATACATTTTGATCAACATTGATATTAAATTTTATATATAAGTTCCAAGCGATAAATGGTAAAAATGCAATTACAGAATAAATTAATAGTTCTTTCCAAGTTCTATTCTTTAAGGCATCGAATAATAAAACAATGAAACCTGCAATATTAAACACAACAGCATCACTTCTCGTCCAGATGTTAAATCCCATTAAAAGAGAGGCAATAATTAGATATTTTTGTTTTCTTCTGTTAAGCCATATATATAAGTAAATGATCGATAAAGAACCATATATGGCTGTTGGTATATTTGTCGTTGAAAGAGAAGAGAAAGCAAACATTTCCGGTGTTATCACTGTAAAGAAAGTAATAATAATCGAATTAGTTTTATTGGTGAATAATCTTAAACTAGCATAAAAAGAAATTACAAAAAAAATGAAAAAAAGAGTACTAATAAGTTTAGAAGTAGGTAAATTACATAGATATGCAAAAGCAAAACTTCCAGAAACTAATGGTGGATAAATACATCTTCGTGCTGAACCAAGAATAGGGGTATTGTTAATTTCGAATAAACTGTTATTTATTTTGCCTTCGCTTGCAACCACTTTTCCCATTAAATCATAACCGGCTACATTATCATAAGCAAAAGTTGGCCAATATAAAGATTTAGCTGCACTTCCATAAAGCAATATACAGATTAAGATAAAAAAGAATAACCAAACTAAATTTGTTTTTTTATAATTAATTTTCGAAAATTGTGGTTTGAGTTTTTTTAATTTTTTAACTAGAATTTTAAAATTTTTTATATTGTTAATATTTAAGATAATTATAAAAAATATTGAAATTACACGCAACATAATAATATTAAATTTTATGTTTAGAATATCAAATATGAACATAAAAATAGTTTCAAATCCAATTCCTATTAGAAAAGCCAAACCTATTTTTTCTAAGATGGAAAATTTTTTTGATATACAATTAATTACTGATAAACCTAAAAAGAGAACTAAAATAATTCCTAATATGATCATTATTTTTCTTGTGGAATATTAATAGGGAGTATTTGATATTTTTGTTTTTTATCAATTTTATAATTTAATTTATCATATCCATTATAATTCACAATTGCCACATAGTTTATTTGCTCATAAAATGGATTTGTATCTTTTTCTTGTTCATAAACTAATCTTCTTGGATATAAGAAATAAGTTGCCCATGCTTTATTTTTTACTCCCCAAGCTCCTTTATTATTGAAATCAGATTTTTCACCTTGTGGATATATTTCTTCTCTTGAAGGCAATAAAATAATTGCATCTTCGGGGGTATTTTTTTTGATATAATCTAAATATTTATAGTCGAAACCGCATTTTATTTCATATTTTTGCTCGATTGTTAAATTGGGATATTTCTTTATCGTATTAAGATTACCAATTACTAAACTATCCCAAATCCATCTATAGCCGCCAATACTGTTGTATAAAATTAAAACGAAGATGACACAAAAAAATAAAGAAATAATATTTTTTGTAATATAAGAAAAAGAATCAGACTTTTTAACCTGCTTCGCCTGTTTCTTTGATCTTTTTAATTTTTTCTTATTCAAGATTTTCTCTTCTAAATTATTTTTTATATCAATCTAAAATTTTATTTAGCTAAGAAGTCCAATACACAGTCAAGAAATTTAATAATTTCTTGAATTACCATATAATTTATCACAATTATCCAAAACGTTATCCTATCTATAGTCTCCTCATCTTCTTCAACGCAGTATATTTTACTCTATACATTCTCATTGTATTGATAAAATTATCTTGCTCTTTAAATATCTCCACATATTCTTTAAATATCTCTTCATTTGTCAATCTATATAACATTTCCAATTGAGTAATGTGCAACCTTTGATAACCAATTGTTGCAGGGTCAATTTCAGGATACCATTCTGCTTTACATAAGTTATAGTGAGACCAGTAACCTAAGTCATATTCAGGTAAGATATTTTTCAGAGTTTGGATGCCATCTTCGTATATTTTTCTTGCCACTTTATTTTTTGGGAAAACTCGCACAAAATCATAAATGCCGCATAAAGAGAAAATCATACCATTTAAGACAAGGGTTGGCACCTTTGCTGTATATTCTTCATAAAAAGGACCCCATTTTGTAAATGAAGTTACACCCCCTTCTGAAACTGGTTTAGTAAAAGGAATCAGTGCTTTTTCAGCCATCTCTGCATATTTTTTATTTCCTGTTAATTGATACCCCCGAAGAAGTATTGATATTCCTCTACTTTGTGAGAAGGCAGACTGCCATGGTCCTGGATTTTTATATTGAGGTAAAGAAACATCTGTTAACCATCTTACGCCTAAATCATCACTTATTTCTGCATTTTCATAAAACCAATCAACAAATTTGAGAAATCTGTTCTTATCCTTTTCGGATTTAGTTTTTAAATAAGTATGGAAAACTGCAAGACCCATTTGTCCAATAGAAATAGGGAAATAAACAAATTCTTTTTCCTTAACATCGATGTAGGTTTTATTGATTGGTATTCCGTTTTCATCAAATTTATTAATGAGAGCTTGGTCTTTACCTTTTGAAACTCTCTTTTCATCAAAAATAAAATAATATTCCTTGAGTGTTGATGAGTGCAAATCATCAGGTATAGAATATCTATTTGGGGGAGCTCTAAAATCCCGCAAGATTTTTTTCATCATAAAATATTTCTTTTTTAGGCTCATATTCTTATTTTCTAAGTAAAATTTTAATGCTCAACAACGATTTATTATTTTGTTATTATTAATTAAAATAAAACCCCTGTAGGAATATATTTTAAAGTTTCCTTTTATTTGGGTTATGTTAACTTTTTTTCCTAAGCATAAATATATTGAAAGTAATGGAAGGTTTATCCCCGCGGATGTTGCCAAAAAACTTGTTGCTGGAAGTCTGGGATTTACTTCTAACATTTTATATTCTCCATTCCCATCTGCTCTGAAATCAATGTTAACTGTATAGCTCAATCTTAATTTTTCTGCTATGTATTTTGCTATTCTCAACAGCTCCTGATTCTTAATAATCTTGCCATTATCAACAGAACTCAAAGTAACATCTCCATTATCTCTAACAATACATGTAATGACTTTATGAGTTTTGGGATCTAACAATAAGTCAACCCCATATTCTCTACCCGATAAAAATTCGGTTAAAATAAAATTATCTATTTTTCTATTCTGAATGATTTCTTTTAATATTTTAAGAGAAATAATAAGAGATGTTGGCTTTTGATTAACAAATTGTTTATAAAGATCAATTTTACCGTCAATTATTCTTAATCCAATACTACCATGACTAATGAAGGGCCTAATAACAACCTTTTTTTCTGGAAATCCAAATTTTTGCATTTTTTCTTGTAACTCTTCAAAATTTTTGAATGTATGGAATTTCGGAACAAATTTCTTTTGTTCAAATTTTTTATATAAAAGATATTTATTATTTGCAGTATCTATAGCATTTTTCTCAGATAAACAGATGCTACAACCTTCTTTTTCAAATGCTTTTTTGTTTAGAGCTAAATTATTTAATTCAAATGTTGCAAGAGGGAGAATTATCCTAATTTTTTCTTTTTTTACAATATTTAACATAGATGCAATATAATTATTACTTCTACCCGGAGGAACTACATAAAAACCATCTACTAAGTATTTTCCGGGAATATCTTTTCTCATATCTGTTCCAACAATTCGTAAAGAAGCATCTTCCCGTAAACTTTGAATTATTGAAGTGCCACCTGGGCACCCAATTGCTGTTAAGAGAATATTAATCTTTCCTTGCAAAATAACTACCGTTTTTTCATAATTTCATATTGTGGGTCAATCCTGAAGAAATTATTTTATCAGATACCGAATTACTTCAAACACTTCAGCGTATTTTTCACCAATTTGTGCACCTCTTGTAACGGCCAAACTTTTAACAAATTTTTCATTAGCATAATGCCTAAATGTTTGAGATTTATAACACTTTAAACTTTCAACCTTTTTCGAAAGATGCTCTTCTGTTAAGATGATAAAAGAATTCGTATTAAAAGTCAGATTATTCCATGGGATTTCATAACCTAACATCGTAGTTTTTTTGAAAGCTCTAAAACCTTCTTTTGAAATTGTATTATGGTCTTGATGGGTATCAAAAGTAGAAGGTAAAAATACAATATCAGGTTTAATTTGATTTCCAAGACGAATCATATTATCTAAAATTTGTTGGCGAGATTCAGAAAATCTCCTTACTTCATAATCCAAAATAATCAAGTTTTCAGGTAGAATACCTAAAACTTTTGTGGATTCTTTAACTTCAATTTCTAATATATTTTCTGGATAACCTTTTGGAACAGATTTTTTAGCAGTTGAAAATGCTACATAAAAAATGTTTTTCCCTTCTTCAATAAATTTTGCAATTGTTCCACCGCAACCAAATTCTCCATCATCTGTATGAGGTGCTAAAACCAGAACGTTTTTTATCATAATTTTCCTTTCTGTTTTTCAAAGATTTTAACTAATCTTTTTGTTAAACTTTTTCTTGAGAATTTCTCTATTTCTCCAAAGTTGAAATCATCTTTTTTTTTATTCTTTAACCATAAGTTATAATATTTCAGAATAAAATCTTCTGTATTTGTTACATCATTATAATCAAATAAGCTTCCAGCATTAGTTCTATTTAGGATTTGGTGTGCATCACCATTTATATAACCATAAGCTAATATTGGGTTGTTAGAAGCTAAATATTCAAATAATTTTCCTTGCAAAATAAATTTGTTCCCTTTTAGATTACCTATTATTAAAAGTAAAATATGTGCTTTTTTCATTAGCTTAACAATCTTGTTATGAGGTAAATAGTTTTTAATTTCAAATATATCTTTAAGTTCAGATTTATTTATTGTTTGAACAATTTCTGGGGCAATATCTCCAACAAATTTAAGCAAAATTTTGTTTTTATCAATCTTTTTAGTCATTAACAGATCTTTTAGTGCTTCAAATAAAGCCGGTGCGTTTTGTGTTTTATTCATATTACCTGCCCATAATAAGGTAAATCTCTCAAACTTTTCATTAGACAAATTTTTAAAGTCATCTTTATCAAAGCCATTTTCTATTGTAAAGAATTTATTCTCATTTAGAATATCATTGCATTTGGAAGTGAATAAATTAAGCATCGTTTCTCCTACAGCGGTTATTTTATCCGCATTTAGCAATGCTTTCATCTCTAACATTTTATCAATTTTTAGCCTCAGATTATTTCTTTTTTTGTTAGAAGTTTGATAATAGTAAATCTCCGTCCACGGATCCCGAAAATCAGCTACCCACTTTATGCCGCTCCATTTTGCCAGCTTTTTTGCAATGAGATGAACTGTCGGAGGAGGGGATGAGGAGAAGATAATGTTTGGTTTTTCATTTCTTATAATATGCTTTCCCGCTTTAACTGCAAAGGGTATCCACCCGATCTTGGCATCCGGAATAAAGAGATTTAACCTGATCCAATGAGCAAACTCCTTCTTCCACGAATTTTTTTTCTCGGTAAGGGCAGCAACCGGGATCGCTTCATCAGAACCCATTCCTGTGAACTTTTTATATAATGAAAAAGGTTCGATAGCAGGAGTTTTGTAAACTTTGCACTCTTTGGGAATATCAGAAAACAAGCTCTCATCATAAGCGGGATATTCTCCATTTTGTACTGTGAGAATGATCGGCTGCCAGCCAAATTCCGGAAGGTATTTCGCAAACTTAAGAACTCTCTGTACACCCGGTCCACCTGCTGGAGGCCAGTAGTAGGTAATAATGAGAACTTTTTTCATGAATAAATATTGTGAGTTATTTATCTGTTGTGATAACCGTTTTCATGAATTCATCAAGCTCAATACCAGGCACGTTATCAGCAATGAGAGAGAGCACGATGATTATCTTGTTAATGCCACGAGGAATGAACAGTGTTTTTGTTTTATCTTGATGCTCATAGGTAAGAATGATGGACTTGCCTGCTTTTATATTAAATTCGATTTTCTTTATCTGCACAAATTGTATTTCAATGCCTTTGAGAAGGAGCGGTTTAAAAATTACTGATGAATCAGTAAATCGAATAGAATTTACAGTAAATAGGTTCTTATAAAAAACATTTACCACAAGGAAAAGCACAACAAAAGGAACTGCTTTTTTGTACCATTTATCAAGTGTGGAAAATTCTTGAGTGATAAAATATACTGCCCATACAAGCGCCAAAAGGGCTACGATAATGGAAAGCCATCGCAAAAATGGCGGAAAACGGAATACTAAGTTTTTATTTTTCATATTAATTTTCTTCTTGTTTGATGCGTTCTACAATCTGTTTTACTTTTTGAGACTTGTCTTTTTTGCAGATGAGGAGTGAATCTTTTGTGTCAACAACTACCAGATCGTCAATACCGATTAGTGCGATTTTTTTATTCTTATCAGTTGAATAGACATAGGTATTTCGGGCATCTATATCGAGCACGTTGCCTTCAAAAAAATTACCGTTTTCGTTCTTCTGCTTCATCTCATCAAGCGCCTGCCAGCTCCCGATGTCGTTCCAGTCAATACTGATGGGAACAACGAGCGCATCATCAGCTTTTTCCATTATGCCGATATCAACAGGAACCGACTCCAACCCGGAATAGAACCTGTTGACTCTATTTTTATCAGTATTCCAGCAGTTTTTTATTTCCTTTAATGAGGTGTAAAGTGAAGGCATCAAAGTGTGCATTGCAGTAATAATTGAATCTACCCGCCACAGAAACATACCGCTATTCCACGCAAATGTGCCGAATTTTACGAATCGCTTTGCGGTTTTTACATCGGGCTTTTCTTTAAATTGCTTCACTGCAAAGATCGGAATTGGCTCCTTCTGAATTTCCTCACCAAATTCAATATACCCGTAACCTGTTGCAGGATAGGTCGGTTCAATCCCAAATGTAAGAAGTTTTCTGTGTTCTTTCACAAATGCATCAGCTTGAGAGATGATCTCTCTGAAAAGTTCCGGCTTGCCAATGTAATGATCAGCTGGGAGCACGAGCATAGTTTCATCTTTTTCATATCTATCTTCGAGAAGAACTGCAGAAAGTCCGATACACGCCGCTGTGTTTCTTCCCATTGGTTCTGCAATGATATTTTCTTCTGGAAGTTGAGGCAGATGTTCTTTTACCAGTCCGGTCTGACTCTCATTTGTAACCACATAAATATTTTTATGATCAACATGCGGAAGAATTCTATCAACGGTTTGCTGTATCATTGAGCGTTGACCGAGAATATGTAAGAATTGCTTCGGGGTTTCCTTTGTGCTTAAGGGCCAGAATCGAGTGCCGATTCCCCCTGCCATTATTACGACTATCATAGTATAACCTGCTAATTCTCCTGAGTTGTTCTTTGATCAACGATCGAAACATTCTTGGGAATTTCCAATGTAAAGATGCTGTCGGGAATTGCTTCGTTGATAACCTGATTCGTGAACTTGAAACCAACTTCATTATCATAATTATCCATATATTCGATCACCTCGATAAGGGAATCCTGATTGGAAAATTGGATAACAAGCTCGGAGAAATCACTCATTACCTCTGTTGGTTTAAATGTGAAAATTGTGATATTTCTATATTTTTCTGTCGATTTCAATTCGCAATAATCAATATATTCTTTGGCGAGAAGTTCAGGATTTATAAAATTTTGCCAGTAACTCCAGTCTTGAATTAGCAGTTGTTTTCTCTCCGGGAAGTAGAATCTCAGATCGTCTTCTGTACCGAGCATTGTCTGGGGTTCGGGATAGTAAAATTCAAGCTTAATCTTATCTTCCTTGGTGTAGAGATTACCAAAAGAGAAATGTTCGATGTCGCTTTCCGGCCAGTAATTTCTCTGCTCAAAATTTGCTTTAAAGGTAGTGACTTTCTCGTTTATCTTGAGGAATTTCTCGAGGAGTTCTTCATTTGCATTAAGGGCATTGCAAACAAGGATCGCAACAAAGAGTATTACAAAATATTTTTTCATTTAATATCCTAATCTATCAAGATCGTCTTGGTTTATGAGTACTTTTCTGGGCTTGCTTCCTTCTGCATCCTGCACATATCCAGCTCGCTGCATCTGATCAATGAGCCGCCCTGCACGTGCATAACCGATCCTGAATTTTCTCTGCATCATAGAAATAGACGCATATTTTTTTTCAACAGCATAGCGAACAGCTTGAGGGAAAAGGTCGTCATCATATGCAAAATCTAGATCATCACCTCTTTCTGTAGGAAGTTTGATGTCCATATCGGGCTTAGGAAATTGCGCAAGATAACCAACCAACTTTTTCGCCTCGTCTGTGCTTACATACGAGCCATGAACACGGATCGGGGGTTTTCTGCCAAGGGGCGAGAAGAGCATATCACCATTGCCAAGGAGTTTTTCTGCACCATTCATATCGAGGATTGTTCTGGAATCCGTTTTTGATGAAACATGGAAGGAAATTCGAGAGGGGAAGTTCGCCTTGATCACGCCGTTGATAACATTTACAGAAGGTCTCTGAGTGGCAAAAATAAGATAAATGCCCACTGCTCGTGCCATACCTGCAAGTCGCTGGATCGGGCGTTCGATATCCTTTGCCATTTTCTGCATCAGGTCAGCTAGCTCATCCACGACAATAACGAGATAGGGCATGGTTTCGGGAAGCTCTTCCTGGTCAGGAAGGTCTTCCATTTTCAGCTTTTCTCTTTCCTTTTTCTTTTCGATGCACAGCTCATTGTAGCTTGCAAGATCGCGCACATGATATTTTGCCAGTGCATCATATCTATGCTCCATCTCATTCACAGCCCAGTTAAGAAGATAGACCACATCTTCAAAATCCGTGATGACTTCTTTTACAAGATGAGGAACTTTTTTATAAAGAGAAAGTTCGATCTTCTTAGGATCAAAAAGGATAAGACGTACCTGATCGGGATAAGCTCGGTAAAGAATGGTGTTTAAAATAGTATTAAGACACACGCTTTTTCCGGAGCCGGTTTCCCCGGCAATAAGAAGATGTCGCAGATCTTTCAAATCAGTTATTATTGGCTCGCCGGTAATGTCTTTGCCAAGTGCAATAAGTGTCGGGGAAGGATTGTTTTTCACTTCATCGGTATCAAGCACTTCTTTCAGATAAATGAATTCCGACTTATTATTTGGGATCTCAAATCCGATAGTGTCTTTGCCCGGAATTGGAGCAACGATGCGGATACTCTTTGCTTTCAAGGCAAGCGCGAGATCGTCAGCAAGAGAGGTATATTTGCTGATCTTTGTACCCGGTGCAGGACGCAGTTCATATTGCGTGATGACAGGTCCGATGTTCACGTTCACCACATCGCCTTCAATATCAAATTCCTTGAGTTTTGATTGAAGCAGCTTGCTTTTTTCTTCGATCTCTTTTTTCTTCTCCTCCATTGCATGTTTGGTCATTGAAGGAGAGTCCTGCAGTATTTTATGATAATTCGGCAGGGGATATGAGCTTTCATCCTCATCAGTAGCTTTTGGAACTTTTGTGACAACGGGCTCTATTTTCTTTTTCTTATCTTTTCTCTTTTTTTCTTTTTTTATTTTCTGAGATGGTGGTTCAATTATCTCTTCCTCTTTCTTGTAAGAGATCGAGGGTTTCTTTTTTCGTTCTTTATCGGGCTTGGGTTTTCTTTCAGGACGGGAAAAAAGTGATTTGAAGAAATTCAAAATAGTGTGTGCTTCAAAAATGAATATAATAGTTCCAAATAGAGCGAGACCAAGCACAATTGCAGAACCTATGCTATTGAAAATCGGATAGAATATCTTATCAATAATGAATGTAAATACGATTCCTCTGCAGATCGGGAATGCCCCTCCTACAGACAGATAGAACAGGGTTAGCCAGACGAAAAAGAGAAGAATGAATACGAGTTTACGTGTAAGGTTTTCAATTTTTGAGCCGAAAAGATAGAGGATGCCGGTGATAAAAAGGAATACTGAAAGGAAAAAACTAAATGGTTCACTGAAGATGATCTGGAACACCCATGCCAATCCTGCGCCGAAGGGTCCGATCATATTTCGCGTGTAGGGGAAATTTAATGAGATGATCTTTCTGAAAGAAAGCTCTGCCTGTTTCAAGCTTACAATATCATCATAAGTGAATGAGAGCAATGAAAAGAACAGCAGGGCGCCAAGTGCGATGAGTATAAAACCGAGTATCAGCTTCGATTTTGGTTTCTTTTCTTTATCTTTATTTTTCATAATTTTTTAATTGTGGCGAATGCAAATGATATCGCCATCTTGAACTACATATTCTTTTCCTTCAAGATGAAATTTCCCGGATGCTTTCAGCGCTTTTTCCGAGCCGCATTCCTTGAAGTCATCATAGGTGAAACGTTCAGCCCGAATGAAGCCACGAGCAAGGTCTGTGTGAACTTCTGCAGCAGCATCAAGTGCAGTTTCTCCTTTTTTCAAAGTCCATGCGCGCACTTCGTCCTTACCAAGGGTGAAGAAGCTTATTAATCCCAAAGTGTCGTAAGAAATTCTTGTTAGTTTGTTTACTGCGGATTCCTTGATGTTGTACTCTTCCATAAACTCAAGTGCTTCCGCTTCTTCAAGCTGGTGAAGTTCCATCTCAAATTTTCCTGCGATCTCAACAATTTTGTACTTATCAGAAAGTCTGTCTTTGAGCTGCTGATTTTTTCCGAAATTATCCTCGTCCACATTGAGTATTATGAACATTGGCTTGAGGGTGAGAAATTGAAATCCGCGGAGGATTTTTTCTTCGTATGTTGTAAATTCCAATGTTTTGAGCATCTTATTCTCGCTTAAACAATCATAACATTTTTTAAAGAGTTTCAGCTCTTTTTCAGTGTCGGGATTTTTACCACCCTTTGTAAATTGTTTGCCGAGAGTATCCACTTTTTTCTCGCATATCGCAAGGTCTGAAAAAAGGAATTCAGTTTCCAGTGTTTCAATATCCTGTTCAGGTTGAGCAGGAGAGCCGGGTACATAAAAACCACGAATGACCAGTCCGAGAGCATTTACCATACGAATGATGCTGAGAAGTTCACCTGAAAATATTTCTCTTTTGATTTCATCGTGATGGATGCCTATGAAATCTATGTATTCAATCGTAGCAAAGATCTTTTTATGGGGATTGTAAATTTCCGCAAGGTAATCGAGACGCTCATCAACAACTTCAACAGTCGCAAGGTTTGGTTTTGTTGCTCCGGAATAATAATCCGATATTTCTGCTTCACTGCCTGTCACTGCATTGAAGATAGTAGTTTTGCCGCTCTTGGGAAGACCCACAAGTCCGATTTTAATCATGGCTTAACTTTCCTAAAGTAGTATATATTCGTCAATTATTATTGAAAAGGACTTTTATAATTCTTGTTTTCATTTTAATACAAATCTTATTACAAGAGATTTAAGAGTCCATTCTAACAAGTAAAATTTAAGAAAACAAGAAACCGTTGAAACGGTTAATGCATTTTTTTGTTTCATTAAGGGGTTGTCTCACAACCATCTTTTCAGGCATGAGTTATTCATATAATTTATATAGAATTGAAACAGTTATGATAATTAGAAGGAATTGATAGCTTCAAAGCTAATTTTTGCGTC